>NZ_JPWT01000055.1:0-279452 GCF_000773065.1 Burkholderia sp. ABCPW 111 | reverse complement strand
TTGCACCGATCACGAGCGCGCTGTCGGGCGGCACGACGAACCCGCTTGCACCGATCACGAGCGCGCTGTCGGGCGGCACGACGAACCCGCTTGCCCCCGTCACCGGCCTGCTCGGCGGCGCGTCGGGCTCGACGAGCGGCAACGCGACAACGGGCCTCAACGCCGTGCTGGCACCCGTCACGAACCTCGTCGGCTCGCTGGCCACCGGCGTGAGCGGCACCGTCGCGACGACGTCGCCCGCCCCGAGCACCGGCTCGACGACGACCGCGCCCGCCACGGGCGTCGTCGGCAGCCTGACCGGCACCACGACCGCGAGCGGCTCGTCGACGACGAATCTGCTCGCGCCCGTGACCAACCTGATCGGCGGCCTGCTCGGCGGCGTCACCGGCAAGTAAGCGCGGGCGAGCCGAACGGCGCGGCGGCCGGGACCAACCAATCCAAACACCCGGCCGCCCGCCGTCCATGTCATGACACGGGGGATGACATGCAATCCACTCTCGACAGCGTCGCGAACGCACAAGAACGGCCGCCGCGCTCGGCGACGCCATTTTCGATCGGCCTCGCCGGCATCGCGGCGGGGCTCGTCACGCTGTGGGCGTCGCGCGGCGCGGCCGCGCTGACCGGCACCGAACGCAGCCTGCTCGCGTGCGCGGCGATCATCGCGACAATCGGCGCGTATGAACTCTTCGTCGCGCGCGTCCATCTGCGCCCGAGCGCCGGTCTCGCGAACCGCGCGCTGCGGCCGCTCAGCATCGCGCGCGTGTCGCTGCGGCTCGCCGCGCTCGCGTCGGTCTACGCGGGCATCGCACTCGTCTACTGGCTGCTGCCCGAATATCACGGCGCGTTCTACCAGCCGTTCTGGTCGCTCGTCGGCACGCTCGCGCCGTACGTCGCGCTCGCCGCACCGTTCTATTTCGGCTGGATGGACCGCCGCCAGCGCGACGTCGACGACGCCTATCTATGCTGGGCCCGATGGCTGTTGCGGGGGCAGCGCCCGGCCGACTGGCGGCCGATTCGCGAGATGCTCGCCGGCTGGGCCGTGAAGGCGTTCTTCCTGCCGCTGATGGTCGTCTATCTGTCGACCGACGCGGATCGCATCGGCGCGTCGTTCGCCAGCGCCGCGAGCGCGCCGTTCTCGCTCGCGACGTTCCGCTTCATGTACGACCTGTCGTACACGATGGATCTGATGTTCGGCGCGGTCGGCTACCTGTGCACGTTCCGACTTCTCGACAGCCACGTGCGCAGCGTCGAGCCGACGACGCTCGGCTGGCTCGCCGCGCTGATCTGCTACCAGCCGTTCTGGTCGCTGATCGGGAACAACTACATCCACTACGAAGGCTCGATGTTCTGGGACAACTGGCTGCTGTCCGCGCCCGCGATCCGCTTCGCGTGGGGCGTCGTCATCGTCGCGCTGCTGCTCTGCTATGCGTTGTCGACGATCTCGTTCGGACTGCGTTTCTCGAATCTGACGAATCGCGGCATCATCACCTCGGGCCCGTATCGCTTCACGAAGCATCCGGCGTATCTCGCGAAGAACCTGTCGTACTGGATGATCTCGGTGCCGTTCGTCGAGCCGCTCGGCTGGCGTCTCGCGATCATGCATTCGGCCGCGCTCGTCGCGGTGAACCTGCTGTACTGGCTGCGCGCGAAGACCGAGGAACGGCATCTGATGCGCGATCCGGAATATCGTGCGTACGCCGAATGGATCGCGCGGCACGGACTGTTCGCGAAGCTCGGGCGGGTGGTCGGATGGGAACGGCACGCGTAGCGCGAACGCGCGGCGATCGAAGCGCCGCGAGCGTCGATGCACATTCGGCATGCCGTCGTGCGCATGACGGGGCGCCGCGCGATCGATCCCGCATGAACGCACGTCCATCGCGCAAGCGGCGAGCGATGCTGCGCCGCGTGCCCGATCGATTCGGCCGCCGAAGCACGCAAGGCCATTTCGAGATTGCGCATCGGAAGAACCGGCGAGCTCACATTCCCTGACATTCGCGCGACGACCTCGAGCAACAGCGCCGACTCCGCGCAAGAGCGCGCCCGCCGATCCTCCGGCGCCGCTTGCGCACCTGCCTTCGGCGCACGGCCGCCGACGCCCCCGCAGCGGCCGCATCGTTTCACGCAGCCTTCCGCCAAGCGCGCGCCGCGTGCCATTGCCTTCCCCTATTTTTTACCGCCGCCCGCGCCGATTCCTCGCTTTTCATCCCATCTGCGTAGTGTGGGCTGTCGTACTTTCCCCGCCGGGCGGCGACGCTATCCTTCGACGCAGATGCATGGCTCGCACGTCGATCCATGTCCGACGCCACGGCCCGACGGTCGCGGCTCCTCCCGCCAACCCGGCCGTCGTAACGACGGCTGGCCGCGCGAACGCGTCTACGGGCGCGCGGCTGGAGTGAATCAGACGAATTGAGCCGAGACCGCCGTTTTGCGGCATCGCTCGCTGATTAAAGGCGGTGCCCGCAACCGTTCGAGACTCGACGATGCCAGCCCGCAGCCCCCGGCGGTTCGATCCGCAGCCCGACTCGCCATTCGACCATTACGCACCGATGCAACGTATCTCGACGATACACAGACTCTGGGCGGCGACGTTCGTCATCGCAGTCGCGAGCGACGTGCTGTCCGGCGCGATCCGCTACTACACGTCGCTCGCCGGCGTCGCAGCGCTCGGCTATCTGCCGAAAGCGCTGATGGTCGCGTGCCTCGGGCTCGCGATCGTCCAGCGGCCGAAGGCGAGCCACGTGCTGATCGCCGCGTATCTGGCGGCGCAGACGTGCGTGTCGCTCGCGAACGGCGTCAGCCTGAGCGCGGTCGGCTTCTGGATCTGGACGATCGCGCCGATGCTGTTCGCGCTCGTCATGCCGCTCGAGGCACTCGACGAGCTCGAGTCGCAGCGGATGCTCCGCGCGTTCGTCGCGCTCGCGCTGCTGTGCATCGGCGGCGTGCTGCTCAATTACTTCGTGAAGCTGCCGTGGGTCGGAGGCAGCGTCGACATCGGCGGCGTCAGCGTGCAGCTCGCGAAGTCGTCGTATGTCGGCACGTCGTCGCGGCTGCCCGGCTTCGGCCGAAGCAGCGCGACGACCGGCCTGATGATCGGACTGCTGACGACCTGGGTGTTTCCGCGCCTGCGCTCGCGGCTCGCGCTCGCCGCGCTGCTCGCGCTGGCGGCCGTCGGCATCTGGGCGACGACGAACAAGACGACGCTCGTCGCGCTCGCGCTCGTCGTCGCACTGCATTTCATGCTGCGCACGCGTTCGCTGCGCACGGCCTGCATCTGGGCGACCGCGATCACGATCGCGCTGCCAATCGCCGGCTGGCTCGTCACGCTCGCGAGCACGCAGGACGTCGGCAGCTCGGGCTCGCTGTCCTCGATGCAGGACCGCTTCATCAACACGTGGCCGCTGCTGATCGAAGGGCTGCTGCGCGAGCACCTGATCTGGTTCGGCATCGGGCCCGGCGGATTCGGCTCGGCGGTCGGCTACTACACGGCCGACTTCGGCTTCAACGTCGGCTACGCGGACAACATGGCGCTCTACACCGTCGCGAATTTCGGTGTGATCGGTGCGGCGCTGCTCGTCGCCGCATTCGTGCGCTTCGTCCTCGCGCAACCGGCGAACGATCGGCCCGTCTGGTTGATGTTGTGCTTCCTGCTCGTGAGCGGCGTGACGACGGACATCTGCGAAACGATCGGCTGCCTGCTGTTCCTCGGCGTCACGCTGCGCTCGATCGGTCTGCGCGCGCCGCAGCGCGCGCACGTCGCCAGCGCGCGCATCGCGCTCGAACGGCTGCGATACGACACCGGCGTGATCGCGCCGAACGCGCGCTGAAGCCGCCATGCGCCGCGAAGGAAACGACGACATGAAGAACTGCACGCCCAACCCGCGCCGCCGGCTGCTCGTCGCGCTCGCCGGCGCGGCACTCGGGGCGCCTCGCCTCGCCGGCGCCGCGCGCACCGTCGCGCTGGACGCCGCCTATGCGAACGCCGACGCGAAGCGCGCATACGTCGACTTGCCGGGCTTCGTCGCATCGCGCGACAACACGGGCATCGCGGTGCACGCGATCGGCGACATGAAGCTGCTCGACGCAGTCAAGGACGCCGGCTTCTCGTTCGTCCGGGCCGACCTGTTCTGGGAAGCAGTGGACACACCGCACGGCTGGGACTTCTCGAAATACGACGCGCTCGTCGCCGATCTGTCCGAGCGCGGACTCGGCGCGCTGTTCATTCTCGGCGGCATGCATCGCGTGCACAGCCCGAACCAGCCGCCGACGACGCCCGCTCAGCTCGCCGCGTTCCGCCGGTACGTGTTCAAGGCCGCGCAGCGCTACAAGGGCAAGCCGGTGCGCTTCGAGGTGTGGAACGAGCAGGACCACAAGACCTACTGGCTCGGCGAGCCGTCTCCGGCCGCTTACCGCAACGTGCTGAAGCAGGCGTTGCAAGCGGTGAAGGCCGCGAATCCCGATGCGATCGTCGCGACGGGCGGCGTGCAGCAAGTCAACCGCACGTTCATCCGCGCGGTCGGCGACATCGCCAGCGCAGCGCAGCCCGCGCCCGACGCCGTCAGCGTGCATCCGTACCGGCAAACCGAACCGGAAACGGTGTTCGCCGACTACGCCGCGCTGCGGCGCGACCTGTCGTCGTATCGGACGCGGCAGCAGATCTGGGCGACCGAATGGGCGTACCCGGCCTACGGCTACAACTACGTCGCCGATATCGGCGACGGCCATTCGAGCGTCGCACGCGCGCGGCAGGCGAAGTACGCGGTGCGGCTGCTGCTCGCGAACTGGATTTCGCAGATCGGGCTCACGTCGTACTACGACATTCGCGACGACGGCCGCGATCGCAAGAACATGGAGCACAACTTCGGACTCCTCGACGCCGACAACGGGAAGCTGCCCGCGTACGTCGCGGTTCGCCAACTCTTCTCGTTCACCGGGGATGCCGAACGCGCTCAGTATTTTCTGGATTCGGACGCGCGCTACGTGGTGCTGAAGCTGACCGCCGCGCGCGCGACGAAGTATGTGGTCTGGTGCTACGGCGACGGCAACGCGATCGGCGTCGACCTGTCGCGGCTGCCCGCCGGTGCCGCCGTGACCGACATGTACGGCACCGGGCTCGATGCCGGCAACCGCAGGCGACTCGACGTTCCGGAAACGCGAGGGCCGATATTCATCACGATCGGAGCATGAGCGTCGCGCCCGGCTCCGCCTTCGCGCCGAGCCGGGCACGCGCTCGATGAAGAGGATTGACTCAGAGGATTGCGGCGGCCTTCGCCGCATATCACGGGAAATAACGATGGATCTGAAAGCACAACCCATTTCGGCGGCTCCGCACGCCAAGAGAAACGACGGGCTCGCGAGCCTGTGGTGGAGCGTCGCTCGGCATCGCACGCTATTCGCGGCGATCGTCGTCGTGTTCTTCGCGCTCGGCCTGCTGTACGCGCTCGTCGCCACGCCGCAATATCGCGCCGAAGCGCTGCTGCGGATTCAAACGAAGCCCGGATCGTCGATCAGCGCGCTGTCGGACGTGTCCGGTACGATCTCGAACGGCCCGTCCGCGAACGACGAGAGCGAGGTGCTGACGTCGCGCGCGATCGTCGGCGCGGCGATCGAACAGATCGGCGCAAACCTCGAGATCCGCACGCTCGACTATTTCCCGCTCATCGGCCGTCTGCTCGCTTCCGGCCACGCGAGCGACGACGAGCTCGCGTCGCCGTTCCTCGGACTGTCCGGCTTCGCATGGGGCGGCGAAAAGCTGAAGCTCGGCGAGCTCTCGCTGCCCGACGCCGCGCTCGGCAAGAAATTCCGGCTCGTCGCGGGTGAAAACGGCCAATGGGCGCTCTACGACAAAAGCGATCGCCTGCTCGCACGCGGCGCGGTCGGCCAGACCGTGCCGTTCGCCGTCGCCGCGGACGGCGAGCGCGCACAGGCGGGACAGATTCGCGTCGACACGCTGCGCGCGCGCGCCGGCATCGCGTTCTCGATCGTCAAGGAGCCGACGCAGCTCGTCTACGACGACGTGATGAAGAAAATGAAGACCGTCGTGGCGAATCGCGATTCGACGCTCGAAGAGCCGTCGATGATGAAGCTCATCTACCAGGCCGACACGCCGCAGCGCGTGCAGGAAATGGTGAACGCGATCGTGCGCGTCTATCTGGATCAGGACATCAAATATCGCGCGGAGAAGGCGCAGCGCAATCTCGACTCGCTGCACGCGCGCCTGCCCGGCCTCAAGAAGGACCTCGAGAAAGCCGAGGACGCGCTGAACCGCTACCGCACCACGACGGGCACGATCGACGTCGACCAGCAAGGCATCGCGCTCATCAACCGGCTGAACTCGCTGTCCGAGCATCAAACCGTGCTGCAACTCGCGCTCGACAACGTGAAGGCGCGCTTCCTGCCGGGCAGCACGACCTATCAGACCGTGCAGACGCAGCTCGATCAGGTGAAGAAGGAAATTCAGCAGACGACCACGGCGGCCAACCGGTTGCCGACCGCGCAACGCGAATTCGTTCGCCTGTCGCGGCAGGTATCGGTCGCGACGCAGCTTTACACGAGCGTGCTGACCAACGCGCAGCAGCTCGAGATCGCCGTGGCGAGCACGACGCCGGGCGTGAGCGTCGTCGATTGGGCAAGCAAGCCGTACAAGAAGGCATGGCCGCAGCGCGGCATCATCATTCTCGGCGCGCTGCTGGGCGGGCTGTTCGCGGGCCTCGCCGCGGCGTATCTGCTTGCGCGCCATCGCGATGAGCTGAACGGTCCGCAATCGATCGCGGACGTGTCGGACATCCCCTGCGTCGCGGTCATCGCACCGTCGCCGGCCGCGCTCGCGCAGCGCGACGACAGGGCCGGCAGCTCACGCGCGGCGGTAAAGCCGCTTGCCGCGCAATATCCGAACGACCCGGGCATCGAGGCGCTGCGCGCGCTGCGCACGAGCCTGCGCGCAGCGCTTGCGCACGACGGCCGCGGCGGCGGCAAGGTGCTCGCGTTCGCGGGCCCGACCGCGGGCGTCGGCAGCAGCTTCGTCGCATCGAATCTCGCGTATCTGTTCGCCGACGCGAACGCGTCGGTGCTGTTCGTCGACGCGGACATGCGCGGCGGTTCGCACAACCCGCTCGGCGTGGGCCGCAACGGCGGCAGCATCGGTCTCGCGAACGTGCTCGAAGGCGGCCAGCCGCTCGACAAGGCGATCGTCAAGCTCGGCAAGAGCAAACTGTCCGTGATGACGCCCGGTACGCTCACGGGATCGAATCCGGGCGAACTGCTCGAGCGCGCCGAGTTCTCGCAGTTGCTGGCGACGCTGCGCACGCGCTACGACTTCGTGATCGTCGACGCGCCCCCCGTGCTCCCGTTCAGCGATGCGCTTTCGATCGCCGCGCAGGATTGCGACGCAGTGCTGATCGTGTCGCGCGGCAGGACGACACGCGCGGCCGAACTCGAAACGGCGCTGCAGCGCCTCGACAGCGTCGGCGCGAAAATCGCCGGCCACATTTTCAATGCATACGTCGCGCCGCCGCGCCCGCCCCGCACGTCGCTGCGGGACGGGTGGCGCGACGTCGCCGAGCGTTGGACCAAGCCTCGACGCCCCGCCCGACCAGCTCAGGCGAAGCAGACGTTCAGGTTGGCGAAAGGAGCCGTCGCGAAAGCCTCTCGAAACTGAAGGCAGAGGCTCCGATCAGATCGGATTCCGAATCGATTCGATACGAAGAAGTAATCGCACCTAAAACCGGAGGTTTCCGCACCTCCGGTTTTTTATTGGCTCAAGCGTTTAAATCTTTGCTACGGCGCCGACGATCGTTTCATGAATCGATCATGAATCATGCAAGAACCTCAGTAGACAAAACATTCGATCGATTTCTTTCTCCCGTGCGTATCGGGCATGAACCGAGACCATGCACGATGGCGGCAAAGGCCCGCCACACAAGCGTTCCACGTATTTCACGCCAGTCGCGCCCGCCGATTCCCATCACGTCACGAACGCTCGCCGAGCCCAACGCCGAGTAGGCAAAAGCCGCCCCGAGCCCACTATTTATCTCTCCAACGTGAATATTCAACGAGATCACTGCTCAATTTTGAGATAGGTTTATCTCAATTTAACCTAAAATAGAGATTTCCCCTTCCGGAGATCCCACCATGAAACGCCTAGCTGCGGTCGCCATGAGCGTGACACAATCCATTAGTATTCCTATCCATTACCCTGCGGCGAGAGCCGCATTGCTCGCGCTGCTGCTCTCCGCTTGCGGCGGCGGCGGCGATCAGGCCAAGGTCAACGCCGCCGCACCGACGAACAACGTCGTCGCACCGGCTTCCAGCTCGCCGTCGACATCTTCGTCCGGCACGGCCGCGCCCGCATCCGGTGCGTCGTCGCCCTCGAGCACCGCTTCGGCATTGCCGTTCTTCGGCGTGAACGGACATTACGTAGACGGCGGCGTCTATGCGTCGGTCCCGCTCGCCACTCAGGCGGCCCATCTTGCCGGGCTCGGCATGAGCGTTTATCGGCAAGACGTGTACATCCCGGCTCACATCGACACGCTTGCGTCGACGGTCATCCCCGGCCTCGGCTCCAACGTCACGGTCCTGCCGATGATCCAGGCGCACCCCTGGGCCGATCCCTCGCTGAACGGGCAGCAGCCGACCGAAGCGAGCGCCTATGCGTACGCCTACAAGCTTTCCGTCTACGCGGCGAAGAAGCTGGCCGGCATCCCGATAGTGGAATTCGGCAACGAGTACGACATCGACAGCCACAACGCGCCGATCCAGGGCGACGGCATCAATGTTTCGGATTACGACAATTCGACCTTTCCCATTTGGCGCGGCGCGCTGAGAGGCGCGCTCGACGGCTGGCGCTCGGTCGACACGAATCGCACGACTAAGCTGATCGCGAACGCGACGTCGGGCGCACTGCATTTCGGCTTCCTCGACGGCCTGATGACGGGCACGCAACCCGACGGCACGACCGGACACCCGAAGCTCACGCCCGACGTGATCCAGTGGCACTGGTATTCGAACGGCGGCGACCTCGAAAACGCACTCGGCAAAACCGGCCGATACAACGTGCTCGCGCGGCTGAAGGACCGCTACAACTTGCCGATCGTCGTCACCGAGATCGGCGTGAACACGGACAACTCGGACGCGCAGATCGCGGCCTACATCGCGAAGACGATTCCCGAGCTGGCCGCCGCGAAAGCGACGTACAACGTCATCGGCTTCGACTGGTACGAACTCTATGACGACCGCAGCGGCGCTTACGGATTGCTGACGAACAGCGCACAGGAAAAGCCGCGCTACGGGCTCATGAAAACGGCAATTGCCGGCGCCGTTCCGAACTGATCGGCGACCGCGCGGCGCCGATCGCGTCGGGAAAACGCGGCACGCTTGTAACCAACCGGTAACGCGTGCTTCCGCTTTGCACGAACGCGGCCCGACTCGTCCGCGCACGCGTTTGCAATCGGATTGTGCAGGCCGCTCGTGCGGCTTTCGCCCGCGCGCGCCGTTGCGCCGCAACGGAGTTACCGCAGCGGTTACCTTTGATTACAACGCCGCCGTTGCACGGCAAATGCGGTTCGTACAATGCAATTGCCCAAACAACGTTTAGGAAGAGACAAAAATGAAAGGTAATCGTTTGGTCGCGCTGACTGCTACGGGTCTGTTCATCTTGATGTCGTCGGCCGCGCACGCGGCGGGCGGCGGTGCCGGTGGCGGCGGCCACGGCGGCGGCATGGGCGGCATGGGTAGTGCCGGCGGCAATTCGGGCGGCATGTCGGCGGGCCATATGAGCAGTTCCGGCATGACGAACACGAACGGCTTCAAGTCCGGCGACCGCGACAAGGGCCTCTCCCGCGCAGCGGATCGCTCGGATACGCAGGCCGATCGCGCGAGCACGCAGACGTCGCGCTCTCACGCGCGCCATGCGTCGACCCATATGAACCACCACCATGTGGGCAAGCACGTGGCCGTCGGCAAGACAAGCTGATCGATCCATCTCGACGAACGAAGTCGACGACAAGGGCGCCATCGGCGCCCTTGTCGTTTTCTGCGCGACACCGTGCGTCCGCGCGCCGCCAGGCACGCGACGATTCATCCCTCTTACATCGACGCGAAGAAGCAATCGTGCGGCGCATCGGCGCCGCACCGGCAGCGATCGCCCGCGCATGATCCGCGGCAAGGCGAGCCGTCCGCGCTCGGCGTAGCGTCGCCTGCAGCTCGCGGCGTCGGAATGCCGCATACCCCTCCCCACTATACAAATTCGCACATTGATATATACTCCCCCCCGGTATTTAGGGGAGAGGCGATGAGCCATACCATTCGAGAGAAACAGAAGCTCCTGAACCGCGTTCGCCGCATCAAGGGGCAGGTCGAAGCGATCGAGCGCGCGCTCGAGGAAGAATGCGGCTGCAACGAGGTGCTGCAGCGGATCACGAGTTGCCGCGGTGCGATGAACGGCCTGCTGGCCGTCGTGCTCGAGGACCACATTCGCACGCATCTCGTCGACGCGGCCGACGACCACGAAGGCAGCGCGACCGAGCAGTTGATCGACGTGGTTCACAGCTACTTCAAATAATCGGAGCGATCGATGAGCGAATTCGAAAACGTCGCGTTCGGCGCAGGGCACGACCACATCTTCCTCGGCGCGGCGCACGAGCAGAACGAACGCAGAACCTGGACCGTCATCGCGCTGTGCTCGGCGATGATGATCGCGGAGATCGTCGGCGGCACGCTGTTCGGCTCGCTCGCGCTCGTCGCCGACGGCCTGCACATGTCCACCCACGCGGGCGCGATGCTGATCGCGGCGCTCGCGTACACCTATGCACGCCGGCACGCCAACGACCCGCGCTTCGTGTTCGGCACGGGCAAGCTCGGCGACCTGGCCGGCTTCACGAGCGCAATCGTGCTCGCGATGATCGCGCTGTTCATTGCGTACGAAGCAGTCGCGCGTTTTCTGTCGCCCGTGCCGATCCATTTCGACGAAGCGATTCCGATCGCCGTGCTCGGCCTGCTCGTGAATCTCGCAAGCGTGTGGCTGCTGAGCGGCGATCACCATGGGCACGGCCACGGGCATGGCCATCATCACGGGCATGGACACGGACACGACGGCCATCACGATCACGAAGACGAAGCGCAGACGATCTCCACGCGCGCAGGCGCCTTCATCGTGTCGATCTTCGAGGACGGCGTGCCGCCGGTATTCCGCATCGCGCCCGCGGCGGCGAGCCAGCCGGCAATCGGCGACGCGCCTGCAACGATCACGACGATCCGCTCCGACGGGACGCGGCAGACGTTCGGGCTGGCGAACCGCGGCGCCTATCTGGAATCGACCGACACGATCCCGGAGCCGCACGCGTTCACCGCCATCGTGAGCTTGCACGGCGGCGAGCATTCGCTCGCGTTCGTCGAGCACGACCACGAGCATCATCACGAACACGGCGGCTCGAGCGACGCCACGGCGCGCGACCACAACATCCGGTCCGCGTATATCCACGTGATCGCGGACGCGGCGGTTTCGGTGCTCGCAATCGTCGGGCTCGTGCTCGCGCGCGCGTTCGGCTGGATGTGGATGGACCCGCTCGCGGGCATCGTCGGCGCGCTCGTGATCGCGAACTGGTCGTACGGCCTCATGCGCGACACCGGCCGCATCCTGCTCGACGTCAACCCGGACGCTCGCCTCGCCGCCAACGTGCGCAGCTCGATCGAAAATGGCGGCGATCGCGTCACCGATCTGCATGTCTGGCGTCTCGGCCCCGGCCACATGAGCGCGGTGGTGTCCGTCGCGACGGGCGATCCCGCACGCGACTCGGGCTTCTATCATCAGTTGTTGAAGCGCTTCAAGAGTCTGTCGCACGTAACCGTCGAGGTACACGGCCGCGCCTGACGCGAAAGTGAAACGAATCACATCGTCGTTGACGACGGCGTCGCCGAATCGCCGCGTTGCCCGATTCGACGAATGCATGCAGTGCCGTCGCGACCGCCGTGACCCAAACCCGCGGTCAAACGTATCGGCGCATGACAGCCGTGTTTCCGCGCAATCGCCCGCTCGAGCCGCGATCGCCGCGCTCGAGCGCGTGAAATGCTTAACTCAGAACGCGTGACGCTTGCGCGAACGCTGTTGTCTCGTATCGACGTCGCCATCCGGCCGGTTACGCAACGCGAAGCGCCTTTCCCGCGCTTCAGCCGATCGAGCCTCCGATCGGACCTCCCTCCACCGCAATCCCCATCCCGCACGACAAACCCCGCGCCGATCCGTAATCGCAACGCGTCCGGAATTGGCTTACCGTTTTCGTCGGAGTGTTCTATGCTAAGACCACAAGAACCCGCAACTTCCGAAGCCGTGCCGCTTCGGTCGCCAACGAACGGGTTCGGGCGCAAAGACAACGGATAGCAATAAACGGAGGGGACCTCTATGCGCACCAGTCGATTCGTCCACTAGCCTATTCGCATTCCTACTCATTGATCGTCGACGCCGACGGTTCGCAGAGCGAGCCGACGGGCGCCGTCGCGCGCACGCACGCCTGGGTTCGGCGGCGCGTGCGCGCGACGCACATTCGCCTGTTGCCCGCGAAGGTCTGTTCGCGCTCGCGCAAAGCGATAGTCTGCCGGCTGCGAGTGCCACGCAACCGGCGCAGGCAAGCCTTCGACGACAAGATATAGACGCCTCGCACGAACGGGCGTCGTTCGCCGCGCATGCGGCGCCATTCAGCAACCGGGGACATCAGATGGCTATCTCGCCGCGCGACGAACTGAATCGATCCGTCGATCTATGGTTCGCCTACAAAGTTCCGAAGCTGGTCAAGGATGCCGAGAGCGAAAGCGCGACCGGCTACGAATACGTCTACTACGATCGTCAAGTCGGCGCGGTGCAGAAATCGCCGAATCTGATGAAGGACTCGAAGGGCGCGCTGTTCTACACGCTCGATGCGATCTTCGGCGATCCGGGCGGCACGACGGGCTGGATACTCTACAACGACGAAATGCCCGCTGACGCCGATCGCTC
The DNA here is from genome assembly GCF_000773065.1 of Burkholderia sp. ABCPW 111. NCBI lineage: Bacteria > Pseudomonadati > Pseudomonadota > Betaproteobacteria > Burkholderiales > Burkholderiaceae > Burkholderia > Burkholderia sp. ABCPW 111. The sequence continues at coordinate 266,470 of NZ_JPWT01000055.1, read as the reverse complement.
GAACAACGCGACGCTCGGCCATACGAAGGGCGTCATCGCATTCGATGTCGCGTCGAACTCCGCATTGTGGCTGCTGCATTCGTGGCCGAAATATGCCAGCCCGTCGGAACCGGGCGTGCCGACGCCGCTGTATGGACAGACCTTCCTGTGCGTGAGCCTCGATCTCGCGACGGCGGGCAAGATCGCCGCGCAGATGGCGCTGCATCAGCAGCCGCAGGTCTATCTGCCACGCACCGGCGGACTCGATCGCTCGAGCCCGCTGTATGCGCTGACGCAGCCGCTCACCGCGTCCGCGCCCGCGGATTCCGACGCGCTCGATTTCAAGACCCGCGGCGGCGTGCCGTTCAAGGTGATCGCGAAGAACCGCAAGTGGAACAAGGATTTCTGGAACGACCTCGTCGGCCCGACGCTGAAGGCCGACATGTACGTGGAGACGTGGATTCGAGGCGAGATCCCGCCCGTCCTCGATTCCGACGGCATCCACAAGACTTACGACATCAAATTCATCGATCTGCGCAAGCTCGGCGCGCCGTGGGCATGGCCCGAAACGCAGGATCACGCGAAATGGGGCATCACGACGACCGACAACTGGGTGTGCGTCGGCGACATCAACCGAATGGTGTCGCAGGAAAAACGCGGCGGCGGCACGATCGCATTCCAAGATCCGAAGCTATGGAAAGCGCTGTCCGAAACCGATCTGATCGTGCCGCCGCCCGGCAAGACAGAAGCGCAGGCACGCGAGCTGATCCGCAAAACACATGAATCGGCCGAATAGCGCAGCATCCTTCGCATAACAAAACGTCGACGCTCACGCGTCCCCACATCGCCCTGGAGCCTTGCCATGAATGCGCAACTACCCGAAAGCGCGCTCTTGCCGCTCGTCACGCGCCACACCGACATCTCCGCCGCCGCGCCGCTGCGCGGCACGACGACGCTGCCGCCCGTCGCATGGGACACGATCGGCCAAACCAAGCCCGTGCGCATCGCGCCCGGCACGCGCGCCCCCGATGATCCGCTGCCGCGCGCCGACATCGTCATGATCACGTGGACGAGCGCCGAGTGGTTCGCGCTCGACCACGTGTTCGTCAACAGCGACCGCACCGGTGATTACAACGACTACGCGTGGAAGCAGGCATGGCTTCCGTATACGCGAGGGGCATCGTCGTATGCGGCGGACTCGAAATCGGGCACGCTCTGGGGGCTCTTTCAGATGGTGCGAGTCGTCGATCGCTCCGGGCGCCCATGGAACGTGCTGCTGTTCAAGTCGAATGCGCATCTCGCGCATTCTCCCTGGCTCGACGGCTTGTCCGCGATGATCCGATGCATCGTCGAAGATGCTCGCCCCGACCGCATCTACACGATCGGCACCGCAGGCGGCGCGCGCCGCGATCAGCGCCTCGGCGACACGGTCGTCGCGAACGCCGCGCTGCTCGAGCTGCAACGCCCGCAGAACACGACGAGCCCCGATGGCGGCAACATGTATCGCTGCCCGACCTGGTATCCGTCGACCGCGCTCGTCGGCGAAGTCGAGCGCACGTTGCTGTTCAGGATGAGCGAGGTCGTGACGCCGCAGTCGCTCGCCGCGCTCTTCGACGAGCTGAAGGCTCGCCACCCCGACGATCCCGGCCTCGGCGAGCTTACGCTGTCGGATCTCGTCAACGACGCGATCCGGCCGGAATGTCTGAACGCGCCGGCAATTCGGCCGTTGAAGGATGCGCCGCTCCTGACGACGGACTTCTACTACATCGCGGAAGGCAACGATGCGCGCGCATACTCATGCCTCGAAATGGACGATGCGATCATCGCCCAGCAGGCGAACCGGCTCGGCGTGCGATTCGCGTGCGTGCGCAACATTTCGGACCCGATCGTCCGGCGACGCACCGACCGGGGCACGCCGATCTCCGACGCCGTGCGCGCCGACTGGTCCGGTCTCATCTACTCGACGTTCGGACTGCAAACGAGCTACAACGGCGCGCTCGCGACGTGGGCGACGATAGCCGGCGAAGGCAGCGCGACCTACAACCCGAGCCGCGACTACAAGCCCGTCGACGAAGAGGACCCGCTCGAGGTGCAGCTCGCATTCCAGGTGCGCTCGTGCGGCACGTGCTCGTTCTTCTGGCCCGCTGACCTGAAGAAGCGCGCGTACGGCCCGTACACGGCATTCGATTTCGACGTCACCGTGCCCTATCCAGCGAGCGCGAACGGCAAGAGCGGCGCGGCGCGCTGGATCAACGGCCGCACGCGTCCGCCGGCGTTTCCGAACGGCGAAGTGATCGACGGCTGCCGCAAGGCGCCCATCATGACGATCGGCATCAATCCGAATCTGACCGCCTTCCTGCCGGGCCAGACGGGCGCCGCGTGGTGCTATCCGGATTTCTCTTCCGACGGCGACACCGATGCGTGGGCCAAATACGCGTGGTACTACCGTTATCGCACCGTCTATCAGGAGAAGCTCGATCTCGATTTCGTGCGGCGCTTCATGCTGCCGGAAGGGCGCGTGATCGCGCCGCGCGGCGGCGAGGTAACGGGCGCGGCGCGCGTCGACGACAGTCCCGCGTGGTCGATCACGGTGCGCTACGACGGCGACGCCGCCGACACGAAGGTCGCGATCCCCGGCGAGCCGGGCGATTTCCCCTACGTACTCCTCTTCGATACTTACAAGCCGCACAACCGCTTCGCCGCGGGCGACGTGCTCGCCGCCCGCGTATCAGTGCCGGAAGGCATCCAGATCGAGGTGTTGCAGCAGCCGCAAAGCTACTACCTGCAGTTCGTGCCCGTGCTCGAAAAATTCGAGCGCACGCTGCGCGGCGACGGCCACCCGGCCGCCTCGCTGCGCGTCGGCGAGGACGTGTGCCAACTCGACATGGTCGCGTGCGCGTCTCCACATTGGAAACCGGGATTTCTCGGCGGCAGCGACGCCAGCGTCGCGAACATCGTCGACAACTGCGTGAGCCGCAACGCATGGGCGATCAAGCAGATGGTGCAGACGCGGCCCGCCGTGCTCTACATCGTCAGCCAATCGAGCTGGAACATGTTCCATGCGGCGTTCGGCGCGCACGTGCGGCGCAATCCGCCGCTGTCGACGCATCCCGCCGACAAGGATTACACGCTGCTGAAGGAAACCAGCGACCCCGCGCACCCGGCCTATGTCGAATTCGACGTGACGATCGACGGCACGCGCTACTTCAGCCGCACGCGCCTCGTCATCACGCCGCACTTCTCGTACAACAGCTTCTTCCTGCAGCAATACCGGATGAGCGCCGGCGAATGGCAGGCGTTCAGCGCGACACAACCGCAATGCGCCGCGGCGCTCACGCCGCAGAACGGCTTCACGCTCGTGCTGCCGACGCAGGAATATCCGGACGATTACGTCGCGATCCAACTGCCCGCCGACGCCGATGCGGCGAACGCGGCGCGCGCGTGGCTCGCGAGCCAGTTCCCCGACGCGTATCGCACGCTCTGCGCCTATTTCGTCGACGCGCACGCGGCGATGGCGTCGGTGCTCGACGAGCTCTACGCGCAACGCGCGCTCACGTGGCACGACGCCGACGGCGGCGGCTATCTGTCGCGCACCGAAGGTTCCTGCCGGTTCTGCGTGAATCGCCACTGGCAGTTCCCGAACGAATGCCGCTACGACAAGACACGCGAGTCTCCGCCGCCCGCCGGATTTCTCGCCAAAGTCGCGCAACACCTCGTCGCCACCGGCAAGCCCGCCTTGCCGGCCGCCGCGCCCGCGAGCGCCGAAGCCGGCGCGCCGGCCGCCCCAACCGGAGCCATGCAATGAACACGCCCGATTTGCCGCAAGACATGCGCGTCGCCCCCGATTCGGTGCGGGTATGGCGAGGCTTCCGGTTGCCGTCGCTCGGCCTCGATCAATTCATGAGCAAGCTCGGCACCGTATTCGTGCCGGCCACCGTGAAGATGCAGATCGACGCGGGCCTGCGCGCGTACGCGCCGACGGTGCCGGCGGGCCTGCCCGGCAAGCCCGCGTCGGTGCCGGATGAAACCGCGATCCTGTTCTGGGCATCGCCCGCGACGTACTGGAACGGCTTCACGCGGCTCGCGGTGCGCACGTACACGCTGACGCACAACGGCGTTTATCTGACGCAGGACAACCAGAGCCGCGCCGATTTTCCGGTCCGTTTCGACGGCACGCTCGCCGTCGACCAGCCCGTCTATCTGTACGACGAGCCCGCCGACTGGATGCACGGCGCGATCCGCCATCTCGTCGCGGTGCGGCCGTCCACCGTCGACGCCGTGTCGTTCCGCTCGGCCGTCGCCAAAGCGCTCGCCGATATTCAGAAGAACGTACCGCTTGCCGGCGCGCTCGCGTGCACGGGCAACGACTACGTCGTCTACTGGGAGCTCGGCCCCGTCGCGGCCGGCTCGGCACAGGCACCGACCGGCGTGCCGCGCCTGCAGGCCGTGCTGACCGACTGGAAGGAAACCTTCGCGCCCGCGCCCACATTCCTGCCGATCGGGCTCTGGGACGAATGGGCCGGCATGGACGTGCGCGCGGGAAGCAGCTTCAACATGCAATTCGAACGTGAGGGCAACCGATGAACACGCCGCAGGAATCCTTCCCGGTCGCGCCGAACGCCGTCTACGTGTGGCGCGGCTTCCGGTCGCCCGCGCTCGACTACGAGCATTTCGCGCAGTTTCTCGGCAGCGTGTTCGTACCGGCCTGCGTGCTGCTGCAGCCGCCCGTCGGCCTGCGCGCGTATCTGCCGACGATGATTCCGCAAGCCGGCAAGCCGCCCGCCGTTCCGGACCAGACCGCGCTGATGTTCTGGGCGACGCCTTCGTCGCACGATCGCGCGACGAAGGCGATCGCGGCGCGCATCTATCAGAACCTGCACGGCGACGCCTACGACATGACGCGCAGCAAGCTGCCCGAAGTGCCCGTCGCGATCGATCCGCATGCCGATGCGCTCGTCGCCGAGCAGCCTTACTTCCTCATCGATCGGCCCGCTGACTGGATGTTCGGCAGCGCGAAGCATTTCGTCGGCGCGCGTCGCGCGAATACGCGGCCAACCGATTTACTCGCGGCCGTGCAGGTGTGGGCCACTTCCTTTCAGGCCGAGCCGCCGGACGGCGTCGACGGCGCGCTCGTGTGCTGCGGCGACGACTACGTCGCCGCATGGATACACAGCGCGTCTCCACATCCGCGTCCGTGTCCGGAGCTCGATCGGCTTGCGGCGCTGACGACGCCCGTGCTGCGGATGGCGCCGCGCCCGCTCGCATTGCCGGCCGGCTTGTGGGACGACTGGCCGGGCCTCGATCTCACGCGCGACACGTGCATCAATCTGCAATTCCCTCGGCCGCGCACGTCCCGCGCGGCGCCGCGCGCGCCGGAGGCATGAATGGTCCCGATCGAACATTTCGAGGTTCCGCATCTGGCGCTGTGGAAGTCGTGCGTCGCCGAAGTGCTCGCGCATGCGCTCCGTCTCGAGCATCGCGCGTCAGCCGGCATCGACGCCGATCATCCGCTGATGCGCGCGACCGACCGCTACTGCCGCGCGATGCTCGAAAACCGGCCGCTCGATCCGCCTCCCGCCGACAGCAACGACGAAGAGGCGGTGCAAACCTATCTGTCGTATCTGCATCATCGCCGCGCGCACGCGAACATCGCCGGCGATGCGCAGATCGAGCGCGACGTCGAGCATCAGACGCAGCAGTACAAATTCGGCAATCCGCTATGGCAGCAGATGTACGTCCAGTATTTCAAGTACTACTGGCAATATCCGTATCACAAAGGCAGCGAACCGCAGTACCGCTCGTGGCAGGCCGCCGACGCCGGCAAGGGCGACCTGCGCTACGGCGTGATCGAATGGAAGCTGCCGGCGCGCGCGCGAATCGCGATCGTCGGCGACATCGGCACCGGCACCGACGTCGCGGCAGCCGTGCTCGTCGCCGCGCTGAAGTTCTCGCCGGATGCAATCCTGCATCTCGGCGACGTCTATTTCTCCGGCACGCGCTTCGAAACCGAGCACCGGTTGATCGGCCTCGTGCGCGACGTGCTGCGCAGCGACAAACGACGCGTGCCGTTCTTCACGGTGCCGGGCAATCACGAATACTTCACGGGCGCCGTATCGTTCCTGCACGCGCTCGATTCGGGCGAACTCGTCGACGGCCCCGCGCAACGGCAGCAGGCAAGCTATTTCTGCCTGCGCACCGAGGACGACGGCTGGCAATTCCTCGGCCTCGACACGGGCTACCACGGGCACTACATGAACGTCGCGGCATCGGCGCAGCAAGCGACGCTCGAGCGGCTGCACATCGGCAAGATCGAGACGGCGGCCGCCGGCGCAAGCCCGCACTGGCCCACCGACAGGAATCCGTACTTCCGCCTCGCGTCGCTCGCCGATCAGCCGCCTCGCGACACCACGTCGCCCGTCGATCAGGTGACCGTTCGCACCGACGAAGCCGTCTGGCATCTCGACAAGCTGACGAACTTCTCCGGCCGCTCGATCCTGCTGTCGCATCATCAGCTGTATTCGGCGCTGGACGTGTGCGGAATCGCGCAACGTCGCGAAGCGTCCGGGACGCCCGATTCATCCGATTTCAATCGCGAATGGGTGAACACGGGACTATGGCGGCAATTCGGTCCGACGTTCGGCGATCGCGTGGCCGCGTGGATCTGGGGCCACGAGCACAACCTCGGCATCTTCGCGGATGCATACCGTCCGGCAGACTGGCCGACCGAAGGCGACGACGCGGCGCACATCTTCAAGACGCTGCCGAAAGGCCGCTGCGCGGGGCACAGCGCGATACCCGTGCAGGCGAGCGAAGCGCCTTACGCGCAAAAGTACCCGGTTCCGCTGAAGCAAGCGGACCTGCAGCTCGACCTGACCGACGACTGGTACAACCGCGGCTTCCAGATTCTCGAGCTCGCCGGCGCGGGCAAGCCCGCCCGGCTCAGCTATTTCCAGATCGCGGGGGCGGACCCGACGCCGCTGCCGCTGTTCGTCGAACCGATCTCATGATTCGCCGGCGCTGCCGGGACGCCGTTCCCGTCTGGCCGAGCAACCGTTCGACCGTTCTATCGCAAAGGAGCGTACATGAGCAGCCTCTACTCGATTCGCCCTGATTCGGGCTCCGAAAAAATCATGCTGGAACGCGTGTGGGACGGCGACGGCCCGCTCGCGCGCGGCTACACGAGCTTCGTCGCGCTACCGCACGCCGGCAAGCTCGATCTGATCGCCTACAACAAGGCCACGCAGAAGACCGATGTCTACACGCTCAGCGATGCGCCGCCGTGGATCGCTCCTGCCGATTCGAGGATCGATCTTGCGGGCGGCCCATGGGACAGCGTCGCGTCGTTCGTGCTCGGAAACGTGCCGTACCTGCTCACGTATCGCGCGGACGACGGCACGTTCGGCTTCTTCGCGATCGCAGCCGACCTGAGCGCATCGCCGCCGTACAAGTTCGCACTGCCGCGCAACACGCCGACGCGCGGCTTCACGAACGTCGCGCCGTTCACGTCGCTCGGCCAGCAATACATCCTCGGCTACGACTTCAACACGGGACGCGTCGCGAATTTCAGCGTCGCCGTCACGCCCGCGTCGACGGGCGGCACGCCGCCCCTTCTCGCGCTGAACGTCTGGTATCACGAATGGGCAAAAGGCTGGACGCAGTTCTCGTTCTTTCAGCTGGGCGGCGCGAACTTCTTCTTCAAGATCAACACCGCGAAGCTCAACGTCAACATCGATCACATTCAGGACAATCCGGCGCTCGGCACCGTCGAAGTCGGCAGTTATCTGCAGAACCAACTGCCGGACGCGCTGAAGATCACGAATGCGGCGTGCGTGCCTTGGGCGCACGGCGAACCGACGCTCGTCACGTACATCGCCGGCGACGGCGCGACGGCCGTCTACCGGATTCACGCGGACTGTCTCGGCTGGACGCGCATCGGCGCCGCCACGACAGCCGCGGGCGCGTCCCACGTCGTGCCGTATCGCGTCGGCGGCACGTCGTATGCGCTTTTCTATCAAGGCTGACTTGGCGAGGAACATGCGATGAACCCGAACACCGTACCGCCCGCCGCGCGCGACCTCGCGTGGATCAAGCGCGCGCTGCAGACCGCGATCGAGCTCGAATACTCGACGCTGCCTCTGTACCTGTCCGCGATGTTTTCGTTGGAAGTCCAGAATTACACCGCGTACAACGCAATCCGCAGTGTCGCGATGGAAGAGATGGTGCACATGGCGATCGCGTCGAATCTGCTCGCGGCTTTAGGCGGCTCGCCGCAATTCGCGACGATCCGGATCGCCTATCCGACGGCGGGACTGCCGGGCGGCGCGGAGCCGGATCTGCACGTCGGCCTCGCGCGCTATTCGAAGCCGCAACTCAAAAACTTCCTGCGCATCGAGACGCCCGCGTTCCTGCTGCGCCAGTTGGGCCGCGACGAAAGCTATCCGACGATCGCCGCGTTCTACGAGAGCATCCGCGACGCGGTCGAGCGCAACGCGGACGCGGTGCGCGCGGCGGTGCAGGCGGGCGGCCCGTCCAACCAGGTCGGCGACGATATCGGCTTCACGACGGTCACGTATACGCCCGGCGTCGATCCCGTCGAATCGTTCTATGCAGGCATCGACGAAATCCTTCGGCAAGGCGAAGGTTCCAGCCGTGGCGACGTGTTCGCCGGCAATCCGTTCGAAAACGAAGAATCGCACTACGCGCGCTTCGCCGAGCTCTACTACGGCGCGCGCTACGAAGCGCCGTCGCCGCCTGTCGACTTCAATCCGAAGAACGAGCCGCTCTTCTTCTGCGGCCCCGCGATCACCGCGCCCGTCGTGATCAACACGCTCGCCGTGCCGCGCGACGGCTACGCCGACATCCTCGCGCTCGATCCCGACCGCGGCGCGGTGGAGAATGATCTGAACGCGTTCGACACCAGCTTCTCGACGATCCTGACGACACTCGACGCGGTATGGAACGGCCCGTCGGCCACGTCGTGGAAAACGCTCGGCGCAGCCGTGCACGGAATGGTCGACCTGCGCGTGCTGTCATGCTTCAACATCATGCGCCATCAGGTGCCAGCCGCGGCCCTCGCGCAACTCGGCGAGCTGTATCCCGACGAGATCGGCTACTTGCGCACCTACACCGATCTGTCGAAACCCGTGTTCTATGGCCCGAGGTTCGTCAACACGAATGGCAAGCAGGCGTCGTGAGCTGTCGGCACGACGACCGGCGTTGGGCGGCGCGCACCACGCGCGCCGCTCCTTTGTATTCGACATCGCGAGCGCGATGCATGCCCGGCTCGCGAATGCACGCGCTCGCAAGCGGCACGTGATCGCTCGCCGTCAAGTCTGGTAACTGTCGTCGCGGCGGTCTAGCTTGCGGATCAGCGCAGGCCACACGAACGCGCCGCCGAGGCCGCCCGTCTGCACGGACGCTGCCTCGGCGCTCGTCGCGACGATCTCGGGCGGTATCGCGATCAGTTCGCCGCCGCTTTGCGCGGCGATCTGGATCTGGCACGCCGTCTCGAACAGATACATCGCGAGAAATGCGTCCGCGATCGACGGGCCGACCGTCAGCAAGCCATGATTGCGCAGCATCAGGTACGTCGCGCGCCCGAGGTCGGCCTGCAGACGAGGCTTCTCGTCGTCTTTCAGCGCGACGCCTTCGTATGCGTGATACGCGAGCGACGGCAGCACGAACGTAGATTGCTGCGAGATCGGCAGCACGCCGCCGCGCTGCGCGCTGACCGCGACGCCCGCGCGCGTATGCGTGTGCAGCACGCACTGCACGTCTTCGCGCGCGGCGTGCACCGCGCTGTGAATCACGAAGCCCGCGCGATTGACCGGATACGGCGAATCATCGACTTTGTTGCCGGCCTGATCGACCTTCACGAGCGACGACGCGGTGATCTCTTCGAACATCATTCCGTACGGGTTGATCAGGAAATGATGATCGGGGCCGGGCAGGCGCGCCGAGATGTGCGTGAAGATCAGATCGTCCCATCCGTGCATCGCGACGAGACGATAGCAGGCCGCCAGGTCGCAGCGGATTTTCCATTCGGCCGGCGCGATGCCGGCGGCGGATGCAGTGCTCATGAAGGATTCCTCTCGTTGCCGTCGACTGCCGGGCAGTCGCTCCCGATGCATTGTGGACGCGCTCGTTTCGCGCAGGCGAAGCGACGCCGATCACGCGCCCGCATCCGCTCGTCAAAGCCGCTCGCCGAATCCGCGCGCCATGCGCGACGCGTCGCCGCGACGAATTCGCACGCCACCCTACCAGTTTCACGCGCCGATGTGCATCGGGATTGCCAGCGTTCGCGCCTACGGACACGCGCTTCAAACGTTTGAAACGGGACGGATCGCATGTAGCGAAACGGTTGCATAATGGCGGGCGATGTCACCGAAACCAAACGACCCGCCGCCGATCCGCAAGGGCTCGCGCTCGATGCCCGCGCGACATGCGTCCCTCGACGCCCTCCTTCGCGAGATCCGCGCATGCACCGTCTGCGCGCCCCACCTTCCTTGCGGTCCGCGGCCGGTCATGCGCGCACATCCGCATGCGCGCATCCTGATCGTCGGGCAGGCGCCCGGCGCGCGCGTCCATGCGTCCGGCATTCCATGGGACGATGCGAGCGGCAAGCGGTTGAGAGCATGGCTGAACGTGGACGATGCGACGTTCTACGACGAATCGCTGTTCGCGATCGTGCCGATGGGGTTCTGCTATCCGGGACGCGGCGCGAGCGGCGACAACCCGCCACGGCCGGAATGCGCGCCGCTTTGGCTCGACAAGCTGCTGCGCGAACTGCCCGACGTCCGGCTGACGCTATTGATCGGTCAATACGCGCAGCGCCGCTTCCTCGGCACACGCCGCAAATCTTCGTTGACCGAAACGGTGCGAGCGTGGGCCGAGTACGCGCCCGAATTCATTCCGCTGCCGCACCCGTCGCCGCGCAATCAGGGCTGGCTCAAGCAGCATTCGTGGTTCGACGCGCAAGTGCTGCCCGCGTTGCGCGACAAGGTGGCCGAACTGCTGCCGTCGCCGCAGGGATAACGGCATCGGCAAACGAAGCGCTGATCGTCCGCGCTCTGCGCATCGCTCAGCGTGCGAATCGGCTTCGCCAAACGGCATCGCCGCGAGCAAGACGCTCGCGGCGATGCCTTGTTCGAGCGGCGCACGCATCGCGCGCCGCTTTCCGCCGCACGCCTGCCGTCAGGCCGGAAGCTGCGGCACCGTCACCGACGTTCCGGCCGGATCGAGCGTCAGCTCGGTGCCGGGCGTCGGCCGCAGCGTCGCCTCGCTGTCGCTCGACAGCACGACGAGCCCGAGCCGGTGTCCCGCTTCGAGCCTGTAGTCGCGCGGCATGAACGTGAGGCGCAGATCGTAAGGCATGCCGGGTAGCACCGGCTCCGAGAACCAGCTCGACACGCGGTTACGCGGATCGGTCCACGCACGGGTGACGATCGTCGCGCTGCCGTCCGGCGCACGATCGATCAAGAGCGCGGTCACGTTCGCGGCCGCCGAGAACGTCAGCCGAACGCGCGCCTTCACGGTACCCGAGATCCGCGTCGCGCTCGCGAGCGGCGTCGTCTCGAAGCGGCTGCGATGCTCGCCCGTATTCGCGTTCGCCAGCGCAAGCGCCGTGATCCGCGCATCGTCGGTGAATTTCGCGAGCGGACCGCCCGTCGGCTCGCGCAGCAGTGTGCCGGCGCTCGCGCCGTCGCCGCCGGCGAAATACGTGACCGACGAAGCGCCGCGCGCGGGCCAGTTCGCCTCCTTCAGCAGCGTGCCGTCCGCCTGCTCGATCACGGCACCCGGGCTGCGCTCGACGCCGTTGTCATAACCGAGCAGATAGCGCGTGAACCAGCGGTTCACCTGAGCGGTCCATGCGTCGGCCATCGCGGGCACGCGAGTCGGATCGGTGTGACGCGCGCGGTGCAGCCACAATTGCGCCGCCACGCCCTGACGCCTCATCGCGAGATACCACGACGTCGACTGCTCGGTTCGCACGTTGTCGTCGGCAAGCCCCTGCGCAACGAGCGCGGGCGCGACCGCAAGCGCGCTCGGAATGTCGCGCGCCGCCCAGAACGGCGAATTGTCGCCCGTCTTGCGATCCTCCTTCTGCAGCGCCTCGTCGATCAGGTGCGTGCAACGCTCCGGATGCCGATTCGTCAGCAGCGCCTTGATGTAGACGTCGACGTCCTCGCCCTGGTAGCCGTCGGGCGCGCGCACGAGCCCGCCCGAGCGGTAATAGCCGTACATGTTCGACAGCCCGGCAACCGGCACGATCGCATCGAGCCCGCGCGTGCGCAGGCTCGCGACCATCTTCGGCAGCGTACCGTCGTACGACACGCCGTACATGCCCACGTGGCCCGTCGACCAGGTCGCGACGACCGGTTTGCCGTTCGCATCCTTCGCGGCCGCGCCGCGTCCGAGCCAGCGGATCACCGACGCCATCGCCACCGATTCGTCACGCGTCAGGATCGTCGGGCAGCCGTCCGAGCCTGCGGTGCCGAGCGAATCCGCATACACGACCGTGAAGCCGCGCGGCACGAAATAGCCCTCGATCCACGAACGCCCCGCGGCGGCCGCGTCGACCTGCTGCCAGATCCGCGTCTGCGGCGCGGCGGCCATGATTCGTGCGGAGACCGAAGCAGTCGGATGCGGCGTGCCGTCGAGCTCGACGTCGACGTTGTGGTTCGGGCTGTCGGCAAGTCCGTTGTAGTAAGGACTCGCCAGCACGATGACGGGCGTGCGGGCGCCCGCTGCAGTCTCGGACGGACGCACGACGCGCACGTGAATGCGGTCCTTCGCGCCGTCGCCGTCCGAATCGACGGGCGTCTCGACCCACGCTTCCTCGGAAATCGTGCCGCCCGACAGCGACGGCTGCGCCTGGCCGTTCTCGATCACGGGCCGATAACGGCCGCCGCTCGACAGATCGGCATACGGCACGCCGGACGGCGAGAAGCGCGCGGCGATCTGCTGCGCGCCGGCCGCGGACGGCGCGGCCCCCTCCTGTTGGACCTGAGCGAGCGCGGACGCACCCGGAACGCCGGCGCCGTCTTCGCCGCCGCATGCGGCGAGCGTCGTAGCGGCCACGAGTGCGGCGATCCATGTGCGACGCGGTTCGATTCGATGAATTCTCATTGTTGTCCTTGTTTCGATGATCGTCTGGAAACGGTCATCCCGTGCGGGATGGCTTCTTGTCGAACATGCCGGCGAACGCTGCCGGCCATCTCGCGCACGATGCCGCCCGGACGACGCCGGGCGTTCGCGACGCGATGCTTCGGCGCTGCCGACGCGGCATCGCCGGCCGGCAGCGCCGCGATGCGGGCGTTGCATATCAGCGTTTTCGCGCCTCGACTTGCCGCGCCGGTGCCCGCATCCCGCATGACGGGCATCGGCGCGCGCAAACGCGAAACCCTTTCGCAACAACGCCCGTGTTCGCTCACTGCGCGGCGGCGTCGACCGCGTTGCCGGCGTCGAGCAAACCCGCGCCGCAGGTGCTCGTCGAGCAGTTCGATCCGCTCGCGAACGGACGCGCGCTCGACTGCAGCCGCTGCAAGACCTGCGATGGCGACAGCGCCGGATTCACGGCGAGCATCAGCGCGACCGTGCCCGCGACGTGCGGCGTCGCCATGCTCGTGCCGCTGTAGCTCGCGTAGCTGTCCGCGCCCGGCGACGTCCTGCCGGCGTTGAGCGTCGACAGAACGCCGACGCCCGGCGCGGCGATTTTCACGGCCGCGCCGTAATTGCTGAAGCTCGCGCGAACGCCGTTGCTGTCGATCGCACCGACCGCGATCACGCCTTGGCAATTCGCCGGCTGCGTCGTCGATACCGGGCCGCCGTTGTTGCCCGCGGCAACGACGACGTTCGCGCCACGCGACGTGATCTCGTTGATCGCACTCTGGTATGTCGTGCTGCATGTGCGGCCGTATCCGCCGAGGCTCAGGTTCAGCACCTTCGCGGGATTCGGGTTCGAAGGCGCGCCTGGCACCGACAGGCCCGCCGCCCAGCGCATGCCGTCGACGATGTCGCTCAGCATCCCGCCGCATTTGCCGAGCACGCGCACCGGCAGCACCTTGCCGACCCACGAGATGCCCGCGACGCCGAGGCCGTTGTTCGTCACCGCGCCGATCGTGCCCGCTACGTGCGTGCCGTGCCACGAGCTGTTGCTCGCGCCGCAGCCGTAGAACGGACCGCTCGGATCGGCGTCTTCCTGCACGGTGACCCAGTCGCCCGGGTCCGACGCGTCGCTGTCGCGGCCGTTGCCGTCGTTCGCGATCGCCGGATCGGAGATGAAGTCGTATCCGGGCACGAGATTCGCGGCGAGATCCGCGTGCGGCCGATAGCCGGTATCGATCACGCTGACGACGACGCGCGACGATCCGGTCGTGCGATCCCATGCCTTCGGCAGATTCGCGCCGCCCTTCGGATTGAAGTAGCCCCACTGCTCGGAATAACGCGTGTCGTTCGGCACGAGGAACGGATGCATCCGCGCGTCGGGTTCCGCATACTCGATCGCACCATCCGTCGCGAAGTCGCGCGCGAGCCCCTCCGCTTCGGCGAGCGACACGCGGCGCTGCAACGACAGCACGGTCGCGCCGCCCGACATGTCGCGCTTGATGCGAATGCCCGCGGCGGGATCGGCGAAATTGCCGGGCGCCGACGCAGCGGCCGCGCCGAACGCGCGCCCGGCCGCGCGCGCCTTGCGTGCGGCGAGCACGCGGTCGATGACCGCCTGGACGTCGGCGTGCGCGGCCTTCGCGATCGACGAATCGGACGACGAATCGGGCGACGTCTTCGCGACGCGCAACTTGACGATCAACTGATTGACCGCGTCGGCGGGGCCGGGAACTTGCGGCGCGGCCGAGGTTTCCGCCTGCGCGACCGAGGCGAACCCGGCCAGCGCGGCACAAAGGACGGTCAGCTTAAACGAAGCAGTACGAATTAACGTGGACATGCCCATACTCCCCCAAACGAGATTGAACGGAATGAGTCGACGATGTTGTGTTGTAGCTGCTTGCTTCGCTGCGCTGCCGGCAAGAAAGGACGCGCCGCGCCGATGCGAACGATGGGAATCGACTGGACGACGTGTTGCCGACAAACCGGTTGCGGCCGATCGAATCGCCCGCCGCACGGGCCGGGCGATTCGTCTTCCGCCAGATCTGCGTCATGGGAACCGCTCGGAACGGTGGCCCGTTCCGTCTGCCCCACCCTCTCAGGTTCTTTTTGCCGCGTTTGTATTTATCGGTGCGTCTTTGCGACTCGTCAGGCCCGCATCAAGCGTTTGCCGCGTCGTTCGACGAAGGCAAACTCGGATTACATTCATATTTCTAAATGTCGACACGAAATCGCACGCGGCGAGAAGCGCCGGACCGCCGGATCTGCCGGCAGCGGCCGCTGCCGGCTCGGATCGCCGTCAAATTCGCGATTCCGAGCTTGCGCCGCGCAATCCATTTTCTTTCCAAAAGCTTGCGCAAAACTTATCTCGCTGAAATCCTCATGTCAAACATTTTTAGCTGATATCAAAAAAAGTTTCGTTCCCGCCACTTGGAGGAGAATCGGCTTCCGCGCTTTCGCCCAATTACCGGGCCGCGCCACTCGCGCGCCTCGCGCGACGACGCGTTGTTTCTCCGTACCGACGGTCTCGTAGAAGAAAATGGCAAACGAGCAAGAAAGCGCCAGTCGCAGGCGCGGAACAGAGAGATTTGCGGAGCCCGGATCGCGTGTGCAGGAATGGCCTTCCTCCGCGCGTTTCGTGCGCTGCGGCGGCGGTTTCGCGCTCGGGCACATCGCGTTGCCATGGTGGGCGCATATTCCGTCACGAAATGGCGATTCGAGTGAGGCTTCGTGCGTCACGGCCCGCTCGTTCGAAGCAGGAATCGCTACGGGCGCTGCTTTTGCAGCAGGCCAACTCTGCTCGTGCGGTGCAGCACGCGGCGCATGCCATATATCCCTACGCCGTATAAGGAATACTCCGGCGCGTTTGCGTGTGCCGCTCGACAAATTCCGGACTTTTCATCGCGTGCATCCGCAGCGCGTTGCTTCGCACTTCGAGATCGCAACCGCGCGTTTTCGTTTTTCAGCAATGTCGCGTGACGCCGAAAGGATGCAGACGGCGTGTTTCGGCACGGCGATTTGACGATCGGCGAGCATCACGGGTGATCGATATCCGTGCGTCGTTGCGTGCCGATATCCGCTTCGCCGACAAATTTCCATTCGTTCGCGCCGAGAAGTTCAATCGCTCGCCGGCGTGCGCGCATGACATTCTTGTCACGTTCAGTTGACACAGGAAAACGCTGGACGTCGCCGACGATCAGACGGCCTCGTCGCGCGACCGGTCGATGAACGTCGACATCGCCGTGAAGAACACGCGAACGACGCACCGAACATCATGCAACGGCTCGCACGACGCCGCGCGCTTCGTGCGCTTCGTGCGCTTCGTCAAGCGCCGGCGAACGCTTCCGCGATTCGCTTCCCGCCGATCACCGTCACGATCGCGCGCGCCTGCCCGCTTCGCCGATTGGTTCTCGAATGCGACGTTTTATCGCGACACGCGCCGACGAAAAACGATACTCGCTTCGCACGTTTAATCACGCACACCGAAATGTTGAACTGTGAACGACACGCATTCTCAAAGAATATTTAACGCAATCTTAATGAGTTTGAAATGAAGGTCCTTATCGTAGAAGACGAGCCGAAGACGGGCATGTATTTGAAGCGTGGGCTCACCGAAGCCGGCTTCGTTTGCGACTGGACACAAGACGGCATCAGCGGCCTGCATCAGTTGCGCACGGAGAACTATGACCTCGCGATACTCGACGTGATGCTGCCCGGCTGCGACGGCTGGACGATCGTGCGCGAACTGCGCAGAACGCATCGCACGCCGGTGCTGTTCCTCACCGCGCGCGACCATGTCGACGATCGCGTGAAGGGCCTCGAGCTCGGCGGCGACGACTATCTCGCGAAGCCGTTCGATTTCGCCGAGTTGCTCGCACGCGTGCGCTCGCTGCTTCGGCGCGGCCAGGCGACCGATGCGCCGGTGTTGCGCGTCGCGAATCTCGAGCTCGACCTCATCCAGCGCAAGGCGCGCCGCCAGGGCAACACGATCCTGCTCACCGCGAAGGAATTCCTGCTGCTGTGGCTGCTGATGCGCCGGCAAGGCGAGATCCTGCCGCGCTCGCTGATCGCATCGCAGATCTGGGACATCAACTTCGATAGCGATTCGAATGTCGTCGACGCCGCGATCAAGCGCGTGCGCGCGAAGGTCGATCAGGATTACGAGCCCAAGCTGATCCATACGGTCCGCGGGATGGGATATGTTCTGGAGCAGCGAGGCGAGCCGTGCGAATCGTACGCATGATGCAGAGGCTCGTGCCGCGCACGATGC
Source organism: Burkholderia sp. ABCPW 111 (assembly GCF_000773065.1). Classification (NCBI taxonomy): domain Bacteria; kingdom Pseudomonadati; phylum Pseudomonadota; class Betaproteobacteria; order Burkholderiales; family Burkholderiaceae; genus Burkholderia; species Burkholderia sp. ABCPW 111. Next base: position 249,117 of record NZ_JPWT01000055.1, on the reverse strand, counting down.
GCGGGCGGCTCGCGATCAAGTTCGCGCTGTCCACGTCGGTTCTGCTCGCGATCAGCGGCCTGCTGCTGTACGAAACGCTCACGCGCACGTTCGCGTATTCGTCCGAGCGCGCGATGGAAACGACGCTCGCCGGCATCGTCGCGCACGTCGGCGAAGCGCGCAGCATCGCCGAGTTGCGTGAAAAGGGAACGCGGTTCTACTACTCGTTCCATAGCGACGAGAAAGTCGATTTCGCGATCTACGACGCGCGCGGCACCGCGTACATGCAAAGCGGCTGGTACGTGCCGTACGGCGGCGTGCAGCGGGCCAAGCCCGGCCTCGATCCCGCGATCGTCGACGACAAGCGCAATGCAAAGCGCTATCTCGTCGCCGACGCGCGGCTCACCGGCAATCCCGGCTTGCCGCTGCGCGTCGCCGTTCAGTACGATTTCCGTCGCGAGCAGTCGCTGCTGCGCACGTGCGCGATCAGCATCGTCGCGATCATCCTCGTCGGCACGGCCGTCGCGGCGACGCTCGCGTACTGGATCGCCGCATACGCGCTCAGGCCGCTGCGCCGCTTCGCCGCGCAGGCCGATCAGATCTCGAGCAGCCGTCTCGCACAGCCGCTGACCGAAACGGAAATGGCGGGAGAGCTGCGGGAACTCGCGGTGTCGTTCAACCGGATGCTCGCGCGCCTGAACGCGTCGTTCACACGGCTGAAGGAGTATTCATCCGATCTCGCGCACGACATCCGCACGCCGCTCACCAACCTGCTCGCCGAGGCGCAAGTGGCGCTGTCGCAGCGGCGGTCGGTCGACGAATATCGTCAGGTGATCGAATCGAGCGTGGAAGAGTATCAACGGCTCGCGCGAATGGTCGACGACATGCTGTTCCTCGCACGCGCGGACGGCCATCAGAACAAGCTCGACATCGAGCCGATCGACGCCTATGCGATGGCCGACCGGATCGTCCGCTACTACGAGACGGTGGCGGAGGACCGCGGCATCGGGATCGCCGTCGAAGGCGAAGCGAGCTTCAACGGCGACCTGATCCTCGTGCAGCGGGCGCTGAGCAATCTGTTGTCCAATGCGATTCGCCATGCGCCTGACCACTCGACGGTCGTCGTCCGCTGCGAACAGGCCGGGCGGAATGCCGTGATCGCCGTGACCGACAGCGGACGCGGAATCGAAGCCGTGCATCTGCCGCGAATTTTCGATCGCTTCTATCGCGTCGACCCTTCGCGATACGACTCGGCGTCGGGCACGGGCCTCGGGCTCGCGATCGTGCGCTCGATCATCACCGAGCACGGCGGCGACTGCTGGGTCGAAAGCGTGCCGAACGTCTTCACGACGTTCTTCCTGCGCTTTCCTCGCGAGCATACGGCAGAGGACGCCGATTACATGGCGGCGGGTCATGATCCGCGTTGGCATCTCGAACAGACTTGAGTCATTTCGTGAATCATTTTAAATTCGAATTCGGCTTTTTCATCAAAATGACAAAAACTTCATATGGGAGTCACGTTGCCGGAGGGCCCCTTGTTCAAAATGTCAATCATCGAATTCTCCTTCTGAATTCGATATTGATATGGAGAACGTATGAAAGCCAAATTCCTTACTGTCGCCCTCGCCGCCGCGCTCGTTTCGCCTGCGGCATTCGCGGACGCACCGGCCGGGAAAACGCGCGCCCAGGTCTACCAGGAGCTGGTCGAGGCCAAGGCCAACGGGCTCGACTACGTGACCGACGCGTCGTATCCGGAAATCTCGCCGCTCTACGCGCCGCGCTTCGCGAACAAGGCCAAGCCGCAGCAGCCGACGCACGCAATCGCCGATACGCGCGGCGACGCGAAGGCGGGCTCGTCGGGCCGCATGTCCGAGGCGGCGCAGGATGAGCGCTGCGTCGGCCCGCGCACGTTCTGCAACCCGTATGCCGGGTCCTGAACGTCATGGCTGCGTCCCGCGTGATCGCGGATGAACATGCGGCAGGCCGTCTTGCAACGCCTGCCGCTTCCCGTCGGTCGAATAGATGCGCGGCCGAAAGCACGCCGGCGCGTGTGGTATCGCGCGAGGAGTCGCCGATACGAGGAATGCCGGTGCGTTCGATCGCCCGCGTCGATCGCCCGCGCGTCAGCGCACAGCCAAGCGCTGCGGCAGCTCGCGCATGAACGCGTCGCGCGTGCGTATGCCGGTGGAGACGGGCTCCTTGCGCTCGTCCTGCGTGAGGCTCGCGAACACCAGTGTCTGCTTGCCGCGCGCGATCCAGCCGACGAACCAGCCGAACCCATGCGCTTCGTCGCGCGTGCCGTCGGCCAGAAGCGGATAAGCCATACCGGTCTTGCCGTGCACGACCGTGCCGTCGGCAAGCGTCGCGGTATCGACGATCCGCTCGGTCATGTCGATCGCGTGTGCCGACACGGGCAGTTCGCGATTCAGCATCCTGCGCAGGAATCCGATCTGTTCGAGCGGTGAGATCTGCAGCGACGAGCCGATCCACGCGCGCTCGAGACCGTTGTTCTTGCCGGGGTCGCCCGACACGTCCGCATTGCCGTAGGCGAACGCCTTCGCATATTGCGCGAAACGCTGCGCGCCCAGATGATGCGTGACCTGCTGCGAATACCACACGACCGAATACTTGAGCCACCGAGTCGGATCGGTCGGCTGCTTCCACGCCGCGCCGCCCCAGTCGACGTAGCCGTCGCGATACGGCAATACGGGCTCGTGCTCGTTGCGCAGGAAGCCCGCGTCGTAGCCCATCAGGCTTATCGCGATCTTGAACGTCGAAGCGGGCGTCGCGCGACGGCCGCAATCGCCGTCCTTCAGCAAGAACCTGCCCGTGGCCGCGTCGGCGATCGCGGTGCAGACGGGCTTCGCGTGCGCCGAGGCGGCGACGCAGCCAAGCAGAACAAGTGCGCTCGACAGCGCATATCGGATTTTCATTGTTGATCTGGATGAGTTGGTGTGCATGTCATCGTTCGGCCCGAACGATCGAGTCGACGATTGTATAACCCGCCGTCACTCGTTCGCCCAGCGGATACGATTTGTTCGCGAGAATCACGACGCCGACCTTCTTCGACGGCACGAACGCGACATACGTCGAGAACCCGTTCGTCGATCCGGTCTTGTTGATCCACACGTCCTGCTTCGGTGGCAGCGGCGGATTGAACGGCTTCGCGACGACATCCTTGCCGATCAGATCGTTGCCCGAGAGCAGCTTGTCGAGACTCGCCGGATACGGGTATTGCTCCCAGATGAGGCTCTGGATCATGCCGTCCGCGTCGTAGTAGCCGACGTGCGTCGCTTTCATCGCGCGCCCCCATTTTTCGCTCAGCGGCACAAGCCCCATGTTCGCATCGACGAAGCGGATCAGATCCGTCGTGCACGATCTGACGCCGTACGCCTCGGACGCGAGCACGCCCGCCTTCAGCCGAATCGGCGCGTCCTGCTTCGTGTAGCCCTGCGCATAATCGCCTCGCTGCTCGGCGGGCACGTCGATGTAGCTGTGCGTCATGCGAAATTCGGGAAACAGGTTCTTCTCGATCAACGTCTCGAAGCGCTCGTTCATGCTCGCCGCCGCGATCATCCCGAGCGTGCCGATGCCGAGATTCGAATAGACGCGGTGCGTGCCCGGCGTATGTTCGGGCCGCCAGTTCTTCAGGTAGTCGAGCAGCTCGGCGGTATTCGTGATCGTGTCGGGCACGAACAACGGCAGGCCGGATGTCTGCGTGCCCATGTTCAGCAGGCTGATCCGATCGAAGCTGCTGCCTTGCAGCGACGGCAGGTAGCGGCTCACGCTGTCGGCGAACGACAGCTCGCCGCCTTCCTGCGCATACGCGGCGAGCGTCGCCGTGAACGTCTTGCCGAGTGAACCGATCTCGAACAACGTCCGGCCGGTAACGGGCCGCCGCGTCGCTTTCGACGCGACGCCATAGTTGTAGAAGTAATGTCGGCCGTCGATGCTCACCGCGATCGCGAGCCCCGGAATGCCGTGCTTCTGTTGCAGCGGTTGCGCAACGGCGTCGACGATGCGTTCGACGTCCGCCGGCTCGATGCCGCGGGCGGCGTGCGCGGCGGTTGCGATGCAGCAGCTCAGCGCGAGCCACATCCTGATGACGAACTGCGTACTCATGCGCATGGCGAATCGGAAAATTCGGAGCGTTCGGGAGGTTCGAATCCGGACCGTCGGCGCTTTGCCGTCGACAGCGAGACGGCGAGACGGCGCGTCACATACGGCGCGGCGCAGCGCGGCGTCCTTGCATCGATCGCATCGGTATGCCCGAAATGCCGATCGATCGTGAAAGACGGCGGCCGGACTTCGGCTTTCGGCGAGGAATTATTACAAACGTAAGGCGTCCGGACAAGCGACGATCGCACGCACGAGATCGCCGCCGTGCGGCGAACGATGCCCCAAAAAACCAAACGGACCGGCGCGAAGCCGATCCGTTTTTCCCTGCGCGCACCGCCGTCTCGCGCATTCCGACCGGGCGGCGCACCCGCGCATCGCCCGGCGGCGGGTGCATCATCCTCGCGCCGCGCTCCTCGCTTGCGACACCTTCACGTCGTCATCGTCGTCGCGGCGATGGGGCGTCACGCGTTCGCCGATGCGCGCCGGGTACGCCCGGCCGCTCATCAACCCCTTCCACAGCACCTTGTTGTATGCCACGGCATCGATCTTGTCCTCGACCGAGAAGTCCATGCCGCGCGTCGCGAGCGCCCAGTAGCGCATTCCGTGCGTTGGCTTCAGCGCGGCCGTCTTGATATCGCCGGCCGGAATCGGCAACTGCGTGTTCGCGAGCAGGCCCGACGCGACCGCCTTGAAGTTCCATTTCGACTGGTTCAGATCGAACACGTCGGTCATCGGGCCCTGCGTCGCATCGAAGAGCCCGAGGTGATCGAGGCCGAGCACTTCGGTGATCGTGCGGATCATGTTGACCGTCGTGTAGTGCGTACTGACGACCGCATTCTGCTTCACGTACGGCCCGATCACGAACGCCGTGCTGCGATGCGCGTCGACGTGATCCGGGCCGTCCTGCGCGTCGTCCTCGACGACGAAGATCAGCGTGTCGGCCGCATACGGGCTGTTCGCGACCGCCTGCGCGACGCGGCCGACCGCATAGTCGTTGTCGGCCATCTGTATCTCCGGCGTATTCACGCCGTCGAGCGCCGTCGCATAGGAGCCCGTATGATCGTGCGGCAGGCGCAGCAGCGTCAGCGACGGCATCTGGCCGTTCGCGACGAAGCCGTTGAACTCGCGCTCCCACTCGAGTTCGCGATAGAGATCCGGATACGCGTTGTCGTAGCCGCGAAAGTACGGATCGGTGCGATCGACGAGCGCCGGGCTCGTCGCATACGTCTGCACCGCGTGATCGACGAACGGCGTGCGGTCCGGCGGGATCGCGCTCGGGCCGCTGTAGCGCGCGAGATCCGCGAAGAAGCCGTAGTTGCGCACCGTGAGGCCCGCGCGCAGCGCGGCGTTCCAGATGTAGCCCTGCTGGAGCGCGTCGGACGGGCCATCGGGCGCCGACACGTCGGCATTGCCCGGCAGCAGATCCGGATCGGCCGGCAGCGACGGATTCGCGGCCGCGCGCTGCGCACCCGCCAAGCCGACGTTGACGTTGCGGTTCGCGCCCTCCCAATCGTACGAGCCGCCGCGCGCGCCCGAGCGCGCCGGGCTGCTCGCATAGTTGACGGGCAGCATCTTCGCGCCCGCGTCCGATTCACGCGCACCGGTGCTCCACGGCCAGCCGTCGCCGCTCACGTCGCCCGAGTCGTAGAAATTGTCGAGCGTGACGAACGTTCTCGCGAGCGCGTGCATGCTCGGCGTCGTCGCGTCGGGGAATTCCGCGAGCGACGGATCGCTGTTGCCGCGGCCGACGTCGCCGAGAATCTGGTCGTACGTGCGGTTCTCCTTCACGATGTAGATCACGTGCTTGATCTTCTTGCGCAGCGCGGTCATCGTCGCGATGTCGTTCGCCGTGAGCGCAGCGTTGAAGCTGTTGTTGTTCGCGACCTGCGTCGTCAGTTGATCAAGCGTCTTGCTGCCCGGCGCCGGCATCCACATGAGGCCGCCCTTGCTCAGTTGTTCGATGTACTGATTCTCGACGAGCTTGACCGGCGTGTTCTTCACAGGGCACGGCACGGTGCGGCCGCTGTCCTTGCAGTTGCCCGGATTCGGACCGGGCATGTTCTTCGTGTAGACGACGTACAGCGCGTTCGCCGCGCCGAGCGCGACGTCGGACGGATACCAGCCGGTCGGAATCAAGCCCGTGACGACAGGCGACGAGCCCGCGAGCGAAATCACCGCGACGTCGTTCGTGCCGCGGTTCGTCACGTACAGCGTGCGCTCGTCGGCCGACAGTGCGAGTCCGTTCGGCGACGCGCCGCGATACTGCATCTCCGTGACGAGGCCGGCAGGCGCGACCGTCGACACCGTCGACACGACCTTGTTCGCGGCCGTGTCGATCACCGAAACGACGTCCGCGTTGTCCGACGCGACGTAGAGACGCGTCTGCGCGGCGTTCAGGATCATCTTGTTCGGATTGCCGTTCACCGGAATGCGCCCGACGACCTGCGGCGCGTTCGTCGAGATGTCGACGACGACGATCTCGCGATCGCGTTCGCTCGATACGTAGGCGGTCTTGTTGCCGACGACGCGCACCGCGTTCGGATATTCGCCGCCCGGCACGCCGGACGCGCCGCCGCTCTTGCCCGGCCGCAGATCGCGCTCGGCGAGCACCGCGCCCGCCGCGAGATCGACGAGCGTGACCGAATCGTTGTAGCGATTCGCGACGACCGCGCGCTTGCCGTCCGCCGTCACGTCGACGCCCGTCGCGAGCGGCGTGCTGCCGATTCCATTGCCCGTCTTGTGATTCAACGCGATCGGCGCGCCCGCCTCGCCCCAAGCGCCTTGCGAGAACGCGAAGCCGTGCAGATTGTCGTCGCCGCCGCCCGTCACGTAGAAATGCCGGCCATCCTGCGCGAACGCGATGCCGACGTAGGTGTCGGGCACCTGCAGCACCTGCTTCTTGACCGGCGCGCCGCCGGCAACGTCGAACACGAACACATACTCGTTCGAGTCCGCCTTCACCATCTTGCCGTTCGCGTCCAGCACGTTGTTGTAGCCGCTCGTCAGCACGAGCAGCGTCTTGCGGTCGGGGCTGAGCGCCTCGGAAACGGGCTGGCCGGCAACGTAGTTCGGCAGATCCGCGAGCCCCGGATTCAGCGCGACGAACGCCGTGCCCGGCGCCGCCGCGGGTGAAATCAGTTGGCCCGTCGCGAGCAGCGTCGTGCTGGTGTCGCCGAGCGCGGGCGTGTCGACGGAATCGCTGTTGCACGCGGCAAGCGCGAGCGTCGTCATCCCAACGAGCAGGAAACGTCTATGCACGATCGAACCTCTTCGAGAAGGCGCGGCGCCATACCGCGGCAGCGGCAGCGTCGTAACGATTGGTAATGAAGAGGAAAACTAACGGTGCGCGGTGACCCGACGATGACAGCGCCGAAAACAGGCGATGCGCGAAGCGATGGAGAAATCGCGCCCGAGAAGACGCGGCGGCCGCGAGGCGGGGCCGGAGCGAGTCGAACGACATCGCGGCATGGGTTCGCAGACGGCCATGGCCGCGCGGCCATTGCGTCGCGCAAGCGCAGTCGCGCCGCCTTCATCGTTCGCGACGGCCGCCCATTTCAAAGCCGAACGTGACGATACGCAATCCGCATCATTCCGCGCGCATGACGCTTCACGCAGTTCGCATCGGAAACGACGGGAATCGACGCCGCGCTCATCGAGCTTCGGCCGTCGCATCATCGCGCTGGCCGCTGCGGGCAGGCGCGCCGGAATGCAACGCCGCCGCTCGCGCGCGTCGCGGACAGACGCCCCGTCAAGCCGCCTGCGTCGGCGACGCGGCCGTCGCCTGCGTGCGCGCCACTTTGCGGGCGAGCAGCACGATGACGAGCAGCGTGCCGACGTACGCGGCAATCTGAATGCCGGCCGGCCGCGCCGTATAGCCGACGAGCGTATGCAGCATCTTGCCGGCGACGCTCGATTCCTTCAGCAGCCACGACGTATCCCACACGGTGTCGCCCCACGACGGCAGCCACCCGGCCGACACGAGAAACCCGACACCCTGGCTCGCCATGCCCGCCGCGAGCAGGACGATCAGCGCATTGGTCACGGAAAAGAGGCGCTTCAGCGGAATTTGCAGCAGCCCGGCGTACATGCCTACGCCGAGCCCGACGCCGCCGAGCACGCCGAGCGCGCCGCCGGCGATCATCTGCGGCGTTTGTCCGGGATCGCTCGCCGCGATGCCGTACAGAAACAGTACGGCTTCCGAACCTTCACGCAGCACGGCGACGCCGACGACGACCGCGAGCCCTGTCAACGGCCGGCTGCCGGCGGCGACCGCCTTGCCGATCGTCGACAGCTGCTGCGCCATCTCGCGGCCATGCTTGCCCATCCAGATGCTGTGCCACGCGAGCATGATCGTCGCGACGAACATCACGCCCGCGTTGAACACCTCCTGCCCCATGCCCGACGCCCATGCCGAGATGACGTCGGCGAACGCCGCAATCAGCGCGGCGCCGATCACGCCGCCGAGCAGGCCGCCGCTCACCCACCATCCTCGCCCTGGCACGCCCTTGGTCGCCGCGAGGACGATGGACACGACGAGCGCTGCTTCGAGCACTTCGCGAAAGACGATGACGGCGGTGGAGAGCATGTTTCGCGGTGCTTACTTGACGGTCAGTTTGGTTTTCGATTCGGCTTCGTGGTACTCGTCGTGAAACTCGTACGTGCCGGCCTTGAGCGGCCCGATGAAGACGTCGACCTGCTTGCCCGCGGGAACCACCTTCTCCGCCTTGAAATCGTCGCTTTCGAATTCGGCGGGCGTCGTGTCGAGGTTCTTGACCGTCACCTTCACCTTCTTGCCCGCCGGAATCGTGAAATTCGCCGGCGAGAATTTGTGATCCTTGAGCGTGAGGACGTACGTGTCGTCGGCTGCGAATGCGTGCGTCGCCGAAGCCGCGAACGCGGCCAGCGCAAGCGCGGAAATCGTCTGAAGAGTGTTCATGGAAGCGAGCGGTTGTGAGATGCGGACGATAATAGGAGCGATTCTCGTTCAGACAATTCGATATCCTTATTCTTGTTGTGGTCATCTCGTGCGGCGCGGTTTGCGAATGCATCGCGGGATGACGATGCGCCGGGCTTTCGAAGCCCCATGCGGTGCCGTCAATTAGGCAAAGCACCTGTCGTTTTCCGCATCGTCTGAAGAAAGTTTTCGGCGGCGGTCGGCCACGGTCGCGTGCATGCCGATCGCACCCGGTCGCTCCGCATTGAAATTGAAAGGCATCCGTAGGATTGATCGTCGACGTTCGGTCCCGGCGCACGTCGACGACCATTTGCTCGCACCGTCGCTTCGCAAACGGAACGATTCACCGCTTTGCTTCGTCCGGATGAAATCGAATTGCCGCGGGCTGCGCCGCGGCCTGCCTCCATTCCACCGGACGTCATGCCGGCTACCTCATGCTCGATGCCAGCCGCGAACGGCAACGCCGCCCGAATGCCTCCGCCTTCATCAAAACCCGCGCGCTATTCGGCGCGCGGCTCATAGATGACGACGGGGCATTGCATGCAGGCGGCGCTCGCGTGCTGCGCGTACCACCTGCACGTGCTTCGGATGCCACACTTCGGCAGCCCTTCTACCGGCGTCGACAGCACGGCCGGTTCCTTCACGATCGCATCGACGAGCCCGCAACGGTATCCGGCCCACTGCGCACACTTTCCGCCCAGACACGGGCCGAGAAAGCGAACGCGGTTCTCGACCGGAACGCCGTTCGCGCGGAGGCCGTCGAGCAATTCGCTGCTGATCGGAATCTTCGGGCTGATGTAGGCGACGGTACCGCCCTCCATCACCGCGCCCAGCACCGCTGAAGCCGACTCGGCCGGCGCGCTCGGGCAGGTGCCGAGCGACGTCTCGCCCGCCTCCGTCCGAACCGCGCCGGCGGAGATTCCCCCGGCCGGCGTCATGTCACTCTCCGCTTTCTTGTTCCGAGACTCTCAGCAAGCGCTCCGCCGCTTCGGCCACGATGACCTTTCCGCCGTTCGGCAATATGACATTCCACGCAGGCCCCCTGATCTGCGTGGAATTCTCGCCGACGAGCGCGGTGAGCAGCGCGATGTTCATATGCGCGGACGCATGCGCGATTTGTTTCTCGTCCAAAGCCGCGCCGGAAACCGTGATTTTGAATTCGGTTGGTTTCATGCTTGTCTCCACAGGCTATTTCAGTTGTTGATGACCTGCACCGGGACTCTTGTTTTTTGCGCCGCGTAACGGATTAAAGCTAGTTCATCGAAACATCCAAGTCAAAATTTTGTCCTTTACATGATAATTAGATAATCGAATTAAGTGATTGGATAATGCATCGCCCAATGCCGCGATTCGGTTCGATAAAAACTTCATGCTTGATTTCGCGTTTCGGCCGAACCGGAGAATTCGATTCGATCACGAGAGACGCGAATTGGAACCCGTTCGATGCATGCCCGGCCATCCGACGGATAAAGGCCCGGCCGGACGCAAAAACACGCCGCAGTGCGACGCGATGTCGCGGCATTAGCGAACTGCCGCGACGCCGGGAAAACCGATAGCTGTGCGATGCCCCGTTACAATGGCCGGGAATCGCGATCGACCATTTGTATCGATTTGATCGCAGCCGCAAGCAAGGACCGCGGCTAAAAGCGGAACATCGCCGATATCCCCTCCACTCCGACGGAAAGCCCCATGACCCGACCTTTCGAAAACAAGCCGATTTCTCACGCAAGACGCGCCTTCGCCACCGCATTGGCGCTGCTGCCCGTCATCGCGTTTTCGCAAAAAGCGGCCGCGAAGCCCGTCGTGCAGGTGTGGAAGACGCCCACGTGCGGATGCTGCGAAGACTGGCTGTCGCATCTGAAGAACAACGGCTTCGACGTGGCGGTGCACAATGTCGAGGACACGGCCGACGCGCGGCAAAAAGCCGGCATGCCCGAGCGCTTCGCGTCGTGCCATACGGGCGTCATTCAGGGATATGCGCTCGAGGGGCATGTTCCCGCACGCGAGATCAAGCGTCTTCTGCGGGAACGGCCGAACGCGATCGGGCTCGCCGTGCCGGCGATGCCGATCGGCTCGCCCGGCATGGACGGACCGGCGTACAACGGCCGTCACATGCCGTACGACGTGCTTATCATCAAGCGCGGCGGCCAGTCGAGCGTGTATCAGTCGTATAGCTGACGCGCCAGCCTTCGTGTAGGGGGGCCGCGATTGCGGCGTGCATCCGGCGAGATCGCGTGCGCTCGAGGATGCGCACCGCACCGCCCCTCCCTACTCGACCGTCACCGATTTCGCCAGGTTCCTCGGCTTGTCGATATCCGCCCCCCTGATGCAAGCCGCGTGATACGCGAGCAGTTGCAACGGCACGACGTGCAGGATCGGCGACAACAGCCCGTAATAGTCCGGCATCCTCATCACCGAAATTCCGTCGCGGTTGTCGATCCGCGTGTCCGCGTCGGCGAAGACGTAGAGCTGCCCGCCGCGCGCGCGCACCTCCTGCATGTTCGACTTGAGCTTCTCGAGCAGCGCGTCGTTCGGCGCGATCGTCGCGACCGGCATCGTGTTCGTCACGAGCGCGAGCGGCCCATGCTTGAGCTCGCCCGCCGGATACGCTTCCGCGTGAATGTACGAAATCTCCTTCAGCTTCAGCGCGCCTTCGAGCGCGATCGGATAGTGCAGCCCGCGCCCGAGAAAAAGCGCGTTCTCGTGCCGGGCGAACTCGTCCGCCCAGCGCGCCACCTCCAACTCGAGCGCGAGCACGTCCTCCAGCGCGCCGGGCAGGCGGCGCAGTTGCTGCGTGTAGCGCGCGAGCTGCGCGTCGTCGACGCGGCCGCGCATTCGCCCGAGCGTGACCGCCAGGATGAAGAGCGCGACGAGCTGCGTCGTGAACGCCTTCGTCGACGCGACGCCGATCTCCGGGCCCGCCCGCGTCAGGAAGCGCAGCCCGGTCTGCCGCATCATCGCGCTCGTCGGGACGTTGCAGATCGCGAGCGTGTCGATGTGGCCGAGCGCCTGCGCGTACTTCAGCGCGGCGAGCGTGTCGGCCGTCTCGCCCGACTGCGACACGACGACGATCAGCGTATTCGGCATCGCGACCGCGTCGCTGTACCGGTACTCGCTCGCGATCTCGACCTGCGCGGGTAGCCGCGCGATCGTCTCGAGCCAGCGGCGCGCGGTCAGTCCCGCGTAGTGGCTCGTGCCGCACGCGAGAATCAGCACGTTGTCGATCTGCTCGAACGCGCGCCGCGCGTCATGGCCGAACACCGCCGGATCGAAGAGCCCCGCGTCGGGAATCGTCGCGGCCACCGCGTGCGGCTGCTCGAAAATCTCCTTCTGCATGAAGTGCCGATAATCGCCGAGCTCGACCGCGCCCTGCGTCGACGGCACGGTCTGCACCGTGCGCTCGACCGGCGCGCCGCTGCGATCGACGATCCGCACGCCGCCCAGCGTCAGCTCGACGATGTCGCCTTCGTCGAGAAAGATGAACTGATCGGTGATGCCGGCGAGCGCGAGCGCGTCCGACGCGAGAAAGCACTCGCCGTCCTTCAATCCGACGACGAGCGGCGAGCCCACGCGCGCGCCGATCAGCCGGTTCGGCTCGGTCTTGCTGAACACGGCGATCGCGTACGCGCCGCGCAATTGCGACGTCGCGTCGCGAACCGCGGACAGCAGGTCGCCGCGATACTTGCTGTGGATCAGATGCGCGACGACTTCGGTATCGGTCTGTCCGTCGAACTCGTAAAGCTGTTCGGACAGCTGCGTGCGCAGCGCTTCGTGATTCTCGATGATGCCGTTGTGCACGAGCGCGATGTGATCGCGCGAGAAGATCGGATGCGCGTTGCAGGTCGCGGGCGCACCGTGCGTCGCCCAGCGCGTGTGCGCGATGCCCGTGCTGCCGGTGAGGCCGGCCGTGCGCACGTGCGCTTCGAGATCGGCGACGCGCGACACGCTGCGTTCGCGTCGCGCCTCGCCGTCAACCAGGGTCGCGACGCCGCACGAGTCGTAGCCGCGATATTCGAGACGCCGTAAGCCTTCGATCAGAATCGGAACGATGTTCCGTTGCGCAACCGCGCCGACGATGCCACACATGACTCGTTACCTCCAGTGACTAGCGATGCCCGCGCGTCTTCTTCAACGCAGCACGGCGGCGGCCGACGCCGTCGTGAACCCGCAGCGCGCGGGCGCGACCGGATCGGCCATCTTGCTTTCGAATGCGAGATAGAGCGTCTCCTCGAGCACGTTCCAGTGCGGGCCGTGCCGGTAAGGACCGGAGCGCGCGTGCCAGCACGCGACGGTGTTCCAGTCGTTCATCTTGTACGCGACGAGCGCGATCAAGCCCCACGGAAAATCGGTGCCGGCGAGTTGCAGCCACGTCTTGCCGTAGCGGCGCATCCATTGCGCGTAGATCGTCGCGTTCGATTGATCGGGCACGCGGATGCCCGACAGGATCGGGAACACCTGCGCGACCTTCTCCGGGTAGAAGCTCGTGTCGCCGATTTGCTGCGTGCTCGCCCGGAAGCCCGACTGCGTGCCGCGCCAGAACACCTGCAGGATCGCCGCCGACAGCCGGTCGGCGCGCTGGCTCCACGGGCCCGCGTGCGTGTAGTCGGAGCGGCGGATGTAATACGCGGCGAGCGCCTGCAGCGCGCTGTGCACCTCGACGTTGTCCATCAGCAGCGCGACGTGCAGCGTCGGCGAAATCTGGTAGACGCCCGTGCGTTTGTCGAGCAACGTATCGAGATGCGCGCTCGCCCGCGCGAGGCTGCGCTCCCAGTTCGCCGGCATCCCGTTCTGCGGCGCGAAGCGCGCGAGCAGTTCCATCCACGTCGCCATCATCGAATCGTCCGCATCCGCATCCGCGCATGCGGTGTATTGGCCGTCCTTCACGCAGAAGCGGTCGAAGCCGCCGTCCGCGCGTTGGCGCGGCAGCAGCCATGCAATCCATGCGCGCGCGGCCCGGTGCGCGTCGAGCTGCGCGTCGGCGGCGGCGAGAAGCGCCTTCGCCGCGAAGTACGGATCGATGCCGGCCCCGTTCAGGCGCACGGTGATCGCGCCGTCGGGCCGCTGGTAATAGCCGCTCAGTTGCAGCTCGGCGGCGTGCGCGCACAACGCGACGCCGCACATGGCAAGCAGTACGACGCGCGATGCGCGGCGTAGCAGAAGGCGAGCCGCCCCGCATGCGCGAGCGGCCGCGACGAGCGCGGGCCGGTTCATGATGTCGTGCGCTTGCGCGCGGTTGGGCTTCGAGGTCGCCGCCGCCGTGCGCGGCCGAAGCCGCGCGCGGCGACGCGTTTGCCGCGTCACTACATCTTCGCGCTCGTGAACGTGAGGCTCGTGCCGGCGCCGGCAATCACGAGCCAGTTCGTCGGATCGGAATAATCGACGCTCGCCGAGCCCTGCGTCACGACGGGCATCCCGTACTTCGCCTTCGGCAACAGCCACGTCATGTTCGCGAGGCTCGTCGGGTGGCTCGCGTGGAATGCCCAGCTCGCCCCCATGTCCGTCGCCGACCACGCCACGTTCAGCCTAGAGCGGTCGAAGTTCGTGATGTCGCTCATCGTGTACCACCTGAACTGGCCGAGCAGCTTCAACGCGTTCGCCTGCGTGAAGATCGACGTCAGCACGGTCGGGTAGAACGACGCGCCGTACGGGTGCGCATAGATCAGACGGCTCGTGCGGTTCGCGACCACGAAGTTGATGAGGTTCGTGTACCAGTTCGTGATGTCGGTCGTCGACACGCCGTACTGCTGGAATTCCTCGAACGTCGCGTACTTGCCGAACGGCATCACCGGGTACGCCCACAGCCCCGGGTTCAACAATGCACCGTTGCGATACGCGCGGGTCGGCTCGGAACCGGTGTGGCCCGTGAAGTAATAGCCGTTGAAGCCGTTCGCTTCGAGCCAGTTCACGGACCAGGTCGGCGTGTTGCCTTCAGGCGCCGCGTATTCGACATCGGGCATCCCCGTCGCGGTCATCACGGCCTGATGGTTCATCACCAGATACTGCTGGAACGTGCTCTGGTCCGTCTCGCTCGCATACGCGCCCCAGTAGTCGTGAATCCAGCCGCCGTGGCTGCCCACGTGATGTCCTCTCGACAGGAAGTACCTGACGAGATTCAGCGCGGTCGAATTGTAGTCGAGGTTGATGCCGTCGCCGTCACCGAACGTCGCTTCGTCGGGGCCGGCTGTGAACACGATCGAGAACGGGCCGTTCGTCCACACGCCGAGGTTCTTCAGAGTCTGCGCCGGCTGAATCTGGTCTTCCGCGCAGAAGTGCCAGTTGAACACGAGCCCGGCCCGCGCCCTCGGCAGATTCGACAGCGACGGCAGGCTCAACAGGCCCGTGCCGAAGTAATGCAGGAAGCCGTGGATCAGCATCCCGTCCGTCTGGCCGTCGAGGTACGCGAGCGGCAGGTTCACGAACAGCACGCCGCCGTTGCCGTACGTGTTGTAGCCCGATACGAGGCCGAAGCTCGGCGAGGTCAGGATCGTCGTGCCGGTGTACGTGCCTTGCGTGACGAAGCTCGGATACGTGAGGAAGCCGTACACGTAGCCCGAGATGCCTTCGAGCGTGTCGGTCAGCGTCCCCGCCGTCGTGAGCAGCGTGCTCGCCGTTCCGGTCAGCGTCGTGGACGTGCTCGTCGTCAGAGAGCTCGCGCTGTACGTGCCCGACTTCACCGGCTTGCCGGTGACGAACCCCGTCAGCTTCGGCGCGGTCGACGTGAACGTGCCCTTGCCGTCCTTCGGCAGCGTATAGCCGAACCATGCGCTGTGGTTGTAGCCCTGCAGACCGCCCGGGTTCGACGGGCTCGCGCTCAGGTACATCAGCGTGCCCGACGTGGCCGTGCCGGTCGTGGCCGCGCTTGTCGTGCCGGTGGCGGCCGACAGCAGCGCGCTCGTCGTCGTGGACGACGACGTCGTCGTCCACGCCATCGACTTGCCGGGCGGCACCTGAATCGTGCGCAGCCAGCTGCTCATGCCGGTCACGTTGCCGAGGCCGATCGTGTTGCCGAGCAGTTGGCTGTAGAGCACGTAATCGACGCCCACCATCGAGCTGAAGCGCGACTTCGGAACCGGATAGAAGCCCGCAGAATTCAGCACGCCGAAATCATAGACGAGCATCACCTTGCCGCCGTTCAGCGCATAGTTCTGGATTGCGGTGACGAGCGTGTCGTCGGCAACCGTATGCACCTGGTCGGGTAGGATGAGCCCCGGATATTGCGACAGCGTCGCGCCCGCCTGCATGAACTGGCTATCCGTGATCAGCTTGATCTGAAGCCCTTCTTCCTGCGCGCTGTCGAGCCACGCGGACACTCTCGGATCGGGCAGCGTGAGCGTGTCCGGAACCAGCAGCAGCAATTGATTGGTGGCCGCGCGCGCAACGCCCGGTCCGAACGCGAGCGCGAGCGCGAACAACGCGAACACGACCCGCAGGAATTTGCCTGACTTCGCCAACATGGTTCGCTCCTCTCTTCAGGGAAGGGCGGCTCGCGACCGGCTGCGGCGCGTCAGACGCGCCGCCCGGCACACCGGCCCCGGCCTCGTGGATGTGATGGCCGTTTGTCACGCCGGCGCATTGCCCGGCGTCTTCCGACGACTGCGCCGCGCCCATTCGGCGCGGCACGGCAATCGAACCTACCCCCCGGTGAAAGCGAGCTCCGTGCCATTTGCTTCGGATGCCCGATCGATCAGGCTCTGCGGCCGATCGTGCGGCGCCCTCCCGACGAAATCTCGCGAAATCGTCTCAGCGCTGATACGGAAGCGGTTTCTCTCGTCGGCCGCTCACGGCGGCTCTCGCGTCAACGCGCCGTGCCAGCTCGCGCAATAGCTGTAGAGCGTGACGAGCAATCCGATCAGCAACGGCGCGCCGAGCACGAAATAGCAGAACGGCACGAACAGCAGCGAGCCGTGATAGATGACGACCGCGTGCAGCAGCAGCACGAACGGCAGCGCCGCCATGAAATAACCGAGTACGAGGAGCGACGCGAACGCCTTCTGCGCGAGGGAGAAATCGAGCGGGTAGTAGAGCGCCGCCATCACGAGCGGAATCAGCGCGATCGCCGCGACGTTCATCACGAACACGTCTCGCAGATGAAGCGATGCGTCGTACGGGAACGTATCCGCCACCGCGCCTGCGGGCGAGGCGGCGGCAGCGGGCGGCCCGTACATCGTCCAGAAATACAGGCAGATCATCAGCTGCGCGAACGTCGCGATCCTCAGCAGGTACGCAACCGGCAGCCATCTCGCCCGACGAACGAACGTGGCCGCGAATCCCGCCGCGCAGGCCGCCGCGGTCGCGAACAGCAGCGCGCCGCTCGGCATCCGAGCGGCGAGATTGATCGACAGCAGCGGCACGCGCAGCGCGTGCGCCGGATAGCCGAGCACGACCGCGTCCAGCGACGGATCGATCTGTCGCGCACCCCAGCCGACCACCGCGCACCAGTACCGCCACGCGTACGGCAGCGCGAACCATAGCAGCGCGTACAGCGCGGGCGTGAGTAGCGCGGCCGATGCGAGCCAGCGCCGCGGATGCGCGTGCGTGCGCAGCGAACGATCATCGGGCGACGGGATGGGATCGGTATCCATGCGCCCGCCCGTCACCACCGATAGAACATCCCGACCTCCCCGCCGATCCGCGAGTAGTACGGGTTGTGGTAGTAGTCGAACTCGACTTGCGTGCCCCACTTGCGCGTGAACCAGTAGCGCCACTTCAGCGACACCTCGTGGCTGCGGAAATCGGTGATCTGCGCGTTGTTGCTGATCGCCTGATACGCCTCGCGGCCGAAGCTGCCGCGCAGCACGATCACGCTCTTGCCGACCTCGCCGTACGTGACCGCGCCGTAATACGCAGGCGCCTTCACGGAACCCGGGGAGTCGACCGTGTAGTTCCAGCCCGCCTCGAAGATCCACTTCGGCACCGCATACCAGATCGCGCCGAGGTGATAAAGCTGATCGCGGTGACCGTTGCGGTTCCACGCGTAGCCCGCGCCCGCCGACAACACGAGTGACCGGTTCGACAGCAGCTTGCGGTTGAGCGACAGGTCGACGCGCGCGCTCGGCAGAATCGTGCCGGACGTCGTGCCGGACAATCCGACGGCGCCGAACCAGTCCGGCCCCATGTCCTGTACGTACGTGATCGCGCCGAGCTGCGTGCTCTCGTGGAAGCGGTGCAGTTGCGCGAGCTCGCCGATGAACGTGCGGCCGCCCGCCTGATAGAGACCGCGCAGATGCACGCCGTACCAGTCGCCATAGCCGTTCGTCACGTGCGCCATCGAATACGCGAGCGACAGCTCCGTGTGCCGCTCCGCCGGCGCCTGGACGTGCGTGACGATCGCTTCCGGCAATGTCGGTTGGTTCTCCTGATCGGGCGTGACCTCGGCGAGCGGATAGCCGTCGGGCATGCCTTCCGAATCGACCTTCACGAGCGCCATGTCGTCGAACTCTCGCGGCACGATGACGAGCGGCGCAGCCGGCGGCGCCGAAAGGGGGGCGGACGCGGACGTCGCCGTGGACGCAGATGCGGATGCGGACGCGGACGCCGATGCGATCGCGTTCGGCGCGGACGACAAGCGCGACGCGGACGGCTCGGGCGACGCCGCGGTCGGCACGGCAACGGCAACAGCAGCGGCAGCCGGCACGGCGACAGGCGCGGACGACGCGACGGAAACCGCAATAGGCGCGTCGGCGGCGGCCGCGACCGACACGTCGCCGGAAGCCGGCGCCGCATGTGCGTTCGGCGCGCCGAGCGCGCACGCACACGCAAGCGCGAGGGCGGCGAGAGGAACGGGCGGGTCGCGCCGGCAACGAAGCGCATGCATGTCGATCTCCTTGTTACGACGCGTGATACCAGCCGCTGCGCCACGCGACGAGATCGCCGTGCACGCACGCATGGCCGACCACCGACACGTCGCGCGCGCACGCGCTGACCGGATGATCGGCCGCGCCGATGCGTGCGCCCGTCAGCCGCAACAGGCCGCCCGCGGACACGACGCCGTCGATGCAGCTCGCGTCGTCGAGCAGCACGTCGTCGCGAGCGAACACCGCGCCGTTCAACAGCGCATCGCATTCGAGCACGACGCTGTGCGCCTTCACGCTGCCGATCAGCACGCAGCCCTCGCCGAGCGTCAGCCGGCCCTCGACGATCAGCGTGCCGTGCAGGATCGTGTGCGACGGCATGCGCACGTCGCGATGCACCAGATAGCGGCCGTCCAGCACGCGGTGCGGAACGCCGGCCAGGCGGCTCGCGAGCGACAGCGCGCGATGCGGCGCCAGCGTGCCGTCGCGGCCGAGCGCGCGCGCGACGCGGCCGAACACGATCGGCGTGCCGTGCAGATTCGCGAAGCCGCCGCAGCCGTGCATGCGCACCGTCTGCCCGATCACCGCGCCGTGTACGAGCGTGTTGTCGATGTCGACGTTCGGCGCGTACGCGAACCCGCCGAGCGTCGCGCCCGCGCGCATCTCGATGCGCTCCTCGGCGAACGCGTATGCCGCGTGCGCGCCCGCGCCGAGCGAGATCATCCGGTCCGCATACAGCACGCCGTCGCGCCGGTCGCCGCGCGCGAGGCAGAGCGCGTCGACGTGCTCGACGCGCAGGCCGAGCGCCTGCCACGGTGCCGCTTCGCCCTGCGCGAGCGGCTCGCCGCGCGCGTTCGCGCGCAACGCGTCGAGCCACTGCTCGGCGCGACGCGGATAGTCGACGAACGGGCCGTCGCCGATCGGCAGCGCACTGACGTCGCTGCGCCTCACCAGCTCGTTCAAAAGCGGCAGAAACGGCAGGCTGAGCATTCCGGCCACCGGCATGATCACGTTGAAGGTCGTCATCGCTCATCGTCCCGATTTCAGCGGCCGGCGAAAGCGCTCGGTCTTGTCCCAACGCAGCTCGCGACGCAGCAGCACGTCGAGCGCGAGCCCCCATAGCGCGGCGATGACGGCCGCGATCGTCACGCAGAATCCGACGACGTTCACCGGCACGAGCCGCAGCCGCGTCGCGCGGCCGTCGAGGCGCGCGGCGACGACGATCTCGAAGAACACGCCGAAGTTGCCGAACGTGCCGAACGCGAACAGCGCGAACACCGAAACGAGCAGGCCGAGCGCGAGCGAATCGATGCCGTTCGTCAGATAGAGCGCGAGCGCGATGCCCCACGCGAGCGCGAGGAGCGCGGGCATCGTGAACACGCCGAGCAGCAGCGCGCCGTCGAGGCGGCAACGCCGCGACGTCACCGGGCTGCGCAGCAGCGGAATCAGGTAGCGGAACAGCGTCTGGTTGTGCCCCTTCGCCCAGCGGGTGAGCTGGCGCGCCCGCACGGGCCACCGCTCCGGCACTTCCTCGTAGCACTCCGCATGGTTCAGATAGACGGTGCGCCAGTCGCTCAGCAGCAGCCGGTACGTCATGTCGGTGTCTTCGGCGAGCGTGTCGTCGCGCCAGCCGCCGACCGCGTCGAGCGCGCTCTTGCGGATGCCGCCTACCGTGCCGCCGTATTGCGGCACGAGGCCGAGATTGTTGCGCGCCTGCTGGTTCACCTGATAGCCGCCCGCGCGCTCGAGATCGAGCAGCCGCGCGAGCAGGTTGCGATCCGCGTTCTGCGGCACGACGCGGCCCATCACCGCGCCCACTTCCGGATCGAAGAACGGCGCGACCAGTTCGCCGAGCAAGCCCGGGCGCGGCAGATAGTCGGCATCGAACACGACCATGATGTCGCCGCGGATCTCGCGCAGCGCGTCCTTCAGGGCCGCCGCCTTGCCGGGCTTGCCGCTCTCGCGGTGAAACGGCTTGATGAGATCGGGCGCGAGCGCCTGCACTTCGTCGATCAGCGCGCGCGTGTTGTCGGTCGAGCGGTCGTTGACGGGCACGATCGTCAGCCGGTCGCGCGGATAGGTCGTCGCGAGGAGCGCCATCAGGCAATCGACGACCACCGCTTCCTCGTTGTGCGCGGCCACGAACACCGTGATCTCCGGCCAGTCCGCACGCGTGATCGCGCGATACGGCGCGCTTTGCGGCTTGAACAGGCGATCGAGGCTGAATACGTAGTGGCGCGTCGCGTAGACGAAAGTCAGCAGCGCGAACGACCACAGATACGCCGCGCACAGGCCGATGACGATTCCCTTGCCGGAAGCGGCCAGCACACGGGCGACGGTCGTGCGGACGGCCGCGAAAAGCGGCGGCGCATCGAGCGGCGCGGATTCCGCGAGCGGGAATGCGATCGCTTCGGCGTGCGGCCGGCTCGGCTCGGCGAGCGCGCCGACCTGCTCGGCCACCTGCGTCGCGCGCACGAGCGGGATCGACGGGAGCAAAGCGGATGCCGGGCGCGACGCGGTGTCGCGCACGGCCAGCGAACATGCGAACACGATCAGCAGCAGCACGCATTCCACGCACAACGACATCGCCCGCCTGTTCTTCATGCTCATGTCCCCGTGCCCGTGTCGGCAGCGGCTTGCGCTCGCCCCCGCACGGACGTGCAAAAGGAAACCGGCGCTGCGCGCCGCGCGCGCGTCGCATGCGGCATGTCGCATGTCGCGCGTCGACGCCGCGCGGAACACGCGCCGCGCCGCCGGTTTCCGGCTTCGTCACATCGGCCGTTCCTTTGGTGTGTTGTCGTCGAATCGCGTCGGAACGGATCTGCGCTGGTTCAAAGCAAAGGGCGAGCCATCGCCCGGAAAAGTCCGCGCGACAAGGGTTTCGAGGCGAAGCGCGGGTTCGCGCGACGACGCGCGCGACGCGTTTTGATTCATCGGCGAATCAACGCCGGGGCCGCCGTCGCTCGCAAGACGGCGTGCGTCGCGCAACGCGCGATCGCATGCGCGCATACGCCGAGCGGCCGCGCCGCGCCCGCGCGCCATCGCAACGGGAACGCGCACGCAGTTCCGTCGTCGCGGCGCGCGCGGCATGCGAGCCCGCCGCAAACGATTGACTCCGGCGCGCGTACGCGGCATGTCTTCCGCGTCCGCGAAACCTGCGAAGCGGCCGCGTTTCAGAATCGAAACGTTTCGCGAAGGCGGCGCCGGCAGCCCGCCTTCGGCCGAGCGCGGCCGGGAAATCCCTGACGAACTCCGCCGCGCGGCATTCGTCGCGCGGTGTGCCCGAAAGCCGCGCGCGAGCGCGGAACCCAAGCGCCCAAAGGTTTTCGGCGAACGTCGTCATGGATGCGCGGCCGGCGTTGCGCGGCCGCATCCATGTGCCGCCAAGACGCCGCAAGCGGCCCCTGCATGCCGCGCCGGGCAAAGCGGTAATGCGCCGTAACAGCCGCGAGACGTTCCCGCGCGCCGGGCCCGCGGCCGGCGCCGTCCGCCTTGGCGGCGACGATGCTGGTTTAAATATTGCTCAAAGGACGAAACGGTGTGCCACATGCGGCGCACGCGGTCGTGCACCGCGACGCGGCGCCAATCCCGAGACCACGAGGAGCGATACATGACGTGACCGCCCAATCGCCACGGCCGAGCCAGCCGGTCGCGATGCGATTCGCACGACGAATCGTCGCGGACACGCTGCGCACGGACGTCGAAATACCGTCGCGCGACGCGCGGCGGACCGCGTCGCGCGTCCGATCGCGCGACGCCGTTCGCGCGCGCCGTTCGCTCGCACGTCGAGCTTCACGGCACGCGGCCGCCGCGCCGCGTGCCCGATCGACCGGAACAACCGTGAATCGGGGATGAAGATGAAGAAAATCCTGCTTGCGTTCGGCACTCGTCCCGAGGCCATCAAGATGGCGCCGCTCGTGCGTGCGCTGCAGGCGCGAGCCGACGTCGACGCACGCGTGTGCGTGACCGCGCAACATCGCCAGATGCTCGACCAGGTGCTCTCGCTGTTCGACATCGCGCCCGCGTACGATCTGAACGTGATGCGCCAAAGCCAGACGCTGACCGACGTGACGACAGGAATCCTTCAAACGATCGGCGCCGTGTTCGACGATTTCGATCCGGACGTCGTGCTCGTGCACGGCGACACGACGACGACGCTCGCGGTGAGCCTCGCCGCGTTCTACCGCTACTTGCCGATCGGCCACGTCGAAGCGGGGCTGCGCAGCGGCGATATCTGGTCGCCGTGGCCCGAGGAGCTGAACCGCCGCGTGACTGACGCGGTGTCGTCGTGGCACTTCGCGCCGACCGAGCGCGCGCAGCACAATCTGTTCAGCGAAGGCGTGCCGACGCAGGGCGTCGTGCTGACCGGCAACACGGTGATCGACGCATTGCAGGACGTGAAGCGCATGCTCGACGCCGACGCGCCGCTTTCCCGCGAAATCGCCGCGCAGTTTCCGTTCCTCGGCCGAGACGAGCGCGTCGTGCTGATCACCGGCCATCGGCGCGAGAGCTTCGGCGAGCCGTTCGCGCATTTCTGCGACGCGCTGCGCACGCTCGCGCTGCATTATCCGCACGTGCGCTTCATCTATCCGCTGCATCTGAATCCGAACGTGCAGAAGCCGGCGCACTCGCTGCTCGACGGGCTGCCGAACATCCATCTGATCGCGCCGCAGGAATATCTGTCGTTCGTATTCCTGATGTCGCGCGCGCATTTCATCATCACCGATTCGGGCGGCATCCAGGAAGAAGGGCCCGCGCTCGGCAAGCCGGTGCTCGTCACGCGCGACACGACCGAACGGCCGGAGGCGATCCAGGCGGGCACCGCGCGGCTCGTCGGCACGAACACCGAGCGGATCGTGGGCGAGGCGTCGCGGCTACTCGACGACGACGATGCGTACGACGAAATGTCGCGCGCGTCGAATCCGTACGGCGACGGCCACGCGAGCGAGCGGATCGTCCATGCGCTGCTGAACATGCCGTACGCGACCGACACGGCGCACTTCCCGCTCGCCGCGATCGAAGCGCCATGCAACGCGCTCGCGCTCGGCTTGCGCGCGCTGAGGTCGGCGTGAACGTGATCGTCTGGCGGCACGCGGGCCGCGACGTCTGCGCGAGCGCCCGGGCGGGCAACGTGTGCGCGTGCGCGCGCGGCTGCCATCCGGTGATCGGGCGGCGGCGTGTCACGTCGCTGCCGGCGCGGATCGGCGGAGGCTGCATCGGGTGCGGCGCGTGCGGCTGCGAACACGGGCCGCGCGCGACGCAGTGTCCGACGGGGCGGCGCTGTCGCCAGCGGTGACGCGGCGCTTGTGACGTGTGACGTGTGACGCGTGGTGCGCGGTGCGTGGTGCGTGGTGCGTGGTGCGCCAGTAGCGTACCGCGTGCGAGGCACGCGCGCGGCATGACGCGCGATGCTCCGCAGGCAATGCGCGATGTGATCCGATTCACGCGCCGTTCGATGCAACCCGCCCATCCGCCGAACGCACGCCACTCCGCGATTCCGATGCTCGGAGCACGGCGTGACATCAACGCACGTACGCGATCGCACATGCCTATGCGATGTGCGATCACCCACCGCGCCGCGCGTCGAACGTCATGCTGAAAATTGAAGAATGCGAGAAACCGCGCGGACCGCCCCGTCGATGCGAAGGACGAGCGTCGAGCGCTGCATGAAGAAGAACGCGGATGAAAGCGCTCGCCCAAGAGGGCTTTGCTGCGCTGTTCATCCGCGTCCGATGTGCGTTGGTAGGCTCGATTGGATTCGAACCAACGACCCCCACCATGTCAAGGTGGTGCTCTAACCAACTGAGCTACGAGCCTGTGTGAGGCGCGAATTATAGAGAGCCTCGCACGCGCGCACAAGCCCTTTTTGGAAAATTCTCGGATCGACTGCGTCGATGGGCCGCCCGTCCGAACCGATCGGCGCCGGATGCAACGGCGGAAGCGGCGGCGTCGGGCGCGATGAAGTGCAAGCGGCCGCCGTCCCACGTGCGCCGCGTCGCCGGACTTCCGCAGGGGTGAACGCTTGACGACCCGTGCAAATGCGGCGCGTTAGGTGACATATCCGAACGCGCCGACGTCTCGGCGATAAGCTTCGTCGCCGGCACTGGACGGATTCGCAGCGCCCGCCATTGCAGGCGGAAACGCAATCGCAAGCAAAGGATCGGCAAGCGCGGCGGTCGAAGAAAGAGGCCGCACGTTCACGATCGACAGCAAGCGGGACGTATTGCACGAATGCACACGAAGGCTTCGCAAGCCAATGCGTCTCAGCCAACCGAGGGCGACGGTCGGCGAAAGCCGGCGTCCCGTTCGCCGTTCGCCTTCCGCGTCGGCCAGGACGCGCCGCGGAACAAGACGCGACGACATCGAACGGCAACTTCTCAACCAGGCTGCAACAACGGTCGCCCGAGCGCGCATCGTCGCCGATGCACGCGGTTCGCGTCGGCCGGGCGAGGCCGGTCGAGGCCGGCGAGCGCGGCAACAGCAAGCACGGCGAGCACGGCGCTCGGGACACTCGCGAACGACCGCGACGTGCGCGTCGGCACACGGCCGGCCGCGCACGATCATGCGGCTCACCCTCGCGCCGCCGCGGCCAGCACCTGCGCGACGAGCGGATGATGCTGCCCGCGTTGCGAGCGGATCGCGTAGATCTCCTCGGTCACGCCGTCAGCGCGCCCGAGCCGCCTCAACCCGCGCAGCAGCGCGACGTCGCCCGCGCCCGGCTCGCTCAGCGGAAACACGCCCAGACCGCGCGCGGCGAACACGGCCATCAGCGCGCTGTCCTCGAATTCGCCGACGATCCGCGGCCGGATGCCGTGCGCGTCGAACCAGCGATCGAGCCGCATGCGCAGCACCGCGTGCCCGGTCGGCAACAGCACCGGCAGGTCCGCCAGGCACTGCGGAAAGCGGCCGCGCGCCGCCGATGCCATCGCGGTCGGCCCGTACCAGTCGACGGGCGACGCGACGATCCGCTCGCTCGCGAGCCGTAGGTTCGCGCGGCGCGGCGCGGGCTCGCCCGCGAGCACCAGATCGAGCCGGTGCAATGCGAGCTCGGCGAGCAGTTCCTCGTATTCGCCGTCATGGCAAAGCAGCCGCAGCGACGGCGCCGCGAGCGCGGGCTCGAGCGCCGCGTGCGCGGTGAGCTTCGAAATGCCGTCCGTCAGCCCGACCGCGAGCCGCGCGCCCTCCCCGCGCGCCGCTTCGCGCACCTCGTCCTCGATCAGTTGCCCGATCCGGAAGATCTCCTCGGCGCGCGCGAACGCGGCCTGCCCCGCGTCCGTCATCGCCACGCCCCGCCCCGACGGCTTCAACAGCTGATGCCCGATCGATCTTTCCAGCTCGCGCACCTGCGCGCTGATCGTCTGCACGGCCATGTCGAGCCGCCCGGCCGCGCGCGCGAAGCCGCCCTCCTTCACGACGACCCAGAAGTAGTACAGATGGCGAAAATTCAGCATCGCGCCCTCGCCCCCATCGTCATCGATACTTCGTAAAAACCGAATGATAGATCAGATTTCAACTGATTTTTTCGAAACATGAAAGCGCCGATCATCACGACTTCGACATTCGACGGACACCCCGTCCGACACCGCACATGGACTACCTGCTGACCCTCGCCGCCGATCCCGCCGTCTGGGCCGCGCTCGTGACGCTCGTCGCGATGGAGATCGTGCTCGGCATCGACAACCTGATCTTCATCTCGATCCTGAGCAACAAGCTGCCTGAAGCGCAGCGCGAACGCACGCGGCGCCTCGGCATCGGGCTCGCGCTGATCTTTCGACTCGCGCTGCTCGGCACGGTCGCATGGATCGCGCGGCTCACCGAGCCGGTATTCACGCTGTTCGATCACGCGTTCTCGTGGCGCGACCTGATCCTGATCTCGGGCGGCCTGTTCCTCGTCTGGAAGGCGACGAAGGAGATGCATCACCACGTGTCGCACGACGGCTCGAACGAAGCCGGCCCGACGAACGCCGCCGGCCTGACGACTTGGGCTGCGGTCAGCCAGATCCTGATGCTCGACATCGTGTTCTCGATCGACAGCATCGTCACCGCGGTCGGCATGACGACGCACGTCCCGATCATGTTCGTCGCGGTGATCGCCGCCGTCACGGCGATGCTGTTCGCAGCCGGCCCGCTCGCGCGCTTCATCGACCGCAACCCGACCATCGTGATGCTCGCGCTCAGCTTCCTGATGGTGATCGGCATGACGCTGATCGCGGAAGGCTTCGGCTCGCACGTGCCGAAGGGCTACATCTACGCGGCGATGGCGTTCTCCGCCTTCGTCGAAGGAATGAACATGCTCGCGCGGCGCGCGAAGGAAAAGCACGCGAAACGAATCGCCGTGCAGTGACGCGCCGCCGCGCGACGTGACGTGACGTG
Organism: Burkholderia sp. ABCPW 111; assembly: GCF_000773065.1. Taxonomy (NCBI): domain Bacteria; kingdom Pseudomonadati; phylum Pseudomonadota; class Betaproteobacteria; order Burkholderiales; family Burkholderiaceae; genus Burkholderia; species Burkholderia sp. ABCPW 111. The sequence goes on along the minus strand of NZ_JPWT01000055.1, from coordinate 221,901 downwards.
ACGTGACGTGACGTGACGTGACGCGATGCAGTGCAGTGCGAACTGCTTGCACGGCCCGGCTCGATCGGGCCGTACGAAGCGAAACGTCGCGCCGCCCGGCCGTGCCGGACGCGCGGCGGGAAACGAAGCGCGGCGCGTCCGCGCGCCCTCGAAAGGCGTTGCACGATGAAATGCCCTGTTTGCGTGACGCCCGAGCTGCTGATGACAGAACGGCAATCGATCGAGATCGACTACTGCCCGGCGTGTCGCGGCGTATGGCTCGACCGCGGCGAGCTCGACAAGCTCATTGCCCGTGCCGACGACGATGCAGGCGAGCGTCGACGCGACGCCGCGCGCGATACCGCCCGCGAAGCGCCGCCCGCGCGCAACGCGCACGACGATCGGCGCCGGCATGACGGGTACGAGCACGACGGTCATTACCGGCCGCAACACGGCGGGTATCGGAAAAAGAAATCGCTGTTCGACATGTTCGATTTCGATTAAGGCAGGCGTCGGCGCGATCGATGCCGGCGGCGCGGCGACACGCCCGCGCCAGCGAGCGTCCGTCGCTCGACGAACCCGCGCGCGGCGATCCGATTCGCCGACGAGCCGGCCGCGCGCAACGCATCTTGTTCACGCCGAAGCGCGCGGCGCTTGTCTTATACTCGCCGGCTCACCGCTGGAGACGAGATGACCGCAACGCGTTCCATTCGATGTCTATGCCGCGCCGTCGGCGTGACGCTGACGGGCGAGCCGGCCGCGCGAGCCAACTGCCACTGCGCGTCATGCCGCGATTTCTACGGCGCGCCGATGCTGTCGGCAACCGCTTGGCCGGCCGAGCAAGTCGCCGTCGCCGAAGGCGACGCCGCGACGTTCACGCATCCGGCGAAGCACCTGTCCCGCAGGTTCTGCGCAGCCTGCGGCGAAACCGTGTTCGGCACGAACCGGCTCGGCATGCGCGTCGTGCCGAACGCGATCGTCGCGCGCGCCACGGGCGGCGAGCTGCCCGACGCGCTGCGGCCGACGATGCATCTGTTCTATCGGCAGCGAATCGTCGACGTGCGCGACGAACTGCCGAAATATCTCGACGGCTGGGACGGACCGACCGGCGACTCGTGACGCTCGACCATCGCGCTCGATCGGCGCGCACGGCTCCATGCATCGCGGCCTAAAGCGGACAGTCGGTAAACAGATCGAGCACCTGCGTGAAGAACGCTCTCGCCTGCGCATCGTCGCGCAAGTCGAGCCCGGCCGAATCGCCGCCATAGACGCCGCTCGACTGCGGGCGCGCATCCGCGTGGCGTCGCGCATAGTCGACCGCCTCGCCGAGATCCCGCCTGAATCGCTCGACGACGCCCGGCTGCGTCTGCGGCCCCGTCACGCACATGTGCAGCGCGTCCGGACGCTGAAGCCCGTTGAAGCGCCAGCCGTGCCGACGCATGCAGTCGTTCACGTGATAGATGTCGAACGCGTCCGACGCGAACGCGAAACAGAACGTCGGCCTGCCGAGCACGCGCAGTTCCGGAATCGCGCGCACGGCGGCCTGCATGTCGAACGCCGTATCGAATATCGCCTTCGCGCGCGCCAGGTATCCTTCGCGCCCGAGGCCGCGCAGCGCCGCCCACGTCGCGGCGATCAGGCCGCCCGAACGGCTGCCGGCCAAACCGGGCGACCCGTATACGCCGCCCGCCCAGTCGGTCATCAAAAAGTACTGGTGCCGGCGAAAGCTCGCGTCGCGCCACGCGAGCACCGAGCCGCCTTTCGGTCCGTAGCCGTATTTGTGCGTATCGGCCGAGATCGACGTGACGCCGGGCAAGCGGAAATCGAAAACCGGAATGTCGGGATAGCCGAGCATTTCCCCCCACGGCAGAATCCAGCCGCCGAGACAAGCGTCGACATGCAGCCACACGTGCTTGTCGATCGCGACGTCGGACAGCGCCTCGATCGGATCGATCGTCCCGTACGGATAATTGCATGCCGAGCCGACGATCATCACGGTATCGGCGTCGATCGCATCGCGCACGAAATCGACGTCGACCTGCATCGTTTGCGGATCGACCGGCGCGACGATCACGTCGATGCCGAACAGATGCGCGGCCTTGCGAAACGCGGGATGCGCCGACGCGGGCCAGATCATCCGCGGCCGCACGATTGCGCGTTCGGCGCGCGCTTTGTCGCGATACGCGAGCGTCGCGTTCAGGATGCTCTCCGTGCCGCCGAGGCTCAGCGCGCCGCATGCGCGATGCGCGCCGTCATGCCCGGTCACGGCCTCGCCGTGCAGCAGTGCGACCGTCATCGCGACTATCTCGCTTTCCATCCGGTTCATGCTCGGGCACAGGTCGCGCTGCAACGCGTTGACGTGACTGAAGAGCCCGTACGCTTCGTTGAGGAACGCATAATGTTCGTGATCGCCGCAGTACATCGTGCCCGAGCAGCGGCCGTGTTCCCATTTGAAGTCTTCGCGCGCGGCCATCGATCGCAGCTCTTCGAGCAAGCGCTCGCGCGGCATGCCGCGCTCGGGAAAGCCGTGCATCGCGCCGAATTCGGCCGCATACGGATAAAGCCGCTTGACGCCTTCTTCGAGATCCATCACGCCCTCCTGATCGGGACCGGCATCGGCTTTCGGACGTGCGTCGATGCCGACGGCACTGCCGATGATTCCACCTCGCCGTTCACATTAAGGCTGCCTAATTAACACATTAAAAATTCCCTGTACGTTCCTTTCGTTCACGCTATGCTTAGCATGACATCCTAATAAAAATCGGAACACGTCATGAAGAGATACGCATTGGCTTTCTTGTTGATGCTGTGCTCATCGATGTCGGCAATGGCGGGGGCGATCATTCCATCGGGCGGCACATTGGTCGCGGGGCAATACGCGATGTCGAACAACGGCAATTTCGCATTCGGCATCGACGCCGCGAGCGGCAAGCTGTATTTCCACTATAAATTCCCGACGCAGGCATGGGGCGCGAGCTCGATGTCGCAATTCTTCGGAACGAAGCCCGAGGGCGCGCTCTACGTGGGCAAAGGCGATCGGCTCGTCATGCAGACCGACGGCCGGCTCGCATTCTATTCGGGGAACGACGTCGTCTGGAGCAACTGGTATTACGGCCCCGCGCCCATTCCGGGCTCGTACGCGGTCGTCGAGGATTTCGGCGTCGTCGCGATCTATCCGCCGCAGGGCGGATATCCTTCGTTCACCTGGCCGTTCGCATCGATCACGCCGAATAGCGGCGCGCTCACGACGGTCGTCGGCTATCCGTTCGGGCTGAACTTCCCGGTGCTCAACGGACGCCAATCGCTGCAGATCTTCAACAACGTCACCTATTACCTGTGGAACAAGAGCTTCGCGTCGGACAGCGTCGCGATGCAGCCCGACGGCAATCTCGTCGTCTACAACAAGGGGCAGCCCGTGTGGTCGACTGCGACATCGGGCAATCCGGGCGCCTACATGCTGGTGACGCCCGTCGGCTTCGTGCTCGGCAAGCAGTACGGCGGCATTCTCGCGAACGTCCCCTATCCGGTGTCCGTCGATCAGTCGAGCCGCGCGAGCGGGCCGAACGATCCGAAGCCGTCGCCGGCCACGCCGCCCGCTCCTTCGCTCAACCTGCCGATCAACTCGAGCTGGAAGTGCTTTTACGTCAAGGACTGGCTCTCGTGTTACGCGCCGGGCTGAGCGGCTCCCGGTTTGCGCGTCGGCTCGCGCGCGGCCGCCGACGCGCGCGCACGCACCGGGTATGAACCGAGGCTGACGACGCAGCGCGCCGGCGAGCGATTCGTTCGTGTGCCTAAACACGCTGCATCGCGCGAAAAACGGGCCGATTACGCTTGAACGCGTCGACGAATCGCGCGGACATTTCGGCATAGACGTCCGCGTTCGCGCGGTTCGGCTCGTGGACACCGCGAATCCGCACGCGTGCGCCGAAATCGTCGAGATCGAGCAAGCCGAGCCGCTGGAACGCAAGCAGCGCAACCCCGACGCACGTCGTGTATTGCGGCTGCTCGACGCGATGCACGGGCGCGTTCAGCACGTCCGCGACGATCTGCGACCATGCGTCGGATTCCGCGCCGCCGCCGTAGAGCACGAAGTGCGAGAAGCGCCGCTTCGCGAATGCTTCGACAGGGCCGCGCAGCCAGCGCAGATTCATCGCGACGCCTTCGAGCACCGCGCGCGCGAGGTGGCTGCGCGTCGCGTCGAGCCCGAGATTGACGAAGCCGCCGCGCATCGATGCGTCCGCGCACGGCGCGAGCGATCCCGCGAGCCACGGCAGGAACAGCACGCCGCCGCTGCCTGGCGGCGTCGCGTCGATCGCCGTTTGCAGGCGCGCGAAGCAATCGTCGCGCGGCAGCGCGCCGAACGGATCGTCCGCATAGACCTGCTGCTCGATGAAGTGCTTGAGCGCCGCGCCGCCGACGCCGTTTTCCGCCATCACGAAATACGTGTCCGGCACCGGGCTCGGCATGCTGAGAATCGCGTGCCGGATATCCGTTCGCTTGAACCGCACGTGCGCGATCATCACGCTCGAGCTGCCGATCGACAGCGCCGCGTGCTTGCCCGCGAACGCGCACGCGCCCATGCCGCCCGCCTGCGTGTCGTTCAGGCCCGCAACCACCGGCGTATCGCGCGGCAAGCCGAGTTCGTCGGCGACGTCGGGCAACACGCGGCCGACGATCGCGTCGATCGGCAGCAGCTCGGGCAGCTTGTCGGCATCGATGCACGAGTAACGTACGAGCCGCGAATCGTAGCGCGTCGCGTTCAGGCGGCGGTTGTCGATCGCAAGCGACATGAACGCCGTGCATTGATTCGCGCACGCGCGCCCCGTGAAGCGCAGATTCAAATAGTCCATCGGTTCGAGAAACGTCGCGGTGCGCGCGTAGACGTCGGGCTTCGCATACTTCAGATAGCGCATGTGCGTGAGCGAGATCCCGCCTTCGACGGGCGGCAATCCATGCACGCGCAGCCATTGCCACTGCCGCAGCAGCGAATCGGCCCGCTTCGGGTAATGTGCGACGTCGCGCATCGCGCGCGGCGCGCCGCGCCGGTCGAGCCAGAGAATCATGTTCGCGACGGGCGCGCCGTCCGCGCCGACGGGCACGATCGAAGAATACTGGCTGCTGCATGCGATCGCGCGCACGTCGCGCGACGCGACGCCCGATGCGTGCAGCGCGACGACGCACGCATGCTTGACCGCGCGCCAGATGTCGAGCGGGTCCTGCTCGACGCCGCCGCCCGGCACGGACAGCGTCGCGACCGCCTCGCGCGCCGCCGCGACGACCCGCCCGTCGAGCGAGACGACGGCGGCCTTCGGGCCGCTCGTTCCGAGATCGATCGCCAGCACGCAGGGGCCAGGCTCCGTCATCGCGCCTCCTTTCATCGGGACGTTGCGGTACACGTCTGAAGCATAGTCGACGGATCGCGTCACGGAAGGATTCGGCGATATCGCGCGTCGCCGCCGCGTGCAGCCGGTTCGAGCATTTTCACATCGGCGAACCGCAGGCGAACGACGCGAGCGACATCGCGGCGCTCGATGCACGCCGGGCCCGCACATGACGCAATGTTCGACGTGCCCCGCTCAATCGCGATGGGTAGGTGAACGAACCGGTTGATGTCGATGCCGAGCGGATCGATTTGGCGAACGCGCAACAGGAAAGCAGCGATCCGCAATGCATCCGCGATCGACTTTCTCGGTCGTTTCTCGCCTGCGGCCATCACGCAAGGCGTGATGGCAACGTCCGCCTGCAGTGAAGTGATTCCGTCAATTCGTATCGCCGCGCCGGTTGCGCCGGATGCGCCGGATGCTCTGCCGCATCATGCATTCATCGACGGCGTCGTGACGGCCCCTTGCGCGTGGCGCGCGAGCGGTGCGATGAAATGCTTGACCTTCGGCGTTTCGTCGCTGGAGGGCACGGCGTGAAACGATGGGCTTGAATGGTCCAACGTCCGCATCGATGACCGACATGCGCGCTGGTTTCGCTTCGTTCGCGTCTTCGCTTCGTGCGCCTCGTTCGCTTCTCCGCACGACGACATAGCGTCGCCATGGAAAACGGATGCGCCGCCGTGAAGCGGCTTGATCCAATCATGCGCATCGAGAATCGCCGGGAAGCCCGCAGGAACGGGCTTCCCGGCCGGCGGGCACGCCGCCGCCGATACGCCGCGTCGTCAGTTCACGCCGGACGCGCTCCACGCGCGCGCAACCGTTGCGCTCTCAGCCGAATTCGCGCCGTACAGGTCGTTCGCCGCCTGGATCGACGCGCGCCGCGCGCTCGAGTAGCTGGAGTTGGAGGTCAAGTACACAGTCAACGTCCGATACCAGATCTTGCCCGCCTTGTCGCGGCCGAGGCCGCTGAAGCTGGTGTCGCCGTTGCAGACCAGTTGGCTCTTCGACAGCCCGGTGTCGGTCGCCGGCACCACCGGGCCTTCCGCGAGCAGATAGAAGAAGCGGTTGCCGACGCCCGACGAGTAATGCGGATTCGTCCACGTGAAGCCACTGGACGGATAGCAGCTGTACGACCGGCCGTCGAGATCCTGCTTGTACATCTTGCGCAGGCCGCCGCTCGTGATGCGCGCGCCGATCACGTAGTTGCCCGGATCGTTCGGGTTGTTCGCGTAGTACTTGACGAGCGTGCCGAAGATATCGGAAGTCGACTCGTTGAGGCCGCCCGCATCGCCCGAATAGTTCAGGTTCGCGGTGGCTTCGGTCACGCCGTGGCTCATCTCGTGCCCGGCCACGTCGACCGATACGACGGGCTTCGGCAGGCGGCTGCCCGGCTCGCCGTCGCCGTACACCATCACGCGCGACGACAGCCATGCCGCGTTCGCGCCGGTCGTGCCGCTGCCGGTGTCGAACACCACGTGCGCGTAGCTCCTCACGCCGCGACCATCGTTGAAGATGCCGTTGCGGTTGTGCGTGGTCTTGTAGTAATCCCAGGTCAGCGCGAGACCGTAGTCGATGTCGGCCGCGACAGTCTGCCGGTTGCTCGTCGTGTTGTCGCCCCACACGTTCGTGCTGCTCGTGAAGATCGGCAGATCGGTCGCCAGCTCGACTTCGTCCGAGGTCAGGCCGCGGCCGTCGTACACCGAGCCGCTGCCGCGCGTCGGATCGAGCATCCGGTACGCGTTCGTGCCGGTCTGGTCGGTCGTCAGCGACAGGTTTCCGTAGTACAGCGAACGGCCGGTGCCGGTTGCGGCGGCGGTCTTGATCAGATCCTGCGCGTCGAGCACGTTGCCCGTGCGCGCGTCGACGTAGTAGAGCACGGCCTCGCCGTGCGCGTCGGTCGCCTTGCCGTACACGCGCACCGCGTGGGCGAGCGTCGGCGCGGCGTCGCGCGCGAACACGACGAGATCCGGGCCGTCGACACGGCGCACGTCCGCGCCGAAGTGCTTGGCCGCGGCGCGCCGGGCCGCGGCCGCACCCACATCGGGCGCGTTGCGCACCACGAAGCGCTCGCCGACCTTGCCGATCTTGCCGGCAAGATCGATCGGCACGGGCTGGGTCAGGCTCGCCTGCTTCAGTTGCCCTTGATTCGAGTGCACGACGACGTCGCCGCCGATCACGGGCAGCCCCGCATAGAAGCGGTCGAAACGCACGTGCTCGGTGCCGTCCGGGTCGACGATCACGTCGCGCACCTGGAACTGGTCGCCCTCCGCCGGCGCGCCCGGCTGCGCGGCCGCGAACTTCAGCGTGCGCGCGGCGCTGCCGGCGGCCAGGTTGAAGGCGGCCGGGTTCTGCTGGATCAATTGCAGCGCCCGGTCGACCGCGGCCGGCTGGTCGCCGGCTTGCGCAAACGCGCTGAGACTGGCGAGCGAAATCGCAGTGACGGACAGCAGGAAGGAAAGTTTCTTCATGTAATCCTCCAGATAATGAATGCGTGGTTATTGGAAACATATTAACTGCAAGCACTAAACAAGAGAGGTACGGTGAACTGCAAAGCCATGCTAGGAGGTCAAATCTATCTTTACAAGAAATTTACCAATAAATTAATTTATCGTTATGGTCGCGTTAATCGAGTTAGGCTTTGGTTAGTGAATTGAAATGGTTCTGTGCGGCGTGCCTCAGGCATGCCGGTGACGGCGAGCGGGCGGGGCGCGCCGGATGGGCAGCGAACGAGCCGACGGCGAAGCCGCGCCGCACGCGATGCAGCCCAAGCAGAATTTACGGTGCGCTTGCAGAACGATGGCGACGGCCATGCTCTGCTTAATCGAATATTCATTTAAATTGTTGAATTCACCTTATGAATATTCAATTGATCAATGACGCGTGGTTGTCAATGCAGGCGGCCTGCGTTTTCTTCAAATGAAAAAAGAGGGCGGTTCGGCGAACAGGCCGGCGAACGAATCGCGGCCTTTGCGGGAGGACGACACGGCGGCGCGGCGCGGCATCCGGCGACGCGTAAGAAAGGCGGTTCGCCGCGCGACGCGATGGTCGCCGGCGCCGATCAGGAAGAGCCGCTGCCGCCGCAATGGCCGGCGCACCGCGCGCAGATCGCGCGCCGCCCTGCAGCAGGCGGGTTGGCAAACGCCGCACGCATCGCCTGCGGGCGCGGCGTTGCGTCCGTTGCTGCCGTTGCTGCCGCAAGTGCGTGCCGATCAGCTAGCGGCCCTGCCGAAATTCTCCGAAGGGGAAAGCGCGCGGCTCGCGTTCGCGCATGCCGACCCGCGGCACGCGGGGAGCCGGCTCGTGCTGCGCTTGCGGCACTCGCATCACGCGGTGAGCGGCGTCTCGCGACGCCGGCGATCCCGCGATCCCGCGGACATCATCGCGGCGCTGTCGGCCGCCGGGCGCATCGAGACACGCTCGGCGCGCGACGGCAACTGCGGCCATGGCGGCGACGTACGGCACGCAGTACTGATCGTTCCAGCAACGCTTGCCACGCCGCTCGACGCCGCATCGGGCGGCATGACAAGCGTCGCGGTTTCCGCCGCGACTGCTTCGTCCGCTGCCTCCGGCACACCCGGCGCTTCCGGCGCAACGCATCGCCGCACATGAACCGCGCGCCGCTCCGCGCCGGATCGTTCCGGATGACGAATGAATCGGCTCGACCACGTCAGCCCGTTTTCCTGACGGATTTCTTCTTCGCCGCGCGCGCGGGCTCGGGGGCGAACGTGCAGCCGGGCTGCGTGCGCAACAGGAACTGCACCGCATGATCGGCGAGCGCATCGAGGCCGAGCGGCCCGTTCGGCTTGTACCATTGCGCGACCCAGTTCAGCGCGCCGAACATCAGCAGCCGGTCGATCGGCGTCGGCGCGGGCCACTCGCCCGCCGCCTGCAGCCGCTCGATCACGCCGTCCCACACCGCCTCGTAGCGGTCCTTCAGCTTCAGCACCTTCGCCTGCATCGCTTCGTCGAGCGACTTCCATTCGTACAGCAGCACCGGAATGAAGTCGTGATCGGGCGACACCAGCGTTTTCAAGTGCGTGTGCACGAGCGCGCGGAACGCGTCGCGTGCGGGCAGGTTCTCGACGTCGAGCGCCTCGATCCGCGCGAGCGCGTTCGACATGCCCTGCTCCATCACCGCGACGAGAATGTCCTGCTTCGTCTTGAAATAGTAGAACCAGCTTCCCGCCTGCACGCCCGCCGCAGCGGCGATGTCGCGGACCGTCGTTCGTTCGTATCCCTGCGTGCGGAACAGCTTCGCGGACTTGAGGATCAGCTCGTCGCGCAGCGTCGCGCTCTCGCCCTTCACGGGACGCCCGCGCTTGCGCGTGGCCTGAGGTATGGCGCTCATAGAATCACAATGCGATGTTTCGAACCGGCGCTCGCCGCCGCGCAACCGCGCTGCTGCGGCGAAGCCCGTCATTCGAGCGATTATCGGCGAGTTTTAAACGCTTGGAAAGCCGATCCGCCCGCGCGCGCCGCCCGATCCCGAGCGCCGCGCGCTAATACTCGAGCTGGCGCGCCGCCAGATCCTTCATGATTTCCTCCGCGCCGCCGCCGATCATGTTGACCTTCACTTCGCGATAGATGCGCTCGGGCCGCGTGCCGCGCATGTAGCCCATGCCGCCGAGTATCTGCACGGCGGCGTCCGCGCAGAACTGCATCGTCTGCGTCGCGAAATTCTTCAGCATGCAGATCGTCGCGACGAGCGTCGGCGCGCCCCTGTCGAGATGATCGATCTGCCACGCGCATTGCTCGAGCCATGCGCGCGTCGCGTCGATGCGCATCGCCATGTCGACGAGCTTGTGCCGGATCACCTGATGATCCGCGACGCGCCGGCCGAACGTGCGCCGCTGCCGCGCCCAGTCGAGCGCGTCCTCGTAGCAGACTTGCGCGAAGCCGAGCGCCGACGCGGCGAGGCTGAAGCGCTCGAGGTTGAAATTCTGCATCACGAGCGCAAAGCCGCCGCCTTCCGGGCCGATCAGGTTCGCGGCCGGCACGGGGCAATCGTCGAAGCGCAGATGCGCGGTGTCCGACGCCCACCAGCCCATTTTCTTCAACGGCGTCTTCGACAAGCCCGGCGCGTCGCCTTCGACGAGCAGCAGCGACAGCCCCTTCGCGCCCTGCGCGTGCGCATCGGTGCGCACGGCCACCGTGTAGTAGTCGGCCCGCATGCCCGAAGTGATGAACACCTTCTCGCCGTTCACGACGTAGCGGCTGCCGTCGCGCACCGCGCTCGTGCGCAGCGCGGCGACGTCCGAGCCGCCGCCCGGCTCCGTGATCGCGAGCGCCGAGATCTTGCGGCCCGCGAGAATGCCGGGCAGCACGCGCGCCTTCAGTTCGTCGCTGCCCGCGTGCGCGATCGGCGGCGCGCCGATCGTATGCGACATCAGCGAGCTGACGACGCCCCCCGCGCCGCAGCGCGCGAGCTCGATCGAGCAGATCAGCCGATGAAACATGTCGACGTCCTCGACGCCGCCGTAGGCGTCGGGAAAGCCGATGCCGAGAAGCCCGACGCGCGCCGCCTTCTCGTACAGCTCGCGCGGAAACTCGCCCGCCTCGTCCCAATCGTTCACGTACGGCGAGATCTCGTTCGCGACGAATCGGCGCAACGTGTCCTGCAATTGGACGTGCTCCGGCCGGTAATAGGCCGGGTTCGGGATCGCGCGATGCATCGATGCCTCCTTTCGGTGCGCCGGGAGTCGGCCGCTTTCGTGCTGATTCTAGGAACGCGGCAAAAATAAATCAACCGATTGATTTATTAGATTCACGGCGCTACGATGCGCACATCGCACACGACGACATCCGGGGCGCCCGATGAGCACGCTGCAAGGGAAGACCGTCTTCATCACCGGCGCTTCGCGCGGCATCGGGCTTGCGATCGGCAAGAAGGCCGCGAGCCTCGGCGCGAACGTCGTCGTCGCCGCGAAAACCGCCGACGTGAATCCGAAGCTGCCCGGCACGATTTACAGCGCGGCCGCCGAGATCGAAGCGGCGGGCGGCGCATGCCTGCCGCTTCAAGTGGACATACGCGACGAAACGCAGATCGCCGCCGCGCTCGCGCGCGCGGCCGAGCGTTTCGGCGGCGTGGACGCGCTCGTCAACAACGCGAGCGCGATCAGCCTGACCGACACGCCAAACACGCCGATGAAACGCTTCGACCTGATGTTCGACGTCAACGTCCGCGGCACGTTCGCGTGCACGCAGGCGGCGCTGCCGTATCTGAGGGAATCCGCGAAGCGCGGCGGCAACCCGCACGTGCTGACGCTGTCGCCGCCGCCGAATCTCGATCCGAAATGGTTCGCGCCGCACGTCGCGTACACGATCGCGAAATACGGCATGAGCCTGTGCGTGCTCGGGCACGCGGAGGAATTCCGTCCGCACGGCATCGCGGTCAACGCACTGTGGCCGCGCACGGTGATCCGCACGGCGGCGCTGCAAATGATTCCCGGCATTGCGCCCGAGGTCTGCCGCACGCCGGAGATCGTCGCCGACGCCGCCGCGCACGTGCTGTCGCTCGACGCGCGCACGCACACGGGCCGCTTCTTCATCGACGAGCAGGTGCTCGCCGGCGCGGGTGTCGCCGATCTCTCGCGCTACGCGGTCGTGCCCGGCACCACGTCGTTTCCGAACGATCTGTTTCTCGACTGACGGACGAAAAACCTCACATGGCATATCGCTCACAACTTCGCGCGGGCAGCTTCGACGGCAAGGTCGCGCTCGTCACGGGCGGCGGCAGCGGCATCGGCCGCTGCTGCGCGCACGAGCTCGCGTCGCTCGGCGCGCTCGTCGTGCTGCTCGGCCGCAACGCGGACAAGCTCGCGAACGTGTCGGCCGAAATCCACGAAGACGGCGGCCGTGCGGACGCGATCGCATGCGACATTCGCGACGAGGACGGCGTGCGGCACGCGATCGCGCAGATCCTCGAGCGGCACGGCCGCGTCGATCTGCTGGTCAACAACGCGGGCGGCCAGTTCCCCGCGCCGCTCGATCAGATCAGCGCGAAAGGCTGGCAGGCCGTGCTCAACACGAACCTGCTCGGCGGCTTTCTCGTCGCGCGCGAGTGCTACGTGCAATCGATGAAGCCGCGCAAGACGGGCGCGATCGTCAACATCATCGCCGACATGTGGCACGGCATGACGGGCATGGGCCACAGCGGCGCCGCGCGCGCCGGCATGCTGAACTTCACCGAGACGGCCGCCGCCGAATGGGCGCCCGTGCGCGTGAACGCCGTCGCGCCCGGCTGGATCGCGTCGAGCGGAATGGACACGTATCCCGACGCGATCAAGCCGATGCTGCGCGGCCTGCCGAAGATGGTGCCGCTCGGGCGCATCGGCAACGAAGCCGAAGTGTCGGCGGCGATCGCGTTCCTGCTGTCGGACGCCGCGTCGTTCATCAGCGGCGCGTGCCTGCGCGTAGACGGCGGCGCGCCGAACGCGCGCCGCCATTTCGCGATGCAGCCCGTCGACGCGAACGCGCCGTTCGACGGCTTCCATCGCGCGATCGCGCCCGAACTCTTCAAGCGCTGACATGCCGATCTTCGATTCCCGTCTCGATACGACAAGCGCCGCGTTCCGCGACAACGCCGATCACATGCGCGCGCTGATCGCGCAATGGCACGCGCTCAACGCGCGCGCCGCGGACGAATCGGCGAAGGCCGGCCCGCGCTTCGACAAGCGCGGGCAACTGCTGCCGCGCGAGCGGCTCGCGCTCCTCGTCGACGCCGGCGCGCCGTTTCTCGAGCTCGCGGCGCTCGCCGGCTATCTCGTCGGCGAAAGCGATCCGGACAAATCGGTGCCGGGCGCGGGTCTCATCGGCGGCATCGGCTACGTGAGCGGCACGCGCTGCATGATCGTCGTCGCCGATTCGGGCATCGACGCGGGCGCGCTGCAGCCGAAGGGCCTCGAGAAATTCCAGCGGCTGCAGCGGATCGCGCTCGACCATCGGCTGCCGTTCGTGCATCTCGTCGAATCGGCCGGCGCGAACCTGCTGCAATACCGCGTCGAGGAATTCATCCACGGCGGCCGCCATTTCCATCAGCTCGCGAAGCTGTCCGCCGCCGGCATCCCGGTGCTCACGCTCGTGCACGGCTCGTCGACCGCGGGCGGCGCGTACATGCCGGGCCTGTCCGATTACGTCGTGATGGTGCGCGACCGCGCGAAGGCGTTCCTCGCCGGCCCGCCGCTGCTGAAGGCCGCGACGGGCGAGATCGCGACCGACGAGGAGCTCGGCGGCGCGACGATGCACGCGAGCGTGTCGGGCCTCGCCGAATACGTCGCGGACGACGACGCCGACGGCATCCGCATCCTGCGCGAGCTCGTCGACAAGCTCGGCTGGCGCGAGCGCGAGGCGGCGCTGCCCGTCGGCGAGGAACCCGCGCTCGATCCGCAAGGACTGCTAGGCATCCTGCCGCGCGACGGCAAGAAGCCCGTCGACATGCGCGAGGTGATCGCGCGGCTCGTCGACGCATCGGATCTTCTGGAATTCCAGCCGTCGTACGGGCCGGCCACCGTCTGCGCGCACGCGCGCATCCACGCAATGCCCGTCGGCATCGTGACGAACAACGGCCCGCTCGATCCGGCCGGCGCGACGAAGGCGACCCATTTCATTCAGGCGTGCTGCCAGAGCGGCGTGCCGCTCGTCTATCTGCAGAACACGACGGGCTTCATCGTCGGCAAGGAGTCCGAACGCGCGGGAATGATCAAGCATGGCGCGAAGATGATCCAGGCGGTGTCGAACGCCACCGTCCCGCAGATCACGATCCTGTGCGGCGCTTCGTTCGGCGCGGGCAATTACGGGATGTGCGGGCGCGGCTTCGATCCGGCCTTCGTGTTTTCGTGGCCGAACGCGCGCACCGCGGTGATGGGCGCGGAGCAGGCGGCGCTCACGATGGCGATCGTGATGGAAGGCGCGGCGCGCGCGAAAGGCGTCGAGCCGGACCGCGCGCGAATCGATGCGCTGCGCGAGAAGATCGTCGCGAACTTCGAGCGCCAGACCCACGCGTTCTACACGTCCGGACGCATGCTCGACGACGGCGTCATCGATCCGCGCGACACGCGCCGCGTAATCGCGATGACGCTCGCCGTCTGCCGCGACGGCCGCGGCAAGACCGTCCAACCGCTCACGTTCGGCGTCGCCCGCCCCTGATCTGGAGACATCATGCATTTCACCGAAGAACACGAAGCGATCTCGCGCACCGTCAAGCGCTTCATCGAGCAAGAGGTCAATCCGCATGTCGACGAATGGGAGGAAGCCGGCATCTTTCCCGCGCACGACGTGTTCGGCAAGCTCGGCGCGCTCGGCATGCTCGGCCTGAGCAAGCCCGCCGCGTTCGGCGGCGGCGGCCTCGACTACAGCTACGAGCTCGTGATGGCCGAGGCGCTCGGCGTGTGCAAGGCGGGCGGCGTGCCGCTCGCGATCGGCGTGCAGACGAACATGGCGACGCCCGCGCTCGCGCGCTTCGGCTCCGATGCGTTGCGCGGCGAGTTCCTCGCGCCCGCGATCGCGGGCGAGCACGTGTCGTGCATCGGCGTGTCGGAGCCGGGCGCGGGCTCGGACGTCGCGTCGATTCGCACGGCGGCGCGCCGCGACGGCGACGATTACGTGATCAGCGGCACGAAGCTCTGGATCACGAACGGCACGCAGGCCGACTGGATGTGCTGCCTCGCGAACACGTCGGACGGCCCGCCGCATCGGAACAAATCGCTGATCGTCGTGCCGCTGAAATCGAAAGGCGTGCACATCGAGAAGAAGATCCGCAAGATCGGCATGCATTCTTCGGACACCGCGCAGATCTTCTTCGACGACGTGCGCGTGCCGCGCCGCAACCTGATCGGCGAGGAAGGCCAAGGCTTCACTTATCAGATGCTGCAGTTCCAGGAAGAGCGGCTCTACGGCGCGGCCGCCGCGCTCGTCGTGCTCGATCGTTCGATCGACGAAACGATCGACTACACGCGTCAGCGCAAGATCTTCGGGCGGCCCGTGCTCGATCATCAGGTCGTGCATTACCGGCTCGCCGAGCTGAAGACCGAGGTGGAGGCGCTGCGCGCGCTCACATATCGCGCGACGGAGCTGTACGTGCAGGGCGGCGACGTGACGACGCTCGCGTCGATGGCGAAGCTGAAGGCGGGACGCCTCGCGCGCGAAGTCACCGACAGTTGCCTGCAGTTCTGGGGCGGCATGGGCTTCGCGTGGGAATCGAGCATCTCGCGCACTTATCGCGACACGCGCCTGTTTTCGATCGGCGGCGGCGCGGACGAGGTGATGCTCGGCATCATCTGCAAGAAGCTCGGCACGCTGCCGCGGGAGTGACGCGCGATGACCGAGACGACTTCCTCGACGCTCGCGCCGCTGCACGTCGCGCAAACGCACGGCGTCGTGTTCGCGACGCTGAATCGGCCGGGCAAGCGCAACGCGCTGACCGACGATCTCGTCGCGGCGCTCGACGCCGAGTGCGCGCGCGTCGCCGCCGATGACGGCGTGCGAGCGTTCGTGCTGCGCGGCGCGGGCGGCGTGTTCTGCGCGGGCGGCGACTTCGGCGGCTTTCACGCGATGATGCGCGAGCCGGCGCCCGCCGACGCGCCCGATCCGATCGCAACGTCGAACCGCCGGTTCGGCGCGCTTCTCGACAGGCTCGCGGCACTACCGATGCCGACGCTCGCCGTGATCGAAGGCGCGGCGATGGGCGGCGGCTGCGGGCTCGCGGCCGCGTGCGACCGCGTGCTGATGGCGAGCGACGCATATCTTTCGATGCCCGAAACGTCGCTCGGCCTGCCGCCCGCGCAGATCGCGCCGTTCATCGTCGCACGCGCGGGCGCCGTGCGCGGCCGCTGGTTGATGCTGACGAGCCGCCGCCTGTCGGCCGCCGACGCGTTGCACGCGGGCCTCGCCGACGAAATCGCGAACGCGGACGCCATCGATCCGTTGCTGCGCGGCGAGCTCGCGCGCGTGCTCGCATGCGAACCGGCCGCGCAGCGCGCGACGAAGCGAATCGTCGCCGACACACTGCATCGCGAGCGCGCCGCCGTCCTCGATGCGGCGGCGAACGCATTCGCCGCCGCGCTGCGCTCGGGCACGGTCGTCGAAGGCCTCGCCGCATTGACCGACAAGCGCGCGCCCCGCTGGGCGACCGATGCGCCGACGCTGCCGGTGACGCCATGAGCGAGCGCCGCTTCACCCGTCTGCTGATCGCGAACCGCGGCGAGATCGCGGTGCGCATCGCGCGCACCGCGCGCCGGCTCGGCATCGCGACGATCGCCGTCCACTCCGACGCGGACGCGCGCAGCCCGCACGTCGCCGCGTGCGACGCGGCGGTGTCGATCGGCGGCGCGACGCCCGCCGAATCGTATCTGTCGATCGACAAGCTGATCGACGCCGCATCGAAGAGCGGCGCGCAGGCGATTCATCCGGGCTACGGCTTCCTGTCGGAGAACGCGGCGTTCGCGCGGCGCGCCGTCGAGGCGGGCCTCGCGTTCGTCGGCCCGCGCGCCGACGCGATCGACGCGATGGGCGACAAGGCCCGCGCGCGCCGCCGGATGGCAGCGGCCGGCATTCCCGTCGTGCCCGGCTACGACGGCGACGATCAGAGCGACGCGCGCCTGCTTTCGGAGGCCGAACGAATCGGCTTTCCGGTAATGCTGAAGGCAGCGGCGGGCGGCGGCGGGCGCGGAATGCGCCGCGTCGATGCGCGCGACGCGCTGCCCGCCGCGCTGAAGCTTGCCGTATCCGAAGCGCGGAACGCGTTCGGCGACGGCCGCATGATCGTCGAGCGCGCCGTGATCGAGCCGCGCCACGTGGAAGTGCAGGTGTTCGCCGATACGCACGGCCACGTCGTCCATCTCGGCGAGCGTGACTGCTCGGTGCAGCGCCGCCACCAGAAGATCGTCGAGGAAGCGCCGTCGCCCGCGGTCAATGCCGCGCTGCGCGCGCGGCTCGGCGCGACGGCAGTCGCCGTCGCGCGCGAGATCGGCTACGTCGGCGCGGGCACCGTCGAATTCCTGCTCGACCGCGACGGCCGGTTCTACTTCATGGAGATGAACACGCGGCTGCAGGTCGAGCACCCGGTGACGGAGCTGATCACCGGGCAGGATCTCGTCGAATGGCAGTTGCGCGTCGCGCAAGGCGATGCGTTGCCGCTCGCGCAGCACGACGTGCGGCTCGACGGCCATGCGATCGAAGTGCGCCTCTGCGCGGAGGACCCCGCCGACGATTTCCTGCCGCGCACGGGCGAAGTGCTGACGTGGCGGCCGGGCCGTCACGCGCGCTGCGATCATGCGCTCGCCGACGGCGTCGCGATCAGCCCGCACTACGATTCGATGCTCGGCAAGCTGATCGCGCACGGCCGCTCGCGCGACGAGGCGATCGACCGCCTCGCGAACGCGCTCGACGACACGGTGCTGCTCGGCGTGCCGAGCAACCGCGCATTTCTCGCGCGCGTGCTGCGACATCCGGCGTTCGTCGACGGACGCGCCGTGTCCACCGCGTTCATCGCCGCGCATTTTCCCGACAACGACAGCCGCCGCTTCGCGCCGACGGAAGCGGCGTGGGCGATCGCCGCGTGGCTGTCGGCGGCCGCCGCCGATCGCGCGGAGACGCTGTCGCCCGCGTGGCGCGGCTGGCGCAACGGCGCGCCGCTGCCCGTGCCATATCGGCTGTCGTCGGCGCGCGCGAACGCGAACGTAAGCGCGAGCGCGGAGCACGCGGATGCGCGACGAGGCGTGGTGACGATCGATCGGCAACGCGCGGCCGTGCGCGCGCACGGCCGCGCGCCGGCCGCGCTCGACGGGGCACGCCCCGCGCCGCCGGGCGAGCCGTCGACGGTCGAGATCGACGGCCGCGCGCACGCATACTGCTTCGCGATCGCGCGCGAGCGCTTGTGGCTGCAACTCGACGGCATCGATTACGCGTTCGCGATCCTCAACCGCGCAGGCCGAGCGAGCGCCGGCGCCGCCGACAGCGACGGCGTGCTGCGCGCGCCGATGAACGGCCGCGTGATCGCGGTCGACATCGACGAAGGCGCGACGGTCTCGGCCGGACAAACGGTCATGGTGCTCGAGGCGATGAAGATGGAGCACGCGATCACCGCGCCGTTCGCGGGCAAGGTCGCGTCGCTCGGCGCGCGCGCGGGCGAGCAGGTCGCGCCCGGCCAGGTGCTCGCGCAACTCGAGCCGCAGGCCGGCTAACGCGCCGGCATTCGATACAAGGAGAATTTTCGATGAGCCACCCCGTCGTCGTCACGTGCGCGCTGAACGGCATCTTCACGGACCCGAAGCAGTTCAACGTGCCCGTCACGCCCGAGCAGATGGCGCGCGAAGCGAAAGGCGCGTACGACGCCGGCGCATCGTGCATGCACGTGCACTTTCGCCGGCAGGAGCCGGACAAGGGGCACCTGCCGTCGTGGGACCCGCAGCTCGCGGCCGAGATCGCGCAGGCGATCCGCGAGGCGTGCCCGGGCGTGATCTTCAATCAGTCGACGGGCATCGTCGGGCCGAACGTCGACGGTCCGCTCGCATGCATCCGTTCGATCCGCCCGGAAATCGCCGCATGCAACGCGGGCTCGCTCAACTATCTGAAAGTGAAGGCGGACGGCGCGTGGGCGTGGCCGCCGATGCTGTTCGACAACCCGGTCGAGAAAGTCGCGTCGTTTTTGACGACGATGGCCGAGACGGGCGCGGTGCCCGAGTTCGAGTGTTTCGACACCGGCATCGTCCGCTGCATCGACATGTACGCGCGCGCCGGATTGTTCGCAGGACGATCGAATTACAACTTCGTGATGGGCGTCGAGTCGGGCATGCCGGCCGATCCCGAGCTGCTGCCGATCCTGATCCGGCTGCTGCGGCCCGATTCGACGTGGCAGGTCACCGCGATCGGCCGCGCGAACATCTGGGCGCTGCATCGGCGGACGGCCGAGCTCGGCGGACAGCTGCGCACCGGGCTCGAAGACACGTTCTATCTGCCGGACGGCGCACGCGCGACGTCGAACGCGCAGCTCGTCGACGCGATCGCGACGATCGCGCGCGAAGCCGGGCGCGAGATCGCGTCGCCGCAGGAAGCGCGGCGGATTCTCGGCACGCGTGCGCAAGCCGCATCGCTTGCGTGAACGACGCTTGACCGGCGAAAGGAGCCGCGATCACGGCGGCCGGCTCGGCAGCCCGCGCCGCCGATGCGCGGCGAGCGGCACGGAGGCCGCAACGCCGCAGCGGCGAGCGCGACGCCGATGAACGCCGCGACGGGAGCAACGCAACCGAGACGCGGCCAAGACGCGGCCGAAGAAGGCGCGCGATCGCCGAAGCCGCTCGGCGATCGCGCGACAGCACGCATCGCGCATACATGCATGCGCGCACCGGGCGGCGCAGATATGGCGCGCAAGATCGAAAGGTGAGAATTTTCGGGAGGCCGCCGACGCCGCTCCGAGCCGACGAAAACCGGCGCGCGTCGGCGTTGTGCGAATGCACCGGCCTGCAACGATACATCGCGCGGCGGCCGCCGCGCGCCCGCCGCTCGCAAGGAGACGACATTGACCTCGATCGACCCGGACAACCTGCCGCTCGAACGCCTTCAATACTGGGAACGCACGCGCGCCGACGACGTCTGGCTCGTCCAGCCGACGGGCGACGGCGAAATCCGCCGCTTCACGTGGCGCGAGGCGCTCGACGAAGCGCGCCGCGTCGCCGCGTACCTGCGCGCGCTCGATCTGCCGCGCGGATCGAACATCGCGATCCTGTCGAAGAACTGCGCGCACTGGATTCTCGCCGATTTCGCGATCTGGCTGAGCGGCCATGTGTCGGTGCCGCTCTACCCGACGCTCGGCGCCGAATCGGTCCAGCAAGTGCTCACGCACAGCGAAGCGGCGGCGCTGTTCGTCGGCAAGCTCGACGCATGGGAGCAGATGCGCGACGGCGTGCCGCCGCACGTGCGGCGCATCGGCCTGCCGTACCTGTCCGGCGCGCAGTTCGACGGCGTGAAATGGGACGACATCGTGCGCGACACCGCGCCGCTCGCCGAGCACGTGACGCGCGCCGCCGACGAGCTCGGGACGATCGTCTACACGTCCGGCACGACGGGCGACCCGAAGGGCGTGATGCTGACGTTCGGCGCGCTCGGCTGGTGCGTCGAGCCCGTCTTCGATCTGATCGCGCTCGGCCCCGGCGACCGGATGATCTCGTACCTGCCGCTGTCGCACGTCGCGGAGCGCGGCTATGTCGAGATGCTGTCGGTGCGCGCGGGCTTCACCGTCTACTTCGGCGAATCGCTCGACACGTTCGTCGCCGACCTTCAACGCGCGCGGCCGACGTTCTTCATCTCGGTGCCGCGCCTGTGGGCGAAGTTCCGGCACGCGGCCGCGAGCCGCCTGCCGCCCGGCCCGATTCCGGACGCGATGAAGCCGATGATTCTTCAGCAGCTCGGCCTCGACCGGGTTCGCCTCGCCGCAAGCGCCGCCGCGGCGATCGAGCCCGCGCTGCTCACCTGGTATCGCGATCTCGGGCTCGAACTGCTCGAAGGCTACGGGATGAGCGAATTGTGCGGCGTGTCGCACTCGTGCCGGCAGCACGACATGCGGCCGGGCTACGTCGGCGCGCCGGTGCGCGACGTCGAGAGCCGGCTCGCCGACACCGGTGAAATCGAGATCCGCTCGCCGGGCAACACGATCGGCTATTACAAGCGCCCCGACCTCACCGCCGCGCTCTTCACGCCCGACGGCTTCATCCGCAGCGGCGACTTGGGCGAGCTCGACGAAGCGGGCCGACTCAAAATCACCGGGCGCGTGAAGGAGATCTTCAAGACGAGCAAGGGCAAGTACGTCGCGCCGTCGCCGATCGAAAGCAGGCTCACGACGCATCCGCTCGTCGATGCGTGCTGCGTCGTCGGTGCGGGACGGCCGCAGCCGTGCGCGCTCGTGTCGCTGTCCGACGAAGGCCGCAGGCTCGACGACGACGGCCGGCGCGCGGCGCTCGCGACATCGCTCGGCGAGCATCTCGAACGCGTCAACGCGAGCCTCGACGATCACGAGAAGCTGCGCTTCGTCGTGGTCGTCGATTCGATCTGGAACGAGACGAGCGGCTTCGTCACGCCGACGTTCAAGGTGCGCCGCAATCGCGTCGAGGCGCGGTATGCGCCGTTTCTCGACGCGTGGGACGCGCGCGGGGCGGCGGTCGTTTGGGAGTCCGATGCGGCGTGACGAATTGCGGTTCGTTGCGCATCGCTCGATGAAAAAAGGCGCGCCGGGCGGCGCGCCTTTCGCCTTTTGGAGCGCGACGGGAGACGCATAACGCGCTTCGCGTGCGTCGCGATCTCGGCCGCTTCCGCTTCCGGAAGCATCGGCTTCGCGAGGCTTCGCACGCTCGACGCCCAGGCATGCCCCATCGGCGGTCAGTGCTTCGAATAAGGACAGCGAATCAGCTTGCCGATCGCATTCGACAACAGATCCTCTGTCCCCTTGAGCGAATCCGCCAGCACCGGATCGGTCGGGAACACCATCTCGGCCGCGATGTTGTCCTGCACGATCCGCGCGAGATTGTCGAGCGCGACCGCGACCGGATCGGCGGGCGTCTCCGCCGTCGCGATGTCGATCAGGTGCGTGTCGACGTTCTTTCGGTCCATCAGGCGCCGCAGGATGATCGTGTTCTGGTTGCGCACCGACGTCGTCCAGATCGACAGCACGACCGTGTACACCTTCTTCCATTCGTCGTCGCCGAGCTCCGCCTTCCAGCGTTTGATCAACGCCTCGACGCCCGCCACCTGCGCTTGCGCCGCGCACTGCATGTTGACCTTGATCGCATCGGCGACGCTCGCGGAGAACCGCTCGTAGCTCTCGATGCTGAAGCGCCCTTCGACGACCGATTGCGCGATGAAGTGAATCCCGCCTTCGAGAATGCGCGCGCTCGCCGCTCGCGCATCGGTCGGAAACTCGGCGGCGTCGAGGTGCCGCAGCGCGTTCTTCAGCGTCTCGCCGAACGCCTCGAGCGGCCGCACCCATTCGATCGCTTCGGGCTGCTTCAGATACGGCGCGATGATCACGTAGATGCCGAGCGGCGTGTGGCTGATCGATTTCACCAGTTCGAACACCGGCGACACCGGCTCGAGCGTCTCGCGCCGGCCTTCGTGGATCAGCGTGTACTGCCCGCCGCGGTAATCGTTGTTGACGACGATGACGGGGCTCAGATGCGACGTGAGCTTCGCCTTCAGCGCCGCGTAGTTCTGCCGCATCGCGTTGTCGACGGCGAACACTGCGTCGCGCGCCCGTACGCGCGGGTTCGAGCCGAACGCGACCATCTCCAGATCGTGAGCATCGATTCTCGAGAACGACTTGTGATTCATTTTCTTGCCTTCTTTCTTATTGAAAAAACGGAGCGTTCCTTTCGTTCTGGTAATGCCCCGTCGGGCGATCGCGAACGCTCCGGGTCAAACTTCGTTGTCACGTCGGCCTGCGCGGCGCGGGTGGCACGCCCCGCCGCACGGCGACGATTTTCGTTTTTCGGTGGTCCCTCGCGCCGCCGGCCGAAGCCGGCCGCGCCCCGTGTTACGCGAGCGGCAGCGTCAACACGTCGTCGGTCGTCATCACTTCGCCGAACGTGTCGTCGACGGTCGCGAGCGCCGCGCGATGCAAATCCGCATGCGGCAGCACGCTGCCGTCCGCGCGATCGAGATTGCGCGTCGCGCACGCATCGTCGACGACGATCACGTCGTAGCCGAGCGGCACGGCGTCGCGCGCCGCCCCCGCAACGCACGCATGCGTCATCAGGCCCGCGATGATCAGCGTCTCGATGCCGGCCGCCTTCAGGCGCGCGTCGAGGTCGGTCGTCGGAAACGCGCTGACGGACGATTTCCTCAGCACCTGATGGTTCGCCGCAGGTTGCAACTGCGCGTGGAAGCGCACGCCGTCGCCGTCCTCGGCGAACACCGGGCTGCCCGCGGGCGCCACGTGCTGAATGTGAAACACGCGAATGCCTGCGCGGTCCGCATGCTCGACGAGCCGCTGCGTGTTGCGCAGCGCGCGCGCGCCGTCCGGGATCGGCATCTTGCCGCTGAAATATTCGTTCTGGAAATCGATCACCAGCAGCGCGGTGCTCACGGCCTCGATCGCCTGCGGAGCGCTCGCGCCGGCCAAGGTGCGAATGGTGGGATGGCTCATCGTGAAAGTCCTGGTGAATGAAACGCGACGCACGCCCATCGTCCGTCGCTGCGCGTCTCGCCTCCGCGGCGGCAAGACAGGCGCAAGTATCCGGATGCGGGCCGCACCGCGAAAGTGGCCTTCGAGACAACATGTGATAGGATCGGGCCACCTTTTTGGACTGCCGTCTCATCCGTCATGCATACCGTCGCGGTCATCGCGTTCGAAGGCATCAGCCCGTTTCACTTGTCGGTGCCGTGCATCGTGTTCGGCGACGACCTCGCGCGGCTCGGCGTGCCGCGCTACCGCCTGCTGATCTGCGCCGAAAAGCCGGGGCTCGTGCCGACGATGTCGGGCTTCAGCATCGACGTGCCGCACGATCTGTCGGTGCTGGCCGCTGCGGATACGGTGATCGTGCCCGCGTGGCGCGACCCGGACGAACGGCCGCCCGAGGCGCTGCTGAACGCGCTGCGGTCCGCGCATCGGCGCGGCGCGCGGATCGCGGGCCTGTGCCTCGGCACGTTCATCCTCGCGGAAGCCGGCCTGCTGGACGGCCGCACCGCCGCGACGCATTGGGTGTGGGGCGACGACTTCGCGCAGAAGTACCCGAAGATCAGGCTCGACCGGAAGGTGCTGTACATCGACGACGGCGACGTGCTCACGTCGGCGGGCACCGCGGCGGCGATCGACTGTTGCCTGCATCTGCTGCGCCGCGATCACGGCGCGGACATCGCAAACCGCGTCGCGCGCCGGATGGTCGTCGCGCCGCACCGCCACGGCGGGCAAGCGCAGTACATCGAGCAGCCGCTGCCGAAGGCGACGGCGGGCGATCCGCTCAGCGCGGCGCTCGATTGGGCGATCGAGCATCTCGAACAGCCGCTGTGCCTCGACGCGCTCGCTGCGCGCGCGGGCATGAGCCGGCGCACCTTCACGCGGCGCTTCAAGACGAAGACCGGCACGACCGTCTCGCAATGGCTGCTGAATCATCGGCTGACGGCCGCGCAGCGGCTGCTCGAGACGAGCGACAAGACGATCGAGCGCATCGCGGAGATCGCCGGATTCGGGTCGACCGTGTCGCTGCGGCAGCATTTCACCGCCGCTTATTCGATTTCGCCGGGCGCGTATCGAAAGCAGTTCGGGCGCGGATTCTCCGCCGCGCGATAACCCGAAGGCCGGCGCGATTTTCATCGCCCGCGGCGACGATCGACGACGCAAGGCAAAACCCGCACCATACCGCGGCAGGCCGACATCGCGTGCGGCCGATTCAACCCCGATCGAAAAGCGCCCGACAGCCCGAACGCGTCGACGCGCGCGGCGGCACGCCGGGCGTCGCGCCATCGGCTCCGTTCAGCCCGTTCAGCCTGTTCGGTCCGCTCGATCCGTCATCGAATCGGAATAGCGCCCGTTCGATATCGCGTGAATCAAATCCTTATTTTTTATCGCCGCTTATTTAAATTCAGTCCGACTCAGGCAAGCTGACTCAATCTGCATCGCGACAACATTCCGGCAATTCGTTCACCGAGTATTTCCTCGATTTTCAGGAACCGCTTCCGAAACCCGTTTGACGGCCGCCGTATCGTCATCGGCGTCAAATCCAGACCTATCCAGCATTCACCGAAGCGAAACGACGAACCGAGGACTAGAAAGCGCGCGAGACGCTGGAAACGGTTTCCGCCGACGTTTATCCGATTGACGCATTCGAATCCAAATAACGCCTCGAAAAATCACTTTCCGCATACCAAACACTTCAGCATTGACGATAGGAAAATTCATATTGAGTTTCGAATGTCGTCAATGAAATATGTACCAAACAATTTACTGAGAGATATCCGATGAGTTCCGGCCAGCCTCCGTCTTCAAGCGAGGCGAGCCAGCCCGAGGGTGCGACCGGAAGCGCGATTCCCGCGTCTTTTTCTTCCGGTTCGCATGGCTCGGCTCGCCCGGCACGGTTCCCGCCCCGCTCCGCCGCCCGTCTCGATCGCCGCATCGCCGCCGCCGTCACGCTGCTGCCCGCATTGGGCACGGCCGCCGCGATCGCGCTATGGATCGGCGGTCACGCGCCGGGCGCCGCCGAATGGACCGTGTTCGCCGTGTTCTATTTCGCGACCGCGCTGGGCCTCGAAGTCGGCTTTCATCGCCACGTGACGCACAAGGCGTTCAAGGCGAAGCCGTGGGTGCGGACCGCGCTGATCGCACTCGGCTCGATGGGCGCGCACGGCCCCGTCAACTGGTGGGCGTCGACGCATCGCCGCCATCATTCGACGAGCGACGGCAAAGGCGATCCCCATTCGCCGCATCTGTCGGGCGACGGTGCCGGCGGCCGGCTCAAGGGCCTCTATCACAGCCACATCGGGTGGCTCTTCGTCGGCGAGTCGACACGGCCGGCGGGATGGGAGAAATACGTACCCGACCTCTATCAGGACCCGCTCGTCTTCAGGCAGCACATGGCGTACTACCGCTGGGTCGCGATCGGCCTCGCGCTGCCGCCGCTGATCTGCGGGCTCGCGTCGCGCTCGTGGACGGGCGTGCTGCTCGGCTTCCTGTGGGGCGACATGGTGCGAATCTTCGCGGTCAGCCATTGCATCTGGGCGCTGAATTCGCTGTGCCACGTGATCGGCCGGCGCGACTTCCACACGACCGCGCACGACCGCAGCCGCAACAGCCTGCTGCTCGCGATCCCGACATTCGGCCAAGGCTGGCACAACAACCATCACGCGTTTCCCGCGTCCGCCTTCACCGGGCTGCATTGGTGGCAGATCGATCCGGGCGGGCTGTTCGTGCGCGTGCTGGAACGCCTGCACCTCGTCCACGACGTGAATCGCCCCAACGACGAACTGATTGCAAAGAAGCGCATCGCCCCATGAACGACTCTCGACGGGAGCCCGGAAAATGAAGAGCGCCACCCTGAACGCAGTGGAATTCGACGCAAGAACCCACGAGGAAATCGCCGGCTGGATGACCGGCTACGTCGCAGCCAGGCTGCGCACCGACAGCAGCGCGATCGACGTGAACAAGCAGTTCGTCGAGTACGGCCTCGATTCGGCCGACGCGATGAGGATGGTCGGCGATCTCGAAGACTATCTCGGCTTCGAGCTGTCCCCGAGCCTGCCCTATCAATATCCGACGATCGACTCGCTCGCGCGGGCGCTCGCCGATCTGTCGGCCAAGCGATAGGAAACCGAACGATGACCATCCGGCCCGAGAACCGCGAAACCGGCGCGCCGAATCGCGGCGCGCCGTACGGCGCGTCCGCCGACGCGATCCAATACCACTACGACATCGGCAACGCGTTCCTCGCGCTCGCGCAGGAACGCGGCCGCAACTACTCGTGCGCGATGTTCGAGGAAGGCGATACGCACGAGCAGGCGCAAATCCGCAAGCTCGACTATCACATCGCGCAGATCCGGGCGCGCGGCGCGGCGCGCGTGCTCGACATCGGCTGCGGCTGGGGCGCGCTGCTCGACCGGCTCGTGACGACCGCCGGCGTGAAGGAGGCGGTCGGGCTCACGCTGTCGAACGAGCAGCTCCGCTACATCGGCGAGCAATACCGGCATCCGGGCATCGACGTGCAGTTGCGGAACTGGCAGGACTACGAACCCGACCGGCCGTTCGACGGGATCATCTCGCTCGGCGCATTCGAACACTTCGCGAAGATCGACGAAGACAAGGTCGAAGCCTATCGGCACTTCTTCACGAAATGCCACGGCTTCCTGAAGCCGGGCGGCCGGCTGTCGCTGCAGACGATGGGCTACGGCGACGTGCCCCGCGACCGCCGGCACTCCGATCTCTTCATCGCGCGCGAAGTCTTTCCGGAATCGGATCTGCCGTATCTCGCGGATATCGTTCTGGCATCCGAAATGCTGTTCGAAGTGGAACTCGTTCGCAACGATCGCCACGACTACGTGAAGACGATGCGCGCGTGGTTCGAGAACCTGCGCGCGCATCGCCGCGAGGCGCTCGAGCTCGCGCCGCCCGACGTGATCGAGCGCTACGAGCGGCTTTACCGGACGATGAGCTATTCGTTCGATCTCGGCGCGTTCGTGCTCTACCGGATCACGTTCCGGCGCATCGAGCCGAACCGGATTCAAGCCGGCTCCCGGCATCGGGCGGCCGTCGCATGAAAAACGCGCCCACCGACAGCGCCGGCTGCGCGAAGACGCCGCATCGCGCGGCGTCGGCGACCGATCCGGCAATCCCGCCCACGCCCGGCGATCGCGCATCCGGGCATCTGTCGCGCGCGTCGTCCGCGCGCCATCTGGGCGTCGCAGCGATACCGGCGATCGGCACGGCCGCCGCGATCGCGCTCTGGGCCGGATTCGGCCTCGCCCCGCGCGCGCAGGACATCGCGATGCTCGCGCTCTTCTACGTGCTCAATATCCTCGGCATGGAGCTCGCGCTGCATCGCTACTTCGCGCATCGCACGTTCAAGGCCGCGCCGTCGGTGAAGATCGCGCTCGCGGTCCTCGGCTCGCTCGCATATATGGGGCCGCTCATGTGGTGGGTCGCGATCCATCGGCTGCATCATGCGAACGCCGACCGGCCTGGCGATCCGCATACGCCGCAACTCGGCGGACGCGGTTTCGTCGGCCGCGCGAAGGGCATTCTGCACGGCCACGTCGGCTGGCTGTTCGATCCGTCGTCCGCGCGCCCGGCTGGCTGGCGCCGGTACGCGAACGACATGTACCGGGACCCGGCGCTGCTGCGCATCCATCTCGCGTACGATTACTGGCTGCTGCTCGGCCTGCTGCTGCCCGCCGCGCTCGGCGGGCTGCTCGATCCGTCGTGGAAGAGCGCGCTGCTCGGCCTGCTGTGGGGCGGCACCGCGCGGATCTTTCTCGCGACGAACGCGATCTGGGCGGTCAATTCGATCGGCCATTCGCTCGGCGGCAACCGGCCGTTTCGCGGCCGCGATCAGAGCCGCAACGCATGGTGGCTCGCGATCCTGACGCTCGGCGCGGGCTGGCACAACAACCATCATGCGTTTCCGCAGTACGCGAGCATGCGCTTCGATCGATGGCAGATCGACGTGACCGGATCGCTGATCGCGCTGCTCGAGCGGCTCGGGCTCGTGTGGGACGTTCAGCATCCCGATCACGACGCGATCCGCCGGCGGCTCGCGAACGCACGGCGCGACGATGCGTGACCCGCGTTTTCCTTCCATCGAAACCGACCGGATCTCCCGATGACGGCACTCAAGATCTTCGATGCGCGCATACACGTGCTGCCCGACGTCGTGACGAAGCTCGTCTGGAAGAACTACGAGCGCGACGCCTGGAAGATTCGCTACGCGCTGCTCGCCGAGCAATCGATCGTTTTCCTGAAGTCGCACGGCGTCGCGCGCGCGGCCGGCATCTGCTATGCGGCGCAGCCCGGCATCGCGCCGTTTCTCAACGACTTCGTCGCGCAACTGGCGTCGCGGCATCCGGCGTTTCTCGTGCCGTTCGGCACCGTGCATCCGCACGATCGCGATTGCGTGCGCGAGGCGGTTCGCGTGCTCGACGAGCTCGGCTTCGCCGGCCTCAAGATCCATTGCCGCTTGCTGAAGATCGCGCCGGACGACGACGCGCTCGCGCCGATTTTCGAAGCGCTCGCCGAGCGCGGAAAAGTGCTGAACCTGCATTCGGGCGCGGTCGCGAAGAACAACGCGAACATGGACGAAATTCGCGGCGTCTGCAACGTCGAGCGCTTTCGGCGCGCGATGCGGCGCACGCCGCACCTGAAGGTGATCGTCCCGCACATCGGTTATGACGAAGTTCAGGAGTACGTCGATCTGCTCGACGAATTTCCGAACCTGCATTTCGATACCGCAATGGCGTTCGGCGGGCATCGCGCGGCGACGGGCGAGATCGTGCCCGACGTCAGGCCGCTGCACGAAGCGCGCTATCCGCACGGCGCGCATCCGCACCTGCCCGCGCGATGGAAGCCCGCGCTCGAGCAACTGGTGCCGCAGATGCGCGACCACCCGAACCGCTTCCTGTACGGCAGCGACTTTCCGCTCATTCCGTACGAATGGGATTTCGAAATCGAGCAGCTGAAGCGCTACCTGCCGGCCGACGTGCTGCGCAAGGTTCTGTGGGACAACGCCTGCGCGCTGTTCGGCGGCGATGCGAGTGCGAGCGTCGGCATGGGCATGGGCGTGAGTGCGCACGCGAACGCAGGCGAGCGCGCATCGGCCGACTTGCTCGCGGCCGGACCGACCACGGGGCCGACACGATGAAGCATGCGAATCATTCGGCGCCCACCGGCGCGAACGCCGCCGGCGCGTTCGCCGATTTCGTCGAGCTCGCGCAACATCGCGCCGCGCATCAGCCGGACCTGCGCGTCTATACGTTCGTCACGGGCGGCGATCGCGACGAGCGGCATCTGACTTGCGCGGACCTGGACCGGCGCGCGGGCGCCGTCGCGGCGGCGCTGGCGGAAGTCGCCCGGCCGGGGGATCGCGTGCTGCTCCTGTTTCCGCCGGGCATCGACTACATCGTCGCGCTGTTCGGCTGCATGTATGCGGGCGTCGTCGCGGTGCCCGCGTATCCGGTCGAGCCCGCGCAAGCGGAACGCACGCTGCGGCGGTTGATCGGCATCGTCGCGGACTGCGCGCCGGCCGCGATCCTGTCGACGACGTCCGGGCGCGACAGCGCGAATCGCGTCGAAACCGGTTCGCCCGCGCTCGACGGCCTGCGCTGGCTCACGGTCGACACGCTGCTCGACGACGGCGCGCGCCGCGCGCCGCGCGCCGTCGATCACCGGACGCCCGTCTACCTGCAATACACGTCCGGCTCGACCGGCGCGCCGAAAGGCGTGATGATCGGCCACCGCAACCTGCTGCACAACTCCGCCCTCATCGCGAGCCGCTTCGAGCACGACGCGAACAGCCGCGGCGCGATCTGGCTGCCGCCGTACCACGACATGGGCCTGATCGGCGGCATCCTGCAGCCGCTCTACGCCGGTTTTCCGGTCACGCTGATGTCGCACGTCGACTTCCTGAAGCACCCGCTGCGCTGGCTGCGCACGATCGGCGAGCGGCGCGCGACGACGAGCGGCGGACCGAATTTCGCGTATCAGATGCTCGCGACGATGCGCATCGCCGATGCCGATTTCGACAAGCTCGACCTGCGCTCATGGAGCGTCGCGTTCGTCGGCGCGGAACCGATTCGGCCCGCCACGCTGCAGGCGTTCGCGCAACGCTTCGCGCGCTGCGGCTTCGACGAACGCGCGTTCTATCCGTGCTACGGCCTCGCCGAGCACACGCTGTTCATGACGGGCGGACTGAAATCGCAGCCGCCCGTCGTCGCGTGCGCGCCGCGCGGCGCGCAGCCGACGCGCGCAGCCGACGACGCCGACGGCACCGGCGACGAGCGGCACGCGCGCGCGAACACGGCAATCGGATGCGGCGACGCGGCCGGCGACAGCGTGGTGCTGATCGTCGATCCCGACACGCGCGTTCCATGCGATGATGGCCGGGTCGGCGAAATCTGGGCGCAGGGGCCAAGCGTCGCGCTCGGCTACTGGAACAATCGCGAGCTGAGCGCACAGACCTTCGAAAACGAACTGCCCGGCTACGACGGGCGGTTCCTGCGCACCGGCGACTACGGCTATCGGTCGGGGGCCGGGGTTTTCGTCACGGGACGTCTGAAGGACATGATGCTGATTCGCGGCGCGAATCATTATCCGCACGACGTCGAGGCGACGATCGAGGAGCTCGACGTCGAGCTGTTCCGCCCCGGCGGATGCGCGGTGTTCGCGCTCGATACCGAGGCGACGCCGCAAGTGATCGTCGTGCGCGAGTTGCGGGCCCGCTACCTGAAGGCGCTCGGCGACGGCGGCCACGAAATGGTCGGCCTCACGCCCGACGCGCTGTTCGGCCGGCTGCGTCGGGCAATCACTCTGCAGCACGGCATCGCGGTGCACAACATCGTCTTCACGCCGCCGTCGGCGATACCGAAGACGACGAGCGGAAAGATCCAGCGGCACGCCTGTCGCGAACTGTTTCTCAACGACACGCTGCCGGTCATCACCCAGTGGCGCGCGCAGCTCGGCACGCCGAACGAGATCCGGAACAACTGACGAGGAACGCGGCATGCAAGAAAAACTGGATGCGGACTACTTCAACCGGTTCGGCGCCGACTATCTGCCGGGCCTGCTCGGCATCGTCGTCAATCAGGTCGAGAAACACTACGTGCGCGCCGAACTGACGATACGCAAGGCCGTGCTCGCGCACGGCATCCTGCATGCGGGGACGATCGTCGGCCTCGCCGACACCGCGTGCGGCTACGGATGCCTCGCGAGCCTGCCGGAAGGCGCATCCAGCTTCAGCACGCTCGAGCTGAAGAGCAATTTCATGGGCACCGCGCGCGAAGGCGGGATTGTCTGCGAGGCGCGCGCGATCCATGCCGGCCGCATGACGCAGGTGTGGGACGCGACCGTCCGGCACCGCGAAACGGACAAGCTGCTCGCGACGTTCCGCTGCACGCAGATGATTCTCTGGCCAACGAAGTAAATCGCGATGAGCACGCGACGCCTGAAGAACGCGCCGCACGCGAGCACTCGCGAACGGCGCGCCGATATCGGCATGACGTGGCTCGATCCGCTGCGGCTCGGCCCGCGCGCGTCGCGGATCAGACACGGCTGGGCCGCGCAATCGCGGCCGGACGTGCGCTTTTGCGACGTGCCGACCGCGACGATCCGCGTGCGCGCCGCCGGCTCGCGCGCGGGCGAACGTCCGACGATCGTGTTCGTCTGCGATCCGCCGAGCGTCGTCGAGCACTTCGACCGGCTGATCTCGCGCGTCGCGCAACATGCGCGCGTCGTCTGCTTCGAGCCGCCGGGCTTCGGCTTTTCCGTGCCGAACCGGCGTTTCACGTTTTCGTTCGACGACTACCGCGCGGCGATCGAGGCGATGCTCGCGAGCCTGAACGAAGGGCCATACCTGCTCGCGTTCTCGTGCGTATGGGCGCATATCGCGCTGCAGATCGCGGCGGCGCGGCCGGAGCTCGTCGACAGGCTGCTGCTTTGGCAAAGCCCGGCGTGGGACGAACAAGTCGCATGGGCGCGGCGCGTCGACGCGCGCAGCCTGCTCTCGACGCCGTTCGTCGGACAGTGCGCGTGCGCGTTCGGCGCGCGGAAGATCGGCATCGGCTGGTTCCGTCAGGCGATGGCGAAAGACCGTTATCGCGAATTCGCACCGATGCTCGATACGTCCTTCGATCACGGCGCATTCTGCTGCCTCGGCTCGCTGTGGCAGCGCTTCTACGACGATGCGCCGCGCGCCGTGCAGGTCCGGCAGCCGACGCTGCTCACGTGGGGCGCGGCGGACCGCACGCACCGGCATAGCTGCAAGTGGTCGATTGCGCAGCACGTACCGCACGCGGTCCGGCATCCGGGCTTCGAGCATGCGGGGCATTCGCCGGAGCTCGAGGAGAGCGACGCGTTCGCGACACTTGTGCTCGACTGGCTGACGGCGGAGCAGGAAGGCTGAGCGCATCGATCGTTCACGCGCCTCGCGCGATGCCGACAGTCGTTACGTGCCGTTCGTCGGCGCGCGGCGCTTCGCACGCGGCTTCGATTCCGCATTTGATCCCCTGCTCACCCGCGATGCGCGCCGCGGCTTCTGGTAGCGCACGCACCGCGCGGCGGCGGCGCGCGGCGCCCTTCGTCGGCGCACGAAGCATCATCGCGGCCTGCCGATCCGGTTCCGCCTGCAAGGGCGATACGTGTGGCCTGTCCGTCATGCGCGAATTCGCGGCTCATGGCTGCGAGAGCGGGTTCGCCGCATCGGTCACATATTCCGACACGATGCCGCCGATTGTGTTAGCGTTGAGCGGCATTCGCTTCCGTATGACGAATGCGACACCATGACGCTTCGAAAGGAGTTCCGCCAAGTGACCGCGCTCACCCTGTTGTTCGATCTGGACGGCACGCTCGTCGATACCGACGCGTTGCATCTGAATGCGTATAACGCGCTGCTCGCGCGCTGGAATCGGTCGATCGATATCGATTACTACAAGACGCACGTGATGGGGTTTTCCGACGACCTGATTTTCGGGGAGTTGTTTCCGGGGATGCCGGCGGCGGAATATACCGAGCTGGCGGCGGAAAAGGAGCAGCTGTTTCGTGCGCAGCTGGGCGCGAAGCTGACGCCGACGGCGGGGACGGCGGATATTCTCGGGTATGCGGAGCGGGTTGGCGCGAAGACCGCGGTCGTGACGAATGCGCCGCGCGAGAATGCGACGATGATGCTCAATGCGTTGGGGCTCGCGGAGCGGTTCGGCACGCTTGTAATCGGCGGCGAGCTGGAACATGGGAAGCCGCATCCGTTGCCTTATTTGACCGCGCTGGAGTTGCTCGGGGCGAAGGCGGAAGACGCGGTGGCGTTCGAGGATTCGGCGTCGGGGGTGCGCTCGGCGAGTTCGGCTGGGATTTTTACGTTCGGGATGTTGACGGCGTTGGGTGAGGAGAAATTGAGAGAAGCGGGAGCGAAGACGGCGATCAAAGATTTCGGGGATCGGGGGCTGTGGGAATTCCTCGAGCGTGCCCCAAGCCGATAGATTAACGATAAGGACCTGTCCGCAATTTTGTGTACAAGGCAGCCAAGAATCGTTATCTGTGCACCGGGATAAGCGGACTCCCGAACAGCCTGATTCACGGCTGATTTCCGTCGGAGATCTCGCGACAAGTGTTGATCCCGCCACGGCGCGCGGGTCTGATCGATCGCACGACGCCTCGCGCGTCGCGTCGCAATCGACGGCCGGGCGCCACGACCCTGCCGTCCGTCAATGAGGGTCGTTTTCCGAAGCCGCTCGGAGCTGCTTAATCCATCAACAAATCCACGCCGCAATTTACAGCACGAATCACAAGCAATAAAATCGACAAATTCGCAATTCAATTAAATATAAATTAAACGGTTTCGCCCCTCATTAAAAAACATGGCGGAACGCCGCTTGAATGTCCCATCAAGCAATCGCCCGGCATCTCATCGCCTCTCGCCTTGATAATCCAATTCCGGCGACTAATATTGAAGAGTTGTGTTCCACCAAAAAATCAACTCATCAATAAAAACTGCCACCTTCCGTTTCGCCGCTCAATTTTCTATTAAACCGTAAATATAGAACGGAATCAGTTTATCGATTGCATTCCGCAACATTTCGGCAAACGATCCGATTCAATAGACACACGTACGTTACGAGGAGACCGAGACATGGCTCAGCGCATTCGTCTCGCAGTTGCCGGCGTGGGTAACAACATATCGGCACTGTTCCAAGGCATCGAATACTATCGGGCGCTTCGCGACCAGGGTGTCGACGAGCGCGAATTCGTCGGCATCAAGCGGCCGCGCATCGGCGGCATCGGCGTAAGCGACGTCGAGTTCGTCGCCGCATTCGACGTCCATCCGAACAAGGTCGGCCGCCCGTTCGACGCGGCCGTGCTCGCGCCGCCGAACAACTATCCGATGCTCGGCGCACCGCTGCCGGCCATCCCGTTCCCGGTGGATCAGGGCTTGACGGCCGAGACCACCCGCGACGACGACGACGCATTCAAGCACGTCGTGCGCCGCCTGCGCGAAAGCGAAGCCGAAGTACTGCTCTATTCTCTGCCGACCGGCTTGCAATGGGCGGCCGAAGCGTATGCGCGCGCGGCGCTCGCCGCCGGCGTGGCGTTCGTCAACTGCACGCCGGAGCTCGTCGCGCGCACGCCCGCGTTGCTCGACGCCTATCAGGCGGCCGGCGTGCCGCTCGTGGGCGACGATCTGGCGAGCCACTTCGGCACGTCGGTCGTGCATCGCGCGCTGCTCGGACTGCTGAGCGATCGCGGCATCACGCTGCAGAGCTCGTATCAACTGAACTTCGGCGGCAACGAGGACTTTCGCAACCTGCGCGAGCGCGGCGCGAGCAAACAGCAGTCGAAGCTCAATGCGCTCGCGCAGGACGGCGTCGATACATCTCGCGTCGAGATCATCCCGTCGGCCGGCTATATCGGGCAGCTGAAGGACAACAAGGTTGCGATCGTGAACATCGAGGGCGTCGGCTGGGGCGGCACGCCGGTACAGCTCGATCTGAAGCTGAAGGTCCAGGATTCGAGCAATGCCGCGGGTGTCATCATCGATCTGATCCGGATCGCCGCCGCATCGCGCCGCGCGAAGCTCGCCGGCTTTCCGGCCGCGGCCGCGAAGCTGCTGAAGTCACCCGTCGGCGGACACGACAAGATCACGCCCCAAAGCATCGACGCGAGCTTTCGCGCACTCGACGCGTCCGCCGCTTGAGAGCATGACGATGGCGCATCCGAAACGCGGCATCGAACGCCCTGGCGGCTGCGCAGCGGCGACGATCGACGTCATTCTGCTCGCGTACGACGGCGTCGACGCGCTCGATCTGTTCGGTGTGCATGCCCTGCTCGCGAAGGCGTCGGCCGTGACCGCGCCGGACGGCGCCGCGCCGCTGCGCGTCGCGATCGCGGCGGCGTCGCGCGTCATCACGACTTCGTGCGGTATCGACCTGAGCTGCGGCGCGCCGCTCGACACGCTCGATCACGCGCACGCGATCGTCGTGCCGGGCGGACGCGGTGCGGCGGCCGCGGCCCGGCACTCGTCGCTCGCCACGCTGCTGGCACGCGCGCATATGCGCGGCGCGGCGATCTACGTAGTGTGCTCGGGCGCGCTGCTCGTGGCAGCGGCCGGCATCGCGAACGGACGACGGCTCGCGATCCATCACGACAAGCAGCAATGGCTGCGCGACGTCGCGCCGTCCGTCGAGCCTGCCGCGGGCCTCATCGCGGACGGACGCCTGTGGTCGGTCGGCGGCGATGCGTCGCCTTCGACGAAAGCGACCGATCTCGCGTTCCAGCTACTCGCCGATTTTGCGCCGTACGCAGTCGCACCGGTGGCGGCCCGGATGGAGTTGCGGCCGGGTCGCGGCGCGGCCGCCGCGCGGCTTTTGGAGGCGACCGCATGAGCGCGCGGCGCGGCACCGTCCTCGTGACGGGCGCGAGCCGCGGCGTCGGCCTCGCGATCGCCGAAACGCTCGCGCAGCGCGGCTACGACCTCGCACTATGGGCTCGATCCGCGTCCGACCTCGACGCGATCGCGCAACGCCTCGGCGCGGCCGGATGCCGTGTCCACACGGCGGCCGTCGACGTCGGCGACGCCGCCGCCGTCGAGGCGGCGGGCCGCGCGCTGCACGCGCAGGACGTGGCGCTCGCGGGCGTCGTCGTCAACGCGGGATGCGGCCGGTGGGCGTGCATCGCCGATACGGCGTCCGACGAATGGAGCCGCACGCTGCGCACCAATCTCGACGGCGCGTTCCACACGCTGAAGGCGTGCGTCCCACTGCTCGAGGCGCGCCATCCGCTGATCGTCGGCATGATGTCCGACGCGAGCGTGTGGCCGTTCGCCGAGCGGGGCGCGTATTGCGCGTCGAAGGCGGGCTTCTATCAGCTCTTCGAGATTGCGCGACAGGAGCTGCGCGAGCGCGGCGTCCGGATGACCGCCGTGCTGCCGAGCCGCATCGACACGCATTTCCAGGGCGGCCACGCGTCGGCCGCGCCCGGCAGCCGTCCCGGCGCGCTCGACGCGGCCGACATCGCGACGATCGTCGCGGATCTATTCGACGGCCCGCCTCATATCGAAATCCGCGAGCTGCGCGTCACCGCGTTCGCATCCAGCTTCGGCCCTTTCCCGGGAGGAAACCCAGCGTGACGATCTTCACAGGCATTCATCCCGCCGGCCACTCGCGGCCGATCGGCAAGTATTCGCCCGCCGTGTCCGTGCCGATCGGCGCGGGGCAGCGCCTCCTCTTCATCAGCGGCCAGGTCGCGACCGACGCCGACGGCGCCGTGCTCGCGCCCGGCGACGCGGGCGCGCAGACCGAGATCGTGTTCGAGCGCCTCGCGCGCATCCTCGACGCGGCGGGCGGCGATCTTTCGGCGCTCGTCAACGTCGTGATCTATCTGCGCGACATCGCCGATTTTCCAGTGGTGTCCGCGATCCGCAACCGCGTGCTCGGCACGCCGCCGCCCGCGAGCACGCTCGTACAGGTCGCGTCGCTCGCCGAGGCGGGCTGTGTCGTCGAAATCAGCGGCATCGCCGTGATCGGCGAGGACGGCGGACGTGGCTAGCCGCACCAACGCGCCCGCATCGCGCGACGCTGCAGCCAAACAGGCCGATCCCCGCAGCCAGCGGGCGGTGCTGCCGCGCGTCGCGCAGCACGCGAGCGTGCTCGTCGTCGGCTCGCTGAACGTCGATCTGCTGCTGTACAGCGACGTGTCGCCATGCGAAGGCGACTCGCTGCCCGTGCGGGCGATCACGCTGCCGGGCGGGCACGCGGGCAACTGCGCGTCCGCGCTGTCGGCGCTCGGCCTGGCCGTATCGATCGTCGCGGCTGTCGGCGACGACGCCGACGGCGAGAGGCTGCTCGCCGACCTCGACCGGCGCGGCGTCGACACGCGCTTCGTGCGGCGCATCGCGCACGCGCACACCGGCCGCGCGATCATCCCCGTGCTCGGCCCCGAGCGCTGCAACTACATGCTGCTCGATCGCGGCGCGAACGAGTCGCTCGTCGCCGACGATGTGCGCGCCGCGCTGTCCGGCGTCGCGCGCTGCGATGCGGTCATGCTGTTCGATCCGAGCGTCGACGCGCTCGTGCAGACGGTCGCGCTCGTGCGCGCGCGCCGTGCGGCCGCGGCGCTGTGCTGGACGCCGTCCGGGATGTACTCGCGCGATCCGGTCGCCTTGACGCTCCTCCCGCAATGCGACGTCGTGTTCTGCAACGCGCGCGAGTTCGCGCATCTGCGCGATCAGGGCGATCACGTGTTCGACATGCTCGATGCGGTCGACGTCGTCGTCACGCTCGGCGAGCACGGCGCGCTGTCCCGCCATCGCGGCATCGAGACGCGCGCGCCTGCGCATCCGTGTGAAGTCGTCGATCCGACGGGCGCAGGCGACGCGTTCGCGTCGGCTTACCTGCTCGCGCGGCTCGCCGGCCTCGACGCGGCCGACCGCCTGCGGCTCGGCAACGCGAGCGGCGCATGCGCGGTCGGCACGCGCGGCGCACGCGACGGCCTGCCGACGCTCGACGCGCTGCTCGACGCGACGCTCGACGGCCCACTCGACGGCCCGCGATACAGGTCCGCGCCGCCGCGCGCCCAGGAGCCCGCTCATGCGCATGCGGCGAAGCGCTGACGGCTGGCGCGGTCTCATCGGAAGCACGTTCACGCCCGAGCGCGCGGCGAGGCTCGCCGCGACGATCGTGACCGCCGTGCGTGCGCACGACGGCGGCGGCCCGCGCGTCGTCGTCGGTTACGACTGCCGCCGCCTCGGACGCCGCGCCGCGCGACTGATCGTGCGCGCGGCGAGCGACGCGGGCGCGCGCGCCGTGCGCATCGTCGAACATCTGCCGACGCCGACCGCGTCGTACCTCGTCGGCGCGGGCGACGCCGAGCTCGCGCTGCTCGTCACCGCGAGCCACAACCCACCCGAATGGAACGGCGTAAAGGCGAAGGGCCGCCCAGGCTGCCCGCTCGACGCCGAGCTCGAACGGCGCGCGGATGCGCTATTCGACGATTCGGAGCGCGCCGCGGGCGACGCGCCATTCGGCGAGCCTTCCGGCGAGCCATTCGACCAAGCCGACGAAGCGCGCGCGGACGATGCCGGCGGTCTCGACGATGCGATCTTCGAAGCATGCGACGCGTCTCCGTGGATCGACCGGCACATCGCGCACGTGCTGTCGCGCTTGCCGGCGACGCCGGATCTGCCGCTGCGCGTCGTCGTCGACGGGCTCAGCGGCATCGCGGGCAGCGCGATGCTGCATCTTTGCGACGCGCTGCGCTGGTCGGCGACGCCGCTCGGCTGCGCGCCGTCCGCTGATTTCGGCGGCGTCGCGCCCGATCCGTCGCTGCCCGCGAGCCGGCGACGCGCGGCCGAGGCGGTATGCGCCGAACATGCCGACCTCGGCCTCGTCGTCGACGGCGACGGCGACCGCGTCTATGCGATCGACAGCGACGGGCGCACGGTCGAGCCGCACGAATTGTTCGCACTGCTGCTCGCGCACCGGCATCGGCGGCGATACGGCCATCCGGAGCGCGGCGTCGCCGTCACGGCGGCAACGGGCGCGCTCGTGCAGCGGCTGTGCGCGCGGTGGAGCCGCCCCGTCATCGAGCAGCCGGTCGGCTTCAAGCATCTGTCGCCGCTGCTCGTCGAAGGCCGCATCGACGCAGGCGGCGGCAGCGTCGGCGATCTCGCGTTCGCCGAATTCGGCGTCGATCGCGATCCGTTCGGCGCTGTCGCGCTCCTCGCCGACCTGCTGGCGACGAGCGGCCAGTCTCTCGCAGCGCTCGTCGCTGACCTGCGACATCGCTACGGCCGCTTCGACTGGCATGAATCGCACGTGAACGGCGACGCCACCGACACGCAACTGCGCGACGCGGGCCGGCGCGCACTCGAACGATGCGGCTTCGACGCACGCACGGCGCGCATCACGACTGTCGACGGCATCAAGTTTTCGTTCGACAGCGGCGAATGGCTGCTGCTGCGGCCGTCCACGACGGAAGGCGGCATCCGCGTATACGGCGAGCTGCTGAGCACGCGAGCAGCCGGCGCGGCCGCGGCGCTCGCCGCGCACGTCGCCCGCGCGCTCGCCGCCGAGCGAAGTCCGTAGTCGCGCGCCGCCGGAGGAGCAAGCCCGTGCACGATCGCTACCGCCTGATCCTGATCCGTCATGGCCAGACGCCGGACACGCTGGACGGGCGCTTCTGCGGCGCGCGCGACCCGGCGCTCACGGCGCTCGGGCACCGGATGGCGATCGAAGCGTCGCGACATCCGGCGCTGCGCGGCATCGCCGTCGTCGTGACGTCGCCGTCGCTGCGCGCGCGACAGACCGCGCGCCACATCGCCGACGCGAACTCCGTGTCGATTCTCGTCGACGAACGGCTGCGCGAACTGTCGTTCGGCGCGTGGGAAGGGCGCGTGCCCGACGACGTGCGCGACGAGCCGGCGTACCGGCGTTGGATCGACGATCCGGCGATCCACGCGCCGCCCGGCGGAGAAACCGGATTCGCGGTGCTCGCGCGCGTGATGTCGGCGGTGCGCGACGCGATCGGCATGTTCGACGACGTCGCGCTCGTCACGCACAAATCGCCGATCCGGCTGCTCGCGTCGTTCTACGGCGCGACGCCGCTGTCGCGCTTCCGGCAGATCGCCGACATTCACGCATGCTCGGTTTCGCTGATCGTGCGCGACGGCGGCGGCGTGGCGCTCGGTCCGCTCGGCGACACGTCGCATCTGTCGCTCGCGTGGCGAACCGATCCCGATCGCGCGCGCGCGCCGCCCGACGGTGCGGGCGCCCTCATCGACGACGGGGCGCGCGACGCGCCGCCGCTTATCGGAGGGCGCGACGGGTAACGCCCTCCATCACCCGACAGGAGTCGCGCATGTCACACTCGAAGCGCATCGCCATCATCGCGGGCACCGGTCTCGCCCGCGGCCTCGACGCATTCCTCGGCAACCGCGAGACGATCGAGAACGTGCGGGTCACGTTCGGCCGGCGCAGCGGCGCGGTGCTGCATTACACGACAGGCCGGATCGGCGGCATCGAGGCGATCGTCCTGCCTCGGCACGGCCCGACGCTCGAGATTCCCGACCGCAGCCCGTCCGAGCTCGTCGCCGAGCTCGGACACGAAGCGCACATCTGGCACCTGCACGAACTCGGCGTGCAAGCCGTCTACGCATTCAATTCGGTGGGCGCGATCGACCTCGATCTGCCGCTCGCCGCCGACAACGTGTTTCTCGCGCCCGACGACTACGCACGCGGCCTGTCGAGCGTCTCGCACAGCTTCGGCAATGTTGCGAAACACGTGCATCCGTCGATGCGCGAACCGTTCGACGCGCGGCTGCGCGCGAACTTCGCGCTCGCGGCCGACAAGGTCGGCGCGAAGCTGCTGATGCAGGGGCTGTACATCCAGTCGGGCGGCGACGCGTTTGAAAGCGTGGCCGAAGTCGAGACGTACCGCCACGTCTATCAGGGCCGGCGCAACCGCGTGCTCGGCATGACCGCGGGTGCGGAGCTCGTGCTGTGCAGACAGATGGAGATTCCGTATGCGCTCATCTGCGCGAACTGCAACTGGGCGGAAGGGCTCGATCCGGACAACGCGGTGACGCACGCATTCGTGCTCGCCGGCATGCAGCCCGCCGCCGCCACGCTCGCGAAGATCGCCGAGGCGGTGCTGCGCATCGAGGCTGAAACTTGAACGGATTGCGCGCAGTACGCTCGCGATCGGAAGCGGCGCGCGGCGACGACGCCGCCGCGGGACGGCGCGCGCCGTCCGCCGTTGCACGCGATGCGGCGACATCGCGGCCGATTCGGTCGATCGAGTCGTTTCGCTCGTGGCGGTCGTTTCGAGCGCTTCGGGGGCTTCGCTCGTTTTGGCCATATCGGCGCGAGCGTCGACTATTCGCGCAACGCATCGAAGCGCAGCCTCAGCAACGCCGCGCGCTCGAGATCCTTGCGCCGGCCGAACAGCGTCAGCATGCGTTCGAGCGCGAGCGGCGACGGCACCGGCACTTTCACGTTCGCGACGGCGACGTACCGCATCGAATCGACGACGACCTCGCGCCACGCACGGCCGTCGTTGACTTCGAGGCGGCCCATCACTTCGACGTCGAGCGGCGCGAAGCCGAATCGCGCGAAGCGGGACCGGAAACGCGCGCCGTCGGCCGGACGGAATTCGGCGCGGCGCGACGCGGCCCAATGCGCGATCGCGGCGTCGGCGTCGCGCACGCTCGTCAGCACATCGATGTCCTTCGGCGCGACGTCGACGCCGTACAGCGCGAGCGCCGCGCTGCCGATCACGCACCACGGATCGCGAAACATCGCCGTCATCGCCGGCACCGCCAGCAACAGTGTCTGTTCGAGCGCCGCTTCGACGGATGGTCGAACCATGGTTCCTCCGTGCGGCTGCGAAGCGCGAGGCCGCGCAGCGTGTGTGCCGACGAAGCGCGACCGCGCTCGGGCGGCCGCGACACATCGAAATCCTTACTTTAACGATTTTTGGAGGCGAGCATGACAAGGATCGTCATCACGGGTTCCGCCGGCAAGGCCGGCGCGTTCGTCGTGCGCGAATTCGCCGCGCACGGCTACGACACGCTCGGCGTCGATGTGAAGGCCACCGTCGTATCGAGCGCGCTCGGGCACCTGCCTTCGATGAAGGCCGATCTGCGCGACCTCGGGCAAGTGGTCGAATCGTTCGAGCGCGCGGATGCGATCGTCCATCTCGCGAACGTGTCGCTGCCCGGCATGTTCCCGCCGGGCAAGACGTTCAGCGACAACCTGACCGTCAACTACAACGTGTTCCAGGCGGCGCGCCTGCTCGGCATCCGCTCGGTCGTGTGGCTGTCGAGCGCCGCGGTCGTCGACGACCTGTTCGATCCGTCGGGCGAGATCGACGTGCCCGTGACGGAAGATTCGCCCGCGCGCGCGGGCTCCACGTACGCGCTGTCGAAGATCGTCACCGAGCAGATGGCCGACTTTTTTTGCGGCGAACACATGTCGATCGTCGGCCTGCGCGCGCCCGTGATCGAGGACCCGGCCGATTATCCGCACTATGCGAAGTATCACGGCGATCCGCAGCTGCGCCGCTGGCATCTGTGGTCGTACATCGACGCGCGCGATCTCGCCCGCGCATGCCGTCTCGCGGTCGAAACGCGGCCGCGAGGCGTGCATAACGTGTTCGTGTCCGCGCGCGACACCGTGATGGCCCAGCCGATCGATGCGCTGTTCGAGCTGCGCTTCCCCGGCGCGCCGGTGCCGGCGCGGCTGCGCGAATGCGGCAGTTTCTTCGCGCCGGAACATGCGAAGCGATTGTTCGGCTTCGAGCCGATCCATTCGTGGCGCGACGATCGATGAAACGGCGACGAGGTCATCATGGGCGCGACGCATTCGAACGGCATCTATTCACTTGACGGCCAGCGCGTGCTGATCGTCGGCGGATCGAGCGGCGTGGGGCTCGCGCTCGCGCGCGAGGCGACGCGGCTCGGCGCGCAAGCAATCATCGTCGGTCGGGATCGCGCGCGCCTCGATCGCGCGGTGGCGATCGTCGGCGCGGGCGCGATCGCCGAGGCGGCCGACGTACGCGAGCCGCGCGACGTTCGGCGGCTTGCCGAGCGCATCGGGCGTATCGATCATCTTTGCTTGAGCGTCGCTCACGACATCGCGCCGCATTCGATCGCGGACGATCTCGTCACGCTGAAACGGCACTGGGACAGCCTGTTCTGGTCGTCGCTCGTCGTCGTCAAGGAAACGCTCGCGCATCTCGCCGAGACGGGATCGATCACGTTCGTCACGGGATCGCTGAGCCGCAAGCCGGTGGCGGGGAAATCGCTGTTCACGTCGTCGCAGTGCGCGATCGAAGGCATCGCGCGGGCGCTGGCGGTCGAGCTTGCGCCGAGACGGGTGAATACCGTGGTTCCGGGGTTGCTCGATACGCCGCTGTGGAACGCGCTCGATCCGGCGCGGCGCGCGGCGTTTTTTGCGGGGCACGCGGCGAAGCTGCCGGGGAGGCGGATCGGGCGGGCCGAGCATGTGGCGGGGGTGGTGATCGCTTGTATGGTGAATGGGTTTGTGACGGGGGCGTCGATGACTGTCGATGGGGGGGAGCAGGTTGTTTAGCGGTGGCGTCATATGACGGACTCGCTCGTCAGGCGGGGCGCGCGATGGGCTGAACGCATCGGCGCGACGGCAAGCCGTCGATCGCACGTGAGGTGTCGTGGGCCGTATGTCCTTCGGCGTGAGTGCTGCGAGCATGCGTGGCATTCGCCGGAACTCGAGGAGGGTCGGGCGTTTTCGAAAGTGCTGTCGAACCATTGGTTGAGCGCGACGAGCGACGAGCGACGAGCGGTTGCGGTTGCGTGCGCGCTCGGCTTGCCTGCGTGGCGCGATCGCTTCGCGATGTCGATCGCGATCTCCTGCCCGAAACGGTGTCCAAAAAGATTGGGATGCAGTCCGCTTTTGCCGCATTGATCGCGTATCCCGTCCTGATACTGCTAATTGGTCCGGCCCTGAACAACTCGTATTGGTGCGCTGATGAAGTCATGCCGCCGATAGCGGAACGGATTTGAGCCCGAACCAAGCGATGAGAATCAGGGCGTAAAAAAGCCGTAGCTGCCTCAGGATCATCCGCAGCTTGTGGCCTGCGCCACAACAGCACCGCATGGATCGCATCGCCCAGCGCGCCCTTGAGCCAGTCGCGATCAAGTTTGCCGTCCGCCTTCATATGGCCGATGGCCGGCTCAATCGCGCTGCGCCGCCGAATCATCGCCCGCAAGCCTCGCGTGATGCCGCGTCTCAAACCCGGGAGATAGACCTTCACGCCATCGACGGCGAC
Organism: Burkholderia sp. ABCPW 111; assembly: GCF_000773065.1. Taxonomy (NCBI): domain Bacteria; kingdom Pseudomonadati; phylum Pseudomonadota; class Betaproteobacteria; order Burkholderiales; family Burkholderiaceae; genus Burkholderia; species Burkholderia sp. ABCPW 111. Next base: position 177,075 of record NZ_JPWT01000055.1, on the reverse strand, counting down.
GCCCTTGTAGCCGCGGTCAACGACGGCGATCTCCGGTTGGACGTCACTCAGGATCGCTGCCTGTTCCAACGCTTCGCCCAGTGTGTGCCCGTCGTACGTGTTGCCCGGCATCGAGCGGGCGCCGACCACCAAGCCTTCCTTGTGCGTCGTCGTGATCGACACCTTCACACCAAATTCGTATGGCTTGCGCGCCTTACCTTTCGCCAGGCACTCGACTTCCGGCGCGTGCACCGCGTACAGCTTGTTCTTGTCCTTTTGCTTCTGCGACAGATTTCGCTTCGTGCGGCCAATCAAGTCTTCCAGAGCCGCCCGACTTTGTTCCGCGACGCCATCGAGTTGACGCTCTTGATGACGTGGACCCGTTTGGCTGCTTCAATCGTCTCGGCCAGCAGTTCTTCAACGCCGGCCTCACCCAACCGCTTGCGTCAGCGCGTCAGGCTCGACGGATCGATAGGCGGTTTGGTCTGCAAGTACAGCAGCCCCGCGATCAGCCGAGGCGAGGTCGCCGGCCGACCTTAGTGCGAGACGAAACTCGCGCTCATTGCCACACCAAGCCGATCCCAGTCGATCAGGCCGGACCGGCGAACCAGCGGATGCTTCAGGTTGATCTGCTCACGTAGCAGCTGGCGGAAGCAGTCTCCCTCTGGCACCGGCGTCTTCGGACCCATTCAAACCTCGTCGGAACTTGCAGGAAACTCACACCAATATGCCTGTGCCTTGCAAATCTCTCAACACCATTTCGGCCCCGCCACCTTGCCGCACAAACCGCTCCGCTTTGTTCATGGACGACTAAGTAATATTTCTATCGAGAGGTTTCATACGCACGCCATCAACCAGTCGACCCGATCCGGCATGTTCATTACGGCGCCTCTTTAAATAATCTTATATCTATGCAATAGGGCTCACTTCCCAATATCATATATAACCCATACATATTAAAACCGGAGGTCGCCTCACGAAGCATCCCACACAGATAAATCCATCCGAGAGTATTGTGTGAAAAGCAATATAATCATCCGTCAAGCGAAACGGGCACATTCACGCCTCATGAAACCTTAGAGTCAGGTCTTGCTTTGCAACATGCTTCGTCGAGCGATGTGTCAATACAAGACCTGACCTCCTGCGGGTCGCGGCTCTGTAACTCGGGGGACTTAGAATTTCAGCGTTCTTCTCTTGAAACTGCTTACTCCACCTTCTCATTTTGGCTCGGATCTCTATATGCTTCATCACGGAGAAGGTTTCTACGCGATAAAGATTTTAGATTCCGAACATCATTTAATATTTTCTCAATAGCCCTCTGAATACTCTCCAACTCTTCCATGCTAAACCTATAGCTCATCGCATTATCAATGGCAGCCGCCTCGCAAGCATGAGAATTATTAATAAAAAACATTATTTCATTGCTATATTCTGGGATTTTAATAACCGCTGACACGCCTCCGCACAATGAATTTGACTTCACATCGCCGAACGCATAGAGTCCAGTATAAATTTCTTTGCCTTTTCTCATAAATCACCATATCAACAGTTCTTTGACAACACTTCCGGTTGTTCCGGGGTAGGAAATCTTCCATCCAGAAGTTTATTCAATTGATTAACCCCCCTTCCATTTTTATCCGCAGGATTGATTCGCACATTTGCCTTTTGTGCCACGTAGAGCGTACGATTGTTTAGAGTCGCCCATACTTCTTCTCCACTTGGAAGAATCATCCTTTCGTAACTGATCTCCAATCCTTTGGGAAGTTCACCCAAATGTACGGCCTCATCAATCGCCTCCTGCACACTTCTTCCAGTCCATTCTCCTTGAGTGAATACATCTGAAATTGTATTTTGCGTGAACCACAAATCGAAAGGGTCCATCAATCCGAGAGGATCGATGTGAGTCCATGGGTTTGGCGCGTATTGATAGAGGTAAGAGCCACCTTCTAATCCGATAGGATCTTGGCTGATGAAGTAGCCAGTATTGGGATCGAAGTATCTGTGCCGGTTGTAATGCAGGTTCGATTCAGCGTCGTGATACTGTCCCTGCAACCTGAGTGGCTGCACGATCCACCGCTCAGTGCATTCGACGTCACCCCTAGGGCGATAATGCGCCTCCCATACAGCCCTTCCACTAGCATCATGCATCCGTACGGGTGCCCCGTTCGGATCATTCTGGTAAAAATACACCGTTCCTGCGACCGGTGCTAGTTGCCCCGATAGTCGCGTCGATACCCTACCCTCAGCCAGATCGCCTTGCACAATAGCGAGCGGCCGGAACGTTTCAGGATAGTAAATCCACTCACACACACGGCTAGCGACGGGTAGCGCTCCTGTGTCGGTTTGGCCATGCTCCGGCGAAGCAAGTGGCGACGGCCGTATATCCCCGTCTATGTCCAGATCGGACCCACTCCCTCCCTCCCCTCCCGTTGTGGACTCCCCAACCAGCGTATTGCCGTCCCAAAAGAACCGGCTCAGACGGTACAGCGGCTGCTGCGATGCCCCGCCTGTTGCTCCCTCACACACGACTTTACGAACCCGCCGCTGGAATGGATCGTACTCATACTGTGCGCGAATGTGTGTCGACTTCTCCCCTGAAATGGCAAGACCCGGCCGCACCGCCACCGTCTCAACGAGCTGCCCGGCCGCATCCCAACGCAGCGTCAGGTCCTGCGCGGCATCCTGCTTCCGAATAAGGTTGCCGACTCTGTCGTACGCGTAGTAGCAGCCTTCATATTCACCTTCACGCACCCAAGTGCCAGTCTTTGCAGCAGCGGCCGCATCCGCCGTGCGGCGCTCGCGTATGTGCGTCTTCAGCAAATCTCCGGCCGGGTCGTACAGATAGCGACGCAATTGCCCAGCGGGGTCGAGATGCGCGATCACCTGCCCCACCGGATCGTACTGAAAGCGCTCGATGCCGCCCCGAGAGTCGCGCTTTTCGACCAATTCGCCATTCGCGTCGTACGTATATTCGCTCGCGAAGAGCATGCCGGTGCCTGTTAGCAACGTACGCTGCGAGGCAAGCTGGCCGTCCGATTCGTACGACAGTTCCCGCCGCAACTCCGCGCCCAACTGCTCGGTGCAAATCTGCCCGAGCGCATCTCGCTCGAGCACGACCGGCGCGATGTCGTCGATCCGAATCGACGTGACGGCATCCAAAGCGTCGTATGCATAGCGAACGGTATGCTCGACAACCGCGCCCCCGGCAATAAGCCGGGTCCTGCGTGCTATCCGGTTGCCGGCTTCGTCGTAATCGCTGGCGATCGTGAAGTCGTCGCCTTGTCGCTCCTCGATCACGCGGCCCGCTGTGTCGTAACTGAACTCGACGCGGCAAGACGGATTCTGCGCGATCACCAAATCCCCGCGCCGGTCGTATGCGAAGCTGTCGATCCGGAGACCATCGCCATGTTCTGGATCAGGCACGCGCTTCTGCACGATGCGTCCGAGCCGATCGTATCGGTATTCGATCGTCTGCCCCAGAGGATCAGTGCTATAGAGCAGTTCGCCCGCAGCACCATATCGATAGCGTCGCGCTTGCCCCCAGTAGTCCGTCTCCACGACGATCCGCCCCAACGCATCGCGTTCGAGCGCGTATAGCTCGCCGCGTTCGTTCACGACGCCGATCAGTTGTTCTTCCGTGTCGTAGCGGTACTCAACGGTGGTGCCGTCGGGCGCGAGCCGTCTATTGACCTCTCCGAGCGCCGAGTACTCCATCTGCGTCACGTAGCCCATGGGGTCGCGATAACGAGACAGGTTTCCTTCAGCGTCGTACCCACAGTGAATCTCACGCCCGCCCGGCTCGATTGCGCGCATCAGATTGCCGTTGCGGTCGTACTCGTATTTGCTTTGTTGTCCGAGCGCATCGATTGCTTCGATGAGGTATCCGCGCGCATCGTACCGATACTGCGTGCGATGCCCCAACGCATCGATCTGCGCCGCGAGATCGCCGTCCCGGTGGTAATCGAATCGCGTGCTCGCACCGCGCGGCCCGGTATGTTCGACGAGCTGACCGTACTCGTCATATGTATAGCGAGATATCGCGCCCGACGGATCGATCTGCGCGAGCAGATTGCCGAACGTATCCCATTCGTAGCGCCACTGCCGGCCACCTATCAACGTCACGCAGACCGGGCGGTGATCGAGGTCAAATTCCGTTCTGACTGCGCTGCCGTCCGGCAACGTCTGCACGATCAAACCGCCATACGCGTCATATTCCCAAGCCGTCGTCCGCCCCGCCGGATCGATCACCGCGCTCGCACGCCCCTGCGCGTCATACCGATACGCGGTCACGCCGCCTAGCGGATCGATTTCAGCGACAGGCATCCCGCGCTCGTTCATCTGCATGATCGACGTATGCCCGAGCGAATTGGTGACGCGCGTCTCCACCCGCGCGCGATCGTAGACGAAGCGATAATCGAACAGCCCGTTGTCGCCCCAAGCATGATCGACGCGCCACACGCCGTCGTCGCCCTGCTGGTAGCTGTAGTAAAACGACACGCCGCGCGCGCTCGTATGGCTCACCATCCGATGGCCGGCCGTGTACTCGAAATGATGCGGATGCGCCATCGCATCGATCGCGGCCGCCAGATTGCGCTCGCGATCATGCTCGTAGCTCACGAGCGGATGCGGGTTCCCTCCCGCATCGATCAGCGTCAATGAAGTCAACAGCCCGGCGTGCAGCCCGCTGCCCGTGCCGCATTCGATCACACGCTCGGTCTGCCCGTCGCGCTTCCATTCGACGAGACGCACGAGCCCGCCATACACGTCACGCTCGAACACCCACGCATTGCCATTGAGATCGGCCATGCGATCGATCGGCAGCGTGACTCGCGACTCGCCATCGAGCGCCGCAACAGCATCTCGCCAACGAGAAGGCAGCACGAACCCGTATTCGATACCCTCACGCGTGCGCAGCACCATCCGCCCATCGTCGCAATACAACGCATGCCCATGCTGCCAGTCATACGTGCGCGCTGGCCAGCCGTCGCCGGCCGGCACCACGTCGAAAGCGGTCGCATGATCCGGAAAATGCGCGACCGCGCCGATCCCGTCTTCGTTGCGCATCAGTTCAAGCCGGATATCGGCGGGCGTCTGCCAGCCGAAGCCGACCGCGCCCGCATGACGATCATGGCTCGCGTAATAACGATCCCACACGAGCGGCAGCCTGCCGGACACGGTGAAGTCGTTCTGCTGCACGACCACTTCGCCTGTCGTCACGTCGACCGGTTCCGCCTTCAGCACCGTGCAACGCAAGAACCCCGACTTCAGATGCAGCTTGTCCGCAAGCTTCTTCGCCCACTTCGATCCCTGAAACGCCTTGAACATCCCCTTCGCGGCCGCCGCCATGTTCATCACGGGCGGCCCGCCGACGAGCACGGGCCGTCCGGCGGGAATCGGCAGCATCACCGAACTCGGCATCGACACATGCGTGCGCGCCGTATGCGCGCCGTTGTGCGGCGGCGGCTCGATCCCTTCGGCCCAGCAGCTCATCGCTGACAGCGCCATGTACGACAGCGGATCGTTGTTCGCGAGCACGGTGCGGCTGCCCATGTACGATTCGGCGTCGTCGGACGGCAGCGGATCGGGCGGCGCGAACGTTTCGCCGAGCGGAAAGTGCAAGCCCGGCACATGAAACGAATGCGTGCCCGCCGTCGCGCGCATCAGCCCGTTCACGAAGATCGGCCTGCCGGCGGTGGCGCCCGCTCCGACGCCCGCGCCCATCGCGTTCGCCGCGTCGCCTTTGATCGACGACACGTCGCGATTGAGCTTCAGTGCTTCCGCGACCATCGGATTGCTCGTGGCCTTCTTCATCTGGTCATCGAGCGAATCGAACGTATCGGTCAATTTCTCGACGTCGTCGGGATGATCCTTCAGATATTCCAGCACCGCGTCTTCGGCGATCGCCATCGCAATGCTGCCGATCACGCCCTTCGCCGCCTCGACGTATTCCCGCAGATCGAGCATGAAGCCGATGTGCGGATGCGGCAAGAACACGGGAGGCAGCCCCGGCGTGACGATCACGGAATGCACGTCGACGCCGACGACGGGATCGAGATGCTTGACGGCCGGCAGCGCCATGTTTTCCGCTCCTTGCTCGCGCTCAGCGTCCGCCACGCAGCGCCGCGACCTTGTCGCTCAGCTCGCTGCGGCGCCGGTCGAATGCGCCGACCTGCTTGACCATCCATTCGACGACGAGCCGCAGGTTGCTGTTCACGCGCATCGGTTCGTCGATCAACAGCCCCGCGTCGAGCGCGTTGAAGCCCGCTTCCAGCGCATGCTCGCGCTCGCCCGCCTTCTCCCAGCACACCGCGCTCATCCGCCATGCCTCGACGGTCATCAGCGCGTCCCGCGCGGCCGTCATCGACGCCGCCGCGCGCTCGTAGCAGTATGCGGCCGGTGCGAACGCCTTGTGCGTCAGGTGCGCGCTCGCTTCGCCGAACAGCCCGTTCGCGACGAGCTTGTGCCCCGCCGGATGCGCTGCGCCGAGCGCGCGCTCGCCGCTTTCGGTCGCTTGCCGATACGCGTCGAGCGCGCGCTCGTGATCGCGCCACTTCAAATACGCCGCGCCCGCGATCAGATGCACGACCACGCACTGATCGAACCAGCGCTCGCGTTCGGCGATCCGCAACGCGGCCGCGCGCAATTGTTCGAGCCGCGCCGGATTGCCGTCGCCGATCGTCTCGCTCAGTTCGACGAACAATCGCCTGAACTCGCCGTTCGGCCCGCGCTCGCCGGATTCCGCGAGCAATTCGCGCGGCACGCTCGCCATCGTGTAACGTCCCTTCACGACGTGCACGGTGCTCGAATGCTGCTGTTGCAACGGCTTGAACGGTTCGTCGCCGATGCGCGGCAATACGAATCGCACACGCGCGCCGAGCCGCGGCGAGTTTTCGATGACGTCGAGCAATTCGCCGAGCCAGCGCGCGAGCGCCGCATCGTCGCGAACCTGCTCGGGCTGCAACACGAAAACCATCGCCGGAAAAATGTCCGGATGGTGCTGCATCAAGCTATCGGCAACCGTCAGAAACCGAAGAACCGGATGTTCGCCGTCGTCACGGGGCGGTTGCCAATCCGCTCGCAGCCCTTGCGCGTTCGACGCGTCGCGCCGGCTGTCGTAAAAGCGGATGAGCTCGTCCGCCAACGCAGCCGCGTAGCGCGCTTCACCGACGAAATCCGAGCGCATGACGATCACCGCGCTCGACATCTCCTCCTGCGTCTGAAAATAAAGCTGCACGAGCTGCGCATCGGCTTCGTTCGCCTGCCAGATCATCAGCCTTGCGGCTCGATCCTTCGCAAAGCTCTGCCAATCCGTGTGCGCATCCATGAACCTGCGCTCCACGGGGTTCGTGGGTTGCCAGTTCTGCATGATCCTCGTTCCCCGTCAGGGGTTCAGTTTCAGTATCGTGCCTTCCACCGTGTGCTCGCCCGTCGCCGACGACGTCACCGTCTTGCCGCGCACGCTATGGCTTCCGCTAGCGCTCGATTCCACCGTGACGCCGTTGATCACGATCGTGCCGTCCTTCTTCAGCGTGATGCTCGCATTGCCGCAAACAAGCGCGATCTGATCGCCCGCGCCGACATGCACGTTGTTCTTCACGTTCATCGCGTGACTCGCGCCGACGTTCACCGTCTGCGATTGGCCGACGTTGAGCACGTGCGCGTCCTTGATCGTCGACGTTCGTGCACCGATCTCCTCCGCGTGATGTTCGGCGACGGTCGTCTTCATGCTTTTCGAATTCGTCTGATAGTGCGTGGTGACATTCAGCGTCTTGCCCTGTCCGATCGATTCGGTCTTGTCTTTCGTCACTGTCTCCACGTGATTTCCGCCGATCGTCGCTTCGCGATTCGCGCCGATGGTCACGGTTTCGTCTTTTCCAACCTGCCGCGTGCGATTGCCGCCGACGCCATGCGTCTCGTTCCCGCCGATCTGCGCGACGCGATGCTGCCCGATGTTCACCGTCTCGTTCTGCCCGACGCTTCTCTGCCGGTTGTTCGCGACGCTCATCGTCTCGTTGTTGCCGACCGAATGCGAATGATCGCGGCCCACCGACAGCGTGTGATCCTGCTCGGTCTCCGCATCGAAGTTGCGCTCCGCATGCATCCATAATTGCTCCGCACCCTTCTTGTCCTCGAAGCGAAACGCGTTCGAATGCTCGGTGGTGCCGCCCGGCGACGAGCGCGACAGCAGCCCGCTTTGCGTCGCGCTGCCGGGCAGGCCCCACGGCGGCATCTTTTCGCCGTTGTATACGCGCCCCGTCACGATCGGCTGATCGGGGTCGCCGTTCAGGAAATCGACCACCACCTCGTCGCCGATGCGCGGAATCTGCACACCCCCGAAGCCGCCGCCCGCCCACGGGCTCGACACGCGCACCCAGCACGACGAGTTCTGATCGCTCTGCCCGTAGCGGTCCCAGCGAAATTGCAGTTTCACGCGCCCGTACTGGTCCGTCCAGATTTCCTCGCCCTTCGGGCCGACGACGCTCGCCGTCTGCGGGCCGTTCGTGCGCGGCCGCGGCGTCGCGCGCGGCGATCGATACGGCAGGCTCGACGGCTGCACGAGCACCTGCGATTCGTGCACGACCGCTTCGTTGCCGCTGTCGGTCGCGTACGCATTCTCCTGAAACCGATACTGGCAGCGCACGATCAGGTACTCACGGTTCTGGTCGGCGCGCGGGCAGTGTTCGAGCGCGAACAGATAGCCGGGCGCGACGCCGCGCACGTCGGTACGCGCGAGCGCGCGCTCGTGCTCGGCCTGCTGCTCTTCGAGCCGCACGCGGCTGTAGTGCGCGCCCGGTTCGTCGTCGCGATAGCCGCCGGGCCATTCGAACGACGCGAAGCCGTCATGGTCGTGGCCGCGCGGATCGATCTTCTGCGCGGACAAGTCCGCGCGCGGCTTCGTGTAGTCGTAGTCGCTCGTCTCGTGCTTGCCGATGCTCACTTCCTGCGCGGGCAGCCAACTGTCGATGTGCTCTTCGTCGGCGATCGCGGTGCGGTCGCGCGCGATGAACGGAATCGTCTCGTAACCCGGCAGCGCGACGTGCGACGACATCGCGTCGCACAGCATCAGCGTATGCGTTTGCGCCGCATGCTTGAAGTAGTAATAAATCCCTTCGAACTCCATCAGCCGAGATACGAACGCCGCGTCGGTTTCGTTGTACTGCACGCAGTATTCGCGCGGCGTGTACGTCTCGGTCAGGTGGTTTTCGATCGGGAAGCCGTACGTGGCGAGCACCTCCTGCACGATCTCCGGCACCGTCTTGTTCTGGAAGATCCGGCAATCGGAGCGGCGCGTCGCGAGCCACAGCCACGGGCGCACGATCAGCTGGTAGCCGTAATGGCGCTCGGCACGCCGCCCGACGAGCGACGCGCGCGCGACGATCCCGTTCAGACAGCGCTCCGATTCGTTCTGCTGCCGGATGCGCACCGTCACCGGTTTGCCGAGCAGCTCCTTCAACGACAGGCTGTGATTGTCGGCGAGCGCTTCGATCCGGAAATCGAACAATCGCCCGAGCGCTTCCTCGCCGTAGAGCCGGTGGAACCTCAGGTCGTCTCCATGCAGGCTGTCGAGTGTGAACACGCGGGTCACGTCGCGCCCTCCTCTTCGAATCGATAAACGAATTGGCCGTCGTCCGCGCTCACGTCGATCGCCGACAGCGCGCGAGCCTCGATCGTCGCGCGCAGGATCTCCTGGCTGATGCGCGGCAGCACCGTGTGCGTGAGGATCGCGTCGACCATCCGCCCGCCGGATTCGATCGTCCGGCAGCGCTCGACGATCAGCGCGGTCGCCGAATCGGCGCAGCGCAGCGCGATGCCGTGATGCGCTTCGATGCGCCGCTCGATGCGCGCGAGCTGCAACGCGACGATCCGCGCGAGCATCTCGTCGGTCAGCGGGTAGTACGGCACGACGGTCAGGCGTCCCAACAAAGCGGCCGGGAACACGTCGCGCAGCGGCGCGCGCAGCGCGTCGGTCAACGTCTGCGCATCGGGCAGCCGCTGCGCGTCGCGGCACATCTGCATCACGCGCTCGGAACCGACGTTCGACGTGAGGATGATCACCGTGTTGCGAAAATCGATGTAGCGCCCTTCGCCGTCTTCCATCCAGCCCTTGTCGAACACCTGAAAGAAGATCTCGTGCACGTCGCGGTGCGCCTTCTCGATCTCGTCGAGCAGCACGACGCTGTACGGCCGCCGCCGCACCGCTTCGGTCAGCACGCCGCCCTGCCCATAGCCGACGTAACCGGGCGGCGCGCCCTTCAGCGTCGACACCGTATGCGCCTCCTGGAACTCGCTCATGTTGATCGTGATCGCGTTGTGCTCGCCGCCGTACAGCGTTTCGGCGAGCGCGAGCGCGGTCTCGGTCTTGCCGACGCCGGACGGCCCGCACAGCAGGAACACGCCGTGCGGTTTCGCCGGATCGTCGAGCCGTGCGCGTGCGGTCTGAATGCGCTCGGCGATCAGCTCGACCGCATGCCGCTGGCCGACGACGCGCTCGGCGAGCGTATCCGCGAGCTTGAGCACCGATTGCATTTCGTCGCGCACCATCCGGCCGAGCGGGATGCCGGTCCAGTCGGACACGACGGCGGCCACCGCGTGCGTGTCGACCGCGGGCAGCACGAGCGGCGTCTCGCCCTGCAATTCGGCGAGCGCCTGCAACGCCGCAGCGAGCTTCGCCTGCACGTTCGCGCGGGCCTGCGTATCGAGCGCGCGCGAAGGATCGTCGTCGAGCAGCGAAGCGCGCCAGTCGACGATCTCGCCGAGCGCGTCGCGCTCCGCCTGCCAGCGCGCGTCGAGCGCATCGAGCGTGGCCTGTTCGCTCGCCACCGATACATCGATCGAATCGAGCCGCGACGCATCGCCCGCGCCGAGCGCGCACTCGCGCGCGATCAGTTCGCGTTCGACGCGCAGGCTGTCGATCCTCCGCCGCGCGTCTTCGATCGGCGCGGGCACCGCATGCTGGCTGACCGCAACGCGCGCGCACGCGGTGTCGAGCAGGCTGATCGCCTTGTCGGGCAACTGCCGCGCGGGAATGTAGCGATGCGACAGCGTGACGGCCGCGTGCAGCGCATCGTCGAGCACGAGCACGCGATGGTGCGCTTCGAGCTTCGCGGCGAGCCCGCGCAGCATCGCGAGCGCCGCGTCCTCCTCGGGCTCGCGCACCTGCACGAGCTGGAAGCGCCGCGTGAGCGCCGGGTCCTTCTCGATGTACTGCTTGTATTCGGACCACGTGGTCGCGCCGATCGTGCGCAACAGGCCGCGCGCGAGCGCCGGCTTCAGCAGGTTCGCCGCGTCGCCCGTGCCCGCCGCGCCGCCCGCGCCGACGAGCGTATGCACCTCGTCGACGAACAGGATCACCGGCCGCTCGCTCGAGCTCGCCTCGTCGATCACGCCGCGCAGTCGGCTCTCGAATTCGCCCTTCACGCTCGCGCCCGCCTGCAGCAAGCCGATGTCGAGCAGATACAGCTCGACGTCGCGCAGCGGCGGCGGCACGTCGCCCGCGACGATGCGCAGCGCGAAGCCCTCGGCGACCGCCGTCTTGCCGACGCCCGCCTCGCCGACGAGCAGCGGATTGTTCTGCCGGCGCCGCAGCAGGATGTCGACGATCTGGCGAATCTCGCCGTCGCGGCCGACGACCGGATCGATTTCGCCCGCGCGCGCACGCGCGGTCAGATCGACCGCATAGCGCGCGAGCGCCGCGCCCTCGCGTGCGGCGAACGACGCCCCGCCCGGCGCGCGCGCTCCGCCTGCCGGCGCGCGCGCGGCAGGCGGCGGCGTTTCCGGCGAGCCGTCGACGATCCGGTCGAGCTCGTCGGCGAGCACGTCCGGCACGATCCGCTCGAAGTCGCGCGCGATCGCATACAGCACGTTGCGAAGCTGCGCCGTCTTCACGATCGCGAGCAGCAGCACCGCGCTGCGGATCTGCGTCGCGTCGTACTTGAGCGTCGCGTACACCCACGCGCGCTCGACCGCATCGTCGATGTGCGCGGACAGATCGGACACCGAACCGGCGCCGCGCGGCAGCCGGTCGAGCGCGGCGACGATCCCGCGGTCGACCGCCGCCGCATCGATGTCGAAGCGGCGCAGAATCCGGTGCACGTCGCTGTCCGGGCGCCGGAGCATCTGGTTCAGCCAGTGCGCGAGCTCGACGTACGGATTGCCGCGCAGCCGGCAGAAACCCGTCGCCTGCTCCAGCGTCTCGTAGAGAAAGGCGTTCAGCTTTCCGAACAAGGTCACTCGGCCGATATCGGACATGGCGATTCCCGGTCAGGCAGGTTGGCGATGAGGCGCATCGGCGGCGGCCGCCTGATCGGCCCTCGTCGATCGAGCGCTTGCGGCGCCCGCGCTCGCGCTTGCGCCGCGCGCGTGCGCGTCGTAGCCGAGCACGAGGTCGCGCGCGGGGCCGTGATCGAGCCGCTCGCCGAGCCACGCGGTGCGGCCGAGCGCGTGGCGGCTGCCGAGCGCGAGCGCCGGCACTTCGTCGTGTGCGAGCTCGAGCTGCACGTCCCAGCCGAATTCGACGCCGACGTATTCGCGCACCCATTGCGCGAGCTGCCGTGCATGCGCGCCGCCCGGCAGGAACCGCCGGTATTCGTCGAGCGTCAGCGGGCCGAGCACGATCCGCAAGCGCGACTGCGCGTCGCGCACCGCACAGCCGAGCACGGCGCCGCCGAGCCGCTGCGTCGGCCGCGTCGCGCGGATCGCGCAGCGCTGCGCGCGATCGAGCATCACCCAGTGCGGCACGTGCTCGACGATCCGCGCCCGCACGCCGAAGTAGCGCCGCAGGATCTGCACGAGCCCTTCCGGATTGCGCGTGTGCCGCACCAGGTGGCCTGCCTGGAAATACTTCGCGTGCGGCGCGAGCGCGTCCGCCGCGCCCGGCGCATCGCGCGGCCCGATCAGGCTCGCGACGTAGGCGTCGAACCGCGCGCGCGCCGGCCGGTCGAGACTGACGGTCGGCTGCGCGTCGGCCCATGCGCGGTAGAACAGCAGGATCAGCCGATGATGAAAGACGTCGGCGAACGCGGCGAACGTCGGATCGTCGTGTTGCGTCGCGCGCTCGTGCGCGTATTCGGTCAGATGCGACGGCAGCGGCCCGTTCGGCCCGAACAGCCCGAAGCCTTGAATCGCGATGCGCGGGCGCGGGCCGTCGTCGCGTACGCCCGCGAGCATCGCCGCCGCGAACGCGAGCGACGGCGCCTGGCCGAGCCGCATCGGCTCGTCGCGCGGCCGCGCCGCGTAGCCGGACGGCGCGTGCTCCGGCGACAGCGCGTCGAGCCAGCGCAGCGCCTGGAACAGGTCGTAGCCATGCGGCGCGGCGCGCAGGCGGCGCCACCATGCGTCGCGGCGCGCGGCGGCGCTCGCGCTTGCATTCGGAACCAGATTCGGATGCGCGCTCGGGCTCGAACTTCGGTTCGGGCTCGCGTCCTGCTTCGCGCCCGCGCGCTCATGCGCGTGCGCCGCGGGCGAATCCGGTTTCAGGTTCGTCGTCATACCGCGGGCCGCCTGCCGACGCGCGCCGGCCATTGCGCGAGCCTGCCGCGCTGCGCGCTGCTCAGCACGCATTCGGCGAACGAATTGATCGACACGTGCCGCGCGAAGAACTGCTCGATCACCGCGCCGAGCAAGTACGGGCTGTCGCCGGAGAACGCGTGATCGTCGACCGTCACGTCGACCTGCACGCCGCGCCCGAACATCAGCGGCCCCGCGGCGGGCAGCCTGCGGAACACCGGCGTGAACGCGACGCGATGCACGCCGTCGATCTGCCGGCGCATCGCGGCGTCGGCCGGGTCCGCGTGCAGGCCGAGCAGCTCGCGCAGCACGCGCGCGCCTTCTTCGTCGTCGACGTCGGTCAGCGTATGGCGCGCGAGGCCCAGATGGCTGACGAGCCGCCATGCGCTCTGCGCGTCGGCGATCGGCGCTCGCGGCCGCGACGGCCCGCGAATCGCGGCGATCCGCTCCACGGGCGCCGACACGCGCAGCGTGAACGTGTTCGCGTCGCCCGCCGGCAGCAGCAGCGCGAGGTCGCGGTTCGTGCACTGCGTGTCGACGGACAGATAGCGGATCGATTCGTCGTACGGCGCGCAATCGCTGTCGACGAGCGACACGTACGTCTCGCTGCCGACGTAGCCCGTGCGCGTGCCGTTCGCGCGCGCCTGCGCGGACACGAGGCGCGGCTCGCGGCGCACCGTGTAATACGCGCCGTAGTTGCCGTCGTCGCCCGCGAACGATGCGTGGAACGGCCGGAACTCGCGCGCCTGCCCGTCGTCGCGCTGCTCGCTCGCGAGGCGCTGCACCGCATAGACCTCGTAGTCGAGCGGGCGGCTGCGATCGACGACGACGTGATGCTCGCGCACGCCCGGACGGATCGGGATGCGATCCGCGCGGCGCGCGAACAGGTTCACGGCCGGCGTGCAATTGAGCGCGAGATGCCGCGCGTCGACGCGGTTCTCGAGCGCCGCGTCGTGCCGGTCGAGCAACAGCGTCAGCTCGAACTCGTCGCCCGTCGCGCGCGCGAGCGCCGGCCGCAGCCCCTCGATGCTGAAGAACAGGAAGCGCGCGGGGAACGCGAAATACTCGCGCAGCAGCCGATAGCCCTGGAAGCCGCGGCCGTCGTCGGGCAGCAGCGCCTGATCGGCATCGAAGCCCTGATGGACGAGCGCGTGCGCGCCGAGCACGTGCAGCCAGCGCGGCGGCTGGCCCGTATCGTGGCAGACGACGCCGATCGTGTGCCCGGCGATCAGTTCGAGCAGGTGCAGCGCGTCGCGCTCGGGGCCGGCGAGATGGAACATCAGCCGGTCGATCGGCAACTGCGCGAGACTCGCGCCGCCGCGCGCCTTCAGCCTGATCCGCAGCGCGCCGCGCACGTCGCGGCGCGCGGCCGTCGCCGAGCGCGGCAGATACGCGGGCGCGCCCGTCACGGCCGCCGCGGTCAGCTCGAGCGGCCAGAGCGTCAGATCGTGCGCGGTGCGGAACTCGCACGCGGTCTGCTCGGACGCGGCGGGCCGCGCGCGCAGCGCGGTGCCCGCCGGCAGCCGGCAGCCTTGCGCGAGGCTGCCCTCGTTCATCATCGGCGTGAACTGCACGATCGCCATCGACGGAAGCGGCGCGACGTAGCCCGGATAAACGGCGTCGAGCAGCGCCTGCGTGAAGCGCGGAAACTCCGCGTCCATCTTCAGCTGCACGCGCGCTGTGAGGAAGCTGAAGCCTTCGAGCAGCCGCTCGACATACGGATCGGGCGGCCCCGATTCGTGCATCCGCAAGCGCGCGGCCACTTTCGGAAACTGCTGCGCGAATTCGCCGCCGAGCTCGCGCAGATAGGCGAGTTCGCGGTTGTAGTACTCGAGCAGGCGCGTGTCCATCGCATCAGCCTCCCGCCGCCGATTGCAGCGACATCGCGCCCGTCTCCAGATCGAGATCGGAGCGCAGCACGAATTCGACCGGATGCGGCACCGACCACAGCGTGCCCTTGATCTCGAACATCAGCACGTTGTGCCGGCGCTCGCCCGCCGCACCGCCCGGCGCGTCGAGCACGCTGCGCACCTCGACGCTGTCGGGCGCGATGCGCGGCTCGAAGCGCACGATCGCATCGCGGATCGACGCCTCGACCGACATCCGCTCGACGCCCGACATCGGCTTGCCGACGAGCGGCCGCATCCCGTAGTTGAGCACCGACGCCTGCGCGTGCGCGAACGCCGACCAGTCGACGAAGCCGTCCTCGCCGTTGCGCGTATTGAGCAGCCACGACAGATCGCGCAGCACCGCCGCGCGCAGGCGCTCGCCGCCGATCGCCTGCGCATCCGGCGGCTCGCTGCGCCGCTGCGGTTCGGCGTCGGTCAGCCGGTCGAGCAGCGCGGGCTGCAGCCGGTCGCGCGCGGCGCGCATGCCGCCCTCCCGGCCGTCCCGGGATCGCACGTCGTCGTCCATGATCGGTCCGCCTCGCGCCGTCACATCTCGGTGTTTTCCTTGATGTTCCAGCCGACCGACACCTCGGCGCCCTTGCCGCCGTTGTCGTTCTGCTGCCAGTACTGCTTCTTGACCTTCGCGGCCTGGAAGCCGTACTGCATCATCAGCCGGTCGGCCGCGTCGCCCGGATCGACGCCCGCGATCTGCGCCGACGTGACGAGCACTTCCTGCAACGTCACGCGCATGAATTCGATCTGCGTGCCGCCCGTCTTGCACGCCGAGATCTCGACGGTCGACAGGTGCTTGCCGTTCGCGCAGTTCTTGATGATCGCCGTTGCGCCCTTGTCCATGTAGGCGGCGACGACGAGATCGTTGAAGCTCGCCTTGCCCGCGTTGCCGCCGCTGCCGCTCGCCATCGCGCCCGGCTGGCTCGCGCCCCACGAGAACGACTGGATGTCGGTCCAGCCCTTGTGCTGTGCGTCGGCCGATTCGCCGGTGACGCCGTCCACTTTCATAAACATTGCGACGCCCATCGATTTCTCCGTCTTGGTTGATTGAGGGATGTCAGTCGAAACTCAGTCGGTTGACGCTCATTCGCCCGCCGCCTTCGCCGACGGCAGCTTCGAGATGAGCCGCAGCGACACGGTGAGCCCTTCCAGCTGGTAATGCGGCCGCAGGAAGAATTTCGATGCGTAATAGCCCGGGTTGTCCTCGATCTCCTCGACGACGACCTGCGCGGCCGCGAGCGGCTTGCGCGCCTTCGTCTCCTGCGACGAGTTCGCCGGATCGCCGTCGACGTAGTTCATGATCCAGTCGTTGAGCCAGCGCTCCATGTCGTCGCGCTCGCGGAACGAGCCGATCTTGTCGCGCACGATGCACTTCAGGTAATGCGCGAAGCGGCAGCACGCGAACAGGTAGGGCAGGCGGCCGGACAGCCGCGCATTCGCGGTCGCGTCGGGATCGTGATACTCGTCCGGCTGATACAGCGACTGCGCGCCGATGAACGCCGCGAAATCCGAATTCTTCCGGTGAACGAACGGCATGAAGCCGTTCTTCGCGAGCTCGGCCTCGCGGCGGTCGCTGATCGCGATCTCGGTCGGGCACTTCTGGTCGACGCCGCCGTCGTCGGTCGGGAACGTATGGCACGGCAGCCCTTCCACCGCGCCGCCCGATTCGACGCCGCGAATCGACGAGCACCAGCCGTACAGCTTGAACGAGCGATTGATGTTCGCCGCCATCGCGTACGCGGAATTCGCCCATGTGTAGCGGTCGTGGCTCGCGGCGTCGGTGTCTTCCTCGAAGTCGAATTCGTCGACGGGATTCGTGCGCGCGCCGTAAGGCAGCCGCGCGAGGAAGCGCGGCATCGCGAGCCCGACGTAGCGCGAATCCTCGGACTGGCGCAGGCTGCGCCACGCCGCGTACTCGGTGTTCTGGAAGATCTTCGTCAGGTCGCGCGGATTGGCCAGCTCCTGCCACGAATCCATCTGCATCAGCTCGGGCGACGCGCCCGCGATGAGCGGCGCGTGCGCGGCCGCCGCGATCTTCGACAGCTCGCCGAGCATCTCGACGTCCGGCGGGCTGTGGTTGAAATAGAAATCGCCGACGAGGCAGCCGAACGGCTCGCCGCCGAACTGTCCGTACTCCTCTTCGTAGACCTTGCGAAACAGCGGGCTCTGATCCCACGCAACGCCCTTGTAGCGCTTCAGCGTGCGCGCGAGCTCGTTGCGCGACGCGGGCAGCGCCTTGATCTTCAGCAGCTCGTCGGTCTCGGTGTTCGTGACGAGATAGTGCAGCCCGCGCCACGCGCCCTCGAGCGTCTGGAACTCCTGATGATGCAGGATCAGGTTGATCTGTTCGGAGAGCTTGCGATCGATCTCGGCGATGATCTGCTTGACGCTGCCGTACGCGTCGGTCGTCATGCCGACCGTGTGCTCGAGCGCCTGCTGCGCGAGCGTGCGCACCGCGCGCTCCACCGATTCGCGCGCCTCGGCGGTCTTCGGCTTGAATTCCTTCTGCAGCAGCGCGGCGAACTCGTCGCGCGCGACGACGGGCTGCGCGGCCTCGCGCGCGTCGGCCCGGGTTTGAGCGTGTTCATTCATGGCGAATCTCCGAATCGTCTGCGGCGTCTGCGGCGTTCGCGGCGTCCGTCACCGCCTGCGCGCCGCCGGCGGCGCTCGCCGCGAGCGGCTGACGCACGAGCGACTTCAGCAGTTCCGGATCGTTGATCGCGTTCTCGATCAGTTGCTCGGCGCCGTGCTTGCCGTCCATGTACGACAGCAGGTTCGACAGCTCGGTGCGCGCTTCGAGCAGGCGCCTGAGTGCGTCGACGTTGCGCGCGATCGCGGCGGGCGAGAAGTCGTCGATGCTCTCGAACGTCATGTCGACGCTCATCATCCCGTCGCCCGACAGCGTGTTCGGCACCTGGAACGCGACGCGCGGCGCGATCGATTTCATCCGCTCGTCGAAGTTGTCGACGTCGACCTCGAGGAACTTGCGCTCCGGCAGATCCGGCAGCGGCTCGGCCCGCTTGCCCGCGAGGTCGGCGATCACGCCCATCACGAACGGCAGCTGAACCTTGCGCTCGGCGCCGTAGGTTTCGACGTCGTACTCGATCTGCACGCGAGGCGCGCGGTTGCGCGCAATGAATTTCTGTCCGCTGGCCGAGACCTTGTACTTGCTCGTCATCGTCTGCTCCTTCGCATCAGGTTGCGTCGATCATGTCCGCCGCCGTCCCCGGCGGCGCCCCGCATCATTCGCTGCGCTGTCCGCTCAGCAAGTCGAGCTTCGGCAGGCTCTCCGGAGCGAGATCCCGGATGATTTCGTAGAAGTCGAGCGACAGCAGCCGCTGCGCGCGGCGCAGCAGGATCGGCGCCGGGTGGCTCGGCTCGTGCAGCTCGAAGTAGCGGCACATCTTTTCGAGGCCGAGCTGCACGTCGTCGCGGCTCGTCACTTCGGCGTCGCGCCAGGCGCGACCGTGCGCGGCGGCGGCCGCGGCCGATGCGCCGGCCGCCGCCGCGCCGCCGTTTGCCGCGATGGCCGCGCCCCCCGCCGCCGCCGACGCGCCCGCCGCATCGTCCGCCCGCGGCGCGGCGGGCGGCGGCAGCGCGTCGCGCACGATCCGGCGCAGCGCCTTCTCGAAGTCGCTCGCGTCGGGCGCCCATTCGCCGCCGAGCCGCGACACGGCGTGCGCGCGAATCGCATCGAGCGCGTCGAGCGCGTCGAACGCCGCGCGGAGCGTCGGCTCCGCGCCGTCGCGCGCGCGCGTCAAATCGGCGATCAAGCGCTCGCGTCCGCCCGGATAGGGGTGCTCCGCGCCGCTGTCGTGGGCGTCGCGGGCGTCGAACACGCGCTCCGCGTCGCGCACGCTCGGCCCGCCGTCGAACAGCGCCTGCCGGCGCGCGGCGCGCGCGCAATCGTGCGCGCCCGCGACTTCGGCGAGCGCGTTCATCCGCAGCGTCGGATCGCGATCGCCATCGGCGTCGAGACGCGGATGCACGTCGTCCCACCATCGTTCGAGCATGCCCGCGACGAACGCGAGGCCGTCCGCGTAGCCGGGAATGCCGCGCAGCTCGGTCCAGCTGCGCGCGAGATGCGCGGCGACGCGCAGATCCTTCGTGCGCGCCGACAGCTCGAGCGCGAGACGCTCGACCGCGCCCCAGTCCGGCGCCTCGGCCGGGATCACGGTGTCGCCGTACTGCTGCTCGGGGCGCGGCGTCGCACTCTCCTGCAGCCGCAGGAAATCCTGCTCGTATTCGAGATTCGCGCCGCACGGCGCATCGGGCGCGACGCCGGCGAGCAACGATTCGATCAGGTCTGAACTCCGCATGGGCCTTCCCGTGGTTGAACCGGCGCCGGCGACGCGCGCCGCCATGTCGACGTCATTCGAACGCATAGTCGATGTTGATCGGTTTGCTGCCCGGATCGATCTTCACCGTGCGCCGCAGCGGCGGCAGCGTGCCGTTGCGGATCTCGATCTGATAGACGCCCGGCGCGAGCGACAGCGCGCGCAGCGGCGGGCTCGCGCCGCGCCTCACGCCGCTCACGTAGACGTCGCCCCACGGGCGCACGTGGAATCGCACGGGGATCGTCTCCTGCATATCCGGCGGGCGCTGATCGGCCGCGGCGGCGGCCTCCGCGGCGACGGACGTCGCCGGGGGCGGCGCGACGCCGCTCGCCGGCGAATTCGCGATCACCGTCTCCGTCGCATCGAGGCTGCCTTTCGGCGCGAGGTTCGCGGCAGGCGCGTGCTGCGCGGGCGCGCCGCCGGCGTCGTTCTTCGCGATCTGCGGCGGCGCGGGCTGCGCGCCTGGCGAGGTCGTCTGCGAAGGCTGAAGCGCGGCCTCGCTCGTGACCGTCGTCGCGACCGTCGGAGCGGGCGCGGGCGTGGGCGCGGTCGTGTCGGCGAGTGCGGCTGCGGGCGGCGGTGCCAGCGCGGGCGGCGGCTCGCGCTGCGCGAGCACGGACGCTGATGCGGGCGTGTCGCCGGGCGCGGGCGTTGCCGTCGCTGCCGTCGTCGCGGCCGGTGGCGGCGGCGCGCTCGCATTCGTCGCGGCCGGAGACGGGGGCCCGCTCACGTTCGTCGCGGCCGTCTCGGCGGGGCCGGACGGCTTCAGCAGAGACGCAACGCCGATGCCGATCGCCAGCACCGCCGCGAGCGCGCCGCCCGCGTAGGCAATCGTCCTCCGGTCGCGCAGCCGGTTGCGCACGTCGCCGCGCAGCGCGGCCGGACGCGCCGCAGCGGATGTGCCCGGCGTGGATACGCCCGGCGTGGATACGCCCGGCGTGGATGCGCCCGGCGTGGATGCGCCCGGCGTGGATGCGGCAGACGCAAACGCACCCGACGCAGATGCGGCGAAAGCGGATGCGCCGGAGGGCGATGCAGCCGCCCTCGAAGCGCCTGCCGCATGCCCCGTTCCGGCCGCCGGCATCGCGCCCGCCCCCGCGTTCTCGCGCGCCCCGGTCGCGTCGCGCGCAAGCGGCATTTCGGATGTGCGCCGCCCGTCGGCCCCGGACGGCGGCCTGCCGTCGCTCGACGCCGATGCGGACTGCCGCGACGCGTCGCCCGCGACCGGCCGCGCCGGCAGCGAATCCTGCTCGCTCGCATGCCCGCGCGGCGGCGGCTGCGGCGCCGCGCGCTCGACGCCGGACTGCGAGCGCGAGGCATCGCGATCGTCCGTCGGACGTCGCGGCGGCGGCGACGGCGCGGCCGCCGCCTCATCCGGTTTCGCGGCCGCCGCGCCGCGCTCGCCCGCTTGTCGATACGATTGCAATTGCGCTTGTTCCGCGCCGGAACGCGCCGACGTCGCCCGTTCGTCATCGGCCTGCCGATGCTGCGGCTCGGCCGCCGACGCGCCCGGCTCGACGCCGCCCTGCGCGGCGGCGGCCGAACCGGCGTCTGCCTGCCGATGCGGGCTCGACTGTCGCGCGCGCTCGCCGTCGGGCCACGCCGCCGTCGCCGCCGCATCCGCGTTGTCGCTTCGCCCCGCGCCGGACGAACCGGACGCCGCCGCCTGCTCCGCGCCGGAACGCGCCGCGCCCGCATCCCGATCGCTCTCGGGCTCGCGCGGCTGCGCTTGCGTCGGCGTCGCCGGCATCGGCGACACATAAGGCGGCCGATCGAATTCGCGCAGCCCGAGCTCCGCCGCGAATTCCGCGACCGACTCCGGCCGGTCGGCGATCTTCAGTTGCAGCGCATGGTCGATCGCCGCGAGAAACGCCGGGCTGTAAGGCTCGCGCGCCGTCAGCTCGCGCGCCGCGAGCGGCCGGTAGGTGTCCTTGATGCTGCGCACGACCGCCGCGGGCGGCAGTTCGCCCGCAACCATCGCGTGCATCACCGCGCCGAGCGCGTACAGATCGGTCCACGGCCCCTGGCCGAACGCCGGGTCGTCGGTGTATTGCTCGATCGGCGCGTAGCCCGGCTTGATCATCATCGCACTGTCGTCGACGAGATCGCCGATCCGTTTGCGCGCCGCGCCGAAGTCGAGCAGGATCGGATTGCCGTCGGGGCGGATCAGGATGTTGTCGAGCGCGATGTCGCGATGAAAGCACTGCGCGCGATGCAGCGTGTCGAGCGCGCCGAGCAGCGCGGCGACGATGTTGCGCAGCTGCGTCTCGCCCATCTGCGCGCCGCCGTCGAGCAGTTGCTTGAGCGTGCGCCCTTCGTAGAACGGCATCACCATGTACGCGGTGCCGTGGCTCTCCCAGAAATGCAGAACCTTGACGAGCCCCGGATGATCGAACTGCGCAAGCAGCCGCGCCTCGTTGAGGAACGCGCTGCGGCCCGCGTCGAACGCCTGCGCGAAGCGCTCGGAGCGCAGCGACACCGTGTAGTCGCCGCCGCGCGTCGCGAGCATCGACGGCATGTATTCCTTGATCGCGACCGCGCGCCGCAGCGTGCGGTCGAACGCGCGATAGACGATGCCGAAGCCGCCGACGCCGAGCACTTCGTCCAGCTGCAATTCGCCGAGACGATGGCCGAGCGGCAGCGGGCGCACCGCGAATTCGGCGGCCGCGCTGCGCGTCACGGTTTCCTGCTCGTTGTCTCTCGAAAATGCATCCGTCATGTGCCACCTCTCGATTCCGCGAACCGCGGCCGCCTCGGGCCGACGCCGCGAGCCGGTCCGTCGCGTGATGGCGCGCGGCATCGCGCGCGCCGTTCCATCCGCCGCCGTTGCGCGCCTTCTTCACTGCGCGCCTTAGTCGTTCGACTTAGCTGTTCGACTTAGCTGTTCGCCTTCGTTGTGTGTCTTCGTTGTGTGTCTTCGTTGCGCGCCTTCGTTACACGCCGTGCTGGACGCCGCCGAACAGCCGCAGGAACAAGCGGCTGTCCGGCGCGCCCGTGTGCGCGTGCGTGCGCAGCGGCGATCCGTCGGCGCGATTGGTCCACCAGAAGCTCGTCGAGCCATGCGGATCGAAGTACTGTGAAAGCCCGGGCCACGCGGGCGCCGCGGGCGGGCCCGGCAGCGGTTGGGCGAACGAGCTGTCGTCCTCGTCGCCGCTTTCGCCTGCCCCACCGATCTCTCCCACTCCACCGATCTCGCCTGCCCCACCGATCTCTCCCGCTCCACCGATCTCGCCGGTCCCACCGATCTCGCCGGCACCGCCGATTTCCCCACGCTCACCGGCCTCGCCGCGTTCACCGTTCCAGCCCCTCCAACCGCTTGCGCCTCGCCCGCCGCCCGCGCCGCCGAACAGCGCCGGCTGCACGACGCCCGGCACGAGCCGCACCCGCGCGAGCGTCTGCTCGAGCTGCACCGGCGCGCGCGAGTGCCTGATCGCATCGAGCAACGCGCTGCCGACCTGCCAGTAAAACGCGTCGGCGACATCGGGCAGCCCGCCCCAGTAATCGGCGGTGCGCATCGGCAGCGTCGCGATCACCGGGTAGTAGCGGCCGACGCGATCGCAGCTCGGCGCGAGGCAGCCGGGCTGCACGCATTGCGCGCCCGCGCCCGCCGGAATCAGAAAGTTCCAGACCGGCGCAACCGTGTAGTAGCGCTCGATTTCGTCAGCGCCGCGCTGGCGCATCGCCGCCATTCCCTGCTGGAGCCAGCGCTCCCACCAGCCGGCGAGCTCGTGCGGCAGCCGGTGGTTGACGAAGTCGCCCGCGCCCGGAATCTTTCCGTACCAGGCGGGCGGCTCGCCGTCGCGGGCGAGCGGCGTCGGCGTCGTGCTCATTGCTTCGGAGGACATGTAAAGGACTCCATCTGCGGCAACCGGAATGGATTGCGGACGCTGCTCGCCGTCACCTGCAGCACGATCGGCTTGCCGTCGACCGAAAATCTCGCGACCATCTGCTCGGGCGCCCGCCCGCCCGACACGCCCGCGCGATCGAACAGCCGATGCAGCGCCCACGGCCCCTCGGTCGTGAAGCCGCCCGCCGCGCCCGACTGCTCGGTCACCTGCAGCCGCACCTGATTGCTGCCGCGCGTGCCGGGCCACTGCACCGCGGTCGGCACCTGCGGGCCGTGCGCGTAGCGGACGATCTGGCCGTCGATATCGAGCACCATCTCCGAAATCGACGGGTCCATTTCGAGCGGCACGATCTCGACCTTGATCTGCGCGGTCCGCGCGCCGCCTCCGAAGTAGACGTCGCGGATCACCGCAGCTTTCTCGAACGCGCCGAGCATCGCGGCCGCCGACGGGTCCGCGTCGGCGTTGCGGTTGTTGAAGCGCCACGGATGCGCGGCCGTGTCGACGAGCGATTGCAGGTTCTTCTGGAAGAAGTCGTCCATCAGGCCGCCCGCCGCGAACAGCTGCGCGAAATCGGACGGCGCGACGTCGCGCGCCGCGCCGCGCGCGAACGGATAGCGCCCGGCGATCGCCTGCCGGCAGAAGTCGCCGACGTTCGCGCCCGCGCGCTGCGCGACGTTGCGCTGCTCGACGCTCGCGACGCTGCCGTTCGCGACGTTCGACAAATCGTCGAGCACCTCGCGAAACGGCGTCGGCAGCCGGCCCGCCTGCGCGCGCAGCCGCGCGGGCGCATCCGACGGCGGCGGCGTCGCGCCGCTGCGCAGCGCGTCGTCGGTCGCGCTCAGGTACGTGTACAGCGCGTCGATCGCCTTCAGCACCGCGTCGAACGACGCCGCCTGATCGCCGCTGCCCGGCGCGAACGTGCGCAGCCCCGCGAAGTGGCTGTCGACGACCTGCTCGGGGCTCGCGGGCGCCGCGGCCGCCGCGGCCGCCGCGCCCGCGTCCGCGCCCGGCTGGCCCGCGAAGATCTGCGCGAGCGAGCTGCGCGCCTCGTCGACCTTGTCCTGCGCGCGCGACGCGAGGTTGCGCGCGCCGCCCGGCGCATCGCCGAGCGGCGTGTCGCGCGCGAGCGCCACCATCAGCCGCGTGAGCGGCGAATCGGCCGACGAGAGCGTGCGCGCCACCTGGATGCTCTGCGTGAGCGTTACCGTGCGCTGCAGGCGGATGTCGGCCAGATAGTCGTCCCAGGTCTTGATGTAATCGTTCAGATAGAGCTGGCGGATGTCGCGCGCCCACGCGGCGGCGTCGGCCGGATTCGGAATCTCGGATGCGCCGAGGTTCAGCACCCACACCTCCTCGCGCCCGTACGCATCGATCGCGCCGGGCAGGCGCGGCGCGAACACGTTCCGGTAGCCGTTGCGCGTGTAGAAGCCCGGCACGCCGTCGGCGAGGCTCTTGCCGCTCTGCCGCCGATAGACGAGCGACGCGTCCGGCCCGACCGCGCGCGCGACGCTGAAGTCGTACGACGCGGTGCTCGGCCGCAGCGTGCGCGCGAGCTGCCGGTACAGCCGCTGCGAGAACGGCGCTTGCCGCAGCCGCTCGCGGACATCGGCCACGAGCCGCTCGTTCATCGGAAACGGCGACACCGCGACGCGATCGCCGAACAGCGCGTCGAGATGCGCGCGCAGCGCGCTGCGTTGCGCGGACGAGAAATCGGCGGGCAGCGAGCGCTCCATTTCGAGATCGACGACGGCCTGCACGAACGCGGGATCGTAATGCGCGCTGTCGTAGAGCATCAGATACGCCTTCAGCGCCGCGTACGCGTATTCGATCTCGTCCGGCTGCGCGTCGCGCAGCGCCGCCTCCATCCGGCTCGCGGCGATCGGCAGCAGCACGTCGTCGAGCGCGCGCCGGTAGACGGCGTCGCTCGCCTCCTCGATCTTCTCGCCCTGAAAAAGGCCCCAGCGATACGCGAGCGGCGGATGCCGCAAGTCGACGCCGCCCGCGTTCGGCAGGCCGCTCAGCTCGTCGAGCACCGGCAGCAGCTGGACGATATCGGCCGCGCCCGTGAACTTCGCGCGGCCGATCTGCGCGTCGACCGCGGGCACGCGCGCGGCGACCTGGTCGAGATAGTCGCGATTGCGCGAATAGCTGCGCAGCCACCCGAACAGCACCGCCGCGCACAGCAGCACGATCGCCGCATAGCCGACGATCTGCAGCACGCGTCGCCGCTGATGCCAGCGCAGGTTGCTGCCGGCGAGCGCGGCCTCGCGGAAGATGTGGTCCTGCAGCAGCGACCTCAGAAAGAAGCTGCGCCCGCTCGAGCCCGCCTGCGCGGCGGGCGGCACGCCCTCGATCTTCAGGAAGCGCTTGATCCCGCTCATCACGCGGTCGAACGCGGTGCCTTCCTGCGTGCCGCTCGTCAGATAGACGCCGCGCAGCATCGGCATCGGCTCGAAGCTCGACACGGAGAACACCTCGGCGACGAACTGGCCGAGCATGTCCTGCAGATCGGCGATCTGCTGCGGCAACAGATACGTCATCTCGCGCTGGCGCGCGTCGGTCTGCGACGCGAGCAGCTCGGGCAGCCCGTCGTTCAGGCGCTTGTGCAGCAGCCGGTATTCGCGATCGAACGCCGCGCGCAGATCGAAGCCCGGCGCTTCGCTCTCGGCGAGCGGGAACGTGAAGCCCCACACCTGCGCGCATTCGGCGCGGCCGAAGCCGCCGAAATATTCGGCGAAGCCGGCGAGCAGATCCGCTTTCGTCACGAGCAGATACACCGGAAAGCGGATGCCGAGCTGCGCGCGCAGCTCGAGCAGGCGCTTGCGCAGCACCATCGCGTGCTGCGTGCGCTCCGCCTCCGACGCGCCGAGCAGATCCGCGACGCTGATCGTCAGCATCGCGCCGTTCAGCGGCTGGCGCGCGCGGTACTTCTTCAGCAGATCGACGAAGCCCTTCCATTCGGCCTCGTCGAGCGCACGGTTGCTCTCGTGCGTCGTGTAACGGCCGGCGGTGTCGATCAACACCGCGTCGTTCGTGAACCACCAGTCGCAATGCCGCGTGCCGCCGACGCCGCGAATCGCCGCGCGCCCGAACTGCTCGGCGAGCGGAAAGCTGAGCCCCGAATTGACGAGCGCCGTCGTCTTGCCCGAGCCCGGCGCGCCGATGAACACGTACCAAGGCAATTGATACAGATACTGGCGCGACATCCGCTCGAGCCACTGCGGCAGGCCCTTGCGCGCGGCGTCCGCGGTGTCGAAGCGGACTTTCTTCAGGAGCGTCGCGGCCTCGTCGAAACGGCTGCGCAGTTCCTCGAGTTGGGCCCGCGCCGGATCGCCCGCCGCGGCGGGCCGCGACGCCGCCTCGCGCAACTGGTTCAGCAGCTGCGCGTTCAGTTGACCCGCGCGCCAGTTGCGCCACGCAATCCGCGCGCCCCACGCGACGAACAGCACCGCGATCGTGACGGCGCGCACCCAGCCGCTCTCGAACGGGCGGACATCGGCGAACGCGACGAGCGGCCCCGCGAGCCAGATGAAGCACGCCAGCACGACGAGGCCGGCGAACGTCCAGATTTCCCGCGAAGGCAGCGGGCGAACGATGCGTGCGACAGCGTGGCTCATGCTCAGGGCGTCTCCTTCGTTGCGCGCGCCGCGTCGCTGCCGGGCGCGAGCATCAGCGTGATCTCGACGCGCCGGTTGCGCGCGCGGTTCGCGGGCGAATCGTTCGGCGCGACGGGATCGAGCGTGCCGCGCCCTTCGGCCGTGATCCGCTCCGCGCGGTCCAGGCGCGCGGCGATCAGGCTGCGGACCGCCTCCGCGCGCTCGCGCGACAGGTCCCAGTTCGACGCGAAGCGCGCGGTGTGCACGGGCGTGTCGTCGGTGTAGCCGCTCACGCGCACGCTGCCCGGCACCTTGTTCAGCGCGTCGGCCACGCGCATCAGCACCGGCGCGTAGCGATCGATCACCGACGTCGAGCCCGATTGGAACAGGCCGTCGCCGCGCAGCACGATCACGCTGCGATCGGCCTCGTCGCGCACGGTCACGAGGCCCGCGACGATCTCCGGCTCGAGGAACTTCGCGACGCGCGGCGCGGGCGCCGGACGCGCCGCGGGCTGCGCCGGCTGCAGCTTCGGCACGTGCAGCGCATCGATCGACGCGAACAGCCGATCCGAATGCCCGGCGAGCGCAATGCGCAGGCCCGCGAACACCGCGAAGCCCGCGAGCAGCGCGAGCGCCGCGCACACCCACAGCGGCACAGCGAAGCGCCGCGTGACTTCGCGCGTGACGACGTCGCGCCAGTGCGGCGACAGCGCCGGCTCGAATTCGCCGCGCACCGAGCGGATCGTCTGCGCGAGCTGGCGGCGCACGGAGTCGAGCTGCGCGCGACCGTTGTCGAGCACGCGATAGCGCCCCTCGAAGCCGAGCGCGAGACAGAAGTAGAGCAGCTCGAGCAGATCCAGATGCTGACGCGGCTGCTGCGACAGCCGTTCGAGCAGATGGAAGAACTTCTCGCCGCCCCACGTCTCGTTATGGAACGACACGAGCAGACTGTGCGACGACCACACGCTGCCGCCCCACGGCGTCAGCGCGGCCGCCTCGTCGAGCGCGGTGCACAGGCAGTAGCGCGCGCCGATGATCGCCTCGGACGCGACGCCCGCCTGCTGCGCGCGCTCCTCGAACTGCCGGATCTCGACGACGAGATGCTCGCGCAGCCACGCGGGATTCGGATGATGAACCGTCGAGCGGATCTGCGGCACGAGGTTGAGCAGCGGATTCGCCGCCGCGACGAGCGGATTCGTGCCGCTCGCCGCCCAGCGGCCCGGCCTCGGCTGCGCCGCGCCCGCGGCCGCCGACGCGGCGCCCGGATGCACGCCGCCGGGGTTCGGCGGCACGAACCCGCCCGTGCCGGCCGAGAACGAATCGGAAGAAGAGTTCATCGCGCCATCCCGCCCTCACCCGCGAATCGCCCAGAACTCCATCGAGAGTCCCGGAAATTCGCCGGCGAAATGAAATGCGAGGCCGCCGGAGCGTTCGAGCTGCTTCCACATCTCGCCGCCCTTGTCGATCTCGAAATACGTGTGGCCCGCGTGATACGGAATCTGCCGGGGCGCGACCGGCAATTGCCGCATCGCGATGCCCGGCAGCTGCAATTGCACGAGATCGCGAATCCGCTCGACGGGCCCGAGCTTCGCCTGCGTCGGGAAGCGCGCGCGCAGGCTGTCGGCCGGCACGTCGGCGCGCACCGCGAGCACGAAGCCCGCGGTGTCGCGCAGCGCCGGATCGGCGATCGTCGCGATCTTCATCCCGTTGCCCGCGTCGCGCAGCTCGATCTGGATCGCGTTCTGCTCGAGCACCGTCGACAGCGAGCGCCGCAGCTCGGCCATCAGCTCGCCGAAGCTCGTGCGCAGATCGTCGTGCCGATAGATCGCGAGCGTCTGCGGCCGCCGGCCCGCCGCGGTGAACGTGCTCAGATCGCACGCGAGCTTCAGCCAGTCGCAGAACAGCGTCTCCGGATGCGCGGCGACGTCCTGCTGCGCGTGCCACGTGAGCGCCAGATAGCGGTTGACGAGCTGCAGCAGCAGGAAGTCGGCCACTTCGGACACGCCGCCGCGCCCCGGCTCCGACAGGCGCTCGGCGAGCGCCTCGCTGCGCTGCGTCAGCAGCCCGTGCAGCTCGCGCGTGTGGCGCAGCAGCACCGGATCGCGCTGCGCGACGAGCCGCGGCGCAATGTAGCCGTCGTCGACGACGAGGCGCCCGTCGGTGCGCCGCTCGACGACGCGCGCGACGCCGAGCGCTTCCCAATCGCCCGTCAGCTCCGATTCGAGCATCAGGCGCACGTTCAGGCGCCCGGTCTGCAAGAGCGCCGGGCCGAGCGCGACCTCGTTCGCGTCGGCGACTTCGTATTCGCGCACGACGTAGCGCGCGAAGCCCGCGTCGCCGTTGCCGTCGGCATCCGCGCCGAACGACACCTCCTGCGCGCCGCCGCGCCACAGCGGCAGCGCGAGCACGACGAGCTGATCCTTCGCGTCGGCGGGCACGTCGAGCGGCTCGGGCCGATCGTCGGGATGCGCGAGATCGAACGGCGTGCCGTCGCGCATCACGCCGGACGCGGCGTGCAACGCGACCTTGCCGAGCGCGAGCAGCTCGCGGTCGAGCTGCAAATCGTCGAAGCCCCAGTAGAAGCCCTGCAGCGGCAGGCAGCGCATGCCGACGTAGCGCTCCCAATGCCGCTCGAGCTGCTGGAAATGCTGCGGACGCAGGAACATGCCCTCGGTCCAGATCACGCGCTGGCGCAGCGCCGCAGCAGGGGTCGCGGACAATGCCGGCTCGTTCATTGGCGTACTCGCGAATCGCCGCCGAGGCCGATGCCGATGCCGCCGTTCTTGACCGCGATCGACAGCTTCATTTCGCTCGGCGAGGTTTGCCAGAATCGGTACAGGTTCAGTTGCTTCGCGCGCGGCAGCGGCACGGTGAGCCGCCAGCGGTTCTTCTCGAGCACGCGATACTCGGCGACGATGCCGAGCGCGCTCGCGTCGACGTTGCCGCGATAGTGGAGCGTGCGCGCGTCGCCCGGCCGCAGGATGATCCGGTCGATGCCGAGCAGATCCGGGCCGAGCGCGCTCTCCGGCTTGTCCTGCAGCGAGAAGAAATCGGCGGTCTCGAACGCGGACGCCGTCTTCAGCTGGAACACCTTCAGCACGATCGGCGACGGCTTGCGATTGATGTCCGGATTGACGTCGGGCGCGACGTCGAGCGTGATCGAATACGGCACCGCAACGGAACGCTCGGTCGCCCCGCATCCCGAAAGCAGCAGCACGCATCCCAATACGATGTAGCCGCCTGATCGCCGTCGCATTTTATGTGTCATTTCTCGCATCGCAACAAGATGCCCGCCGGCTTCCCCAAGCGGAATCCGGACCGAATTAAAAACAAGTGACGATCTTTTTTAGGTCGATTAATTAATAATTTCCATTTCCTTTCACTGATGTTTCACCCGGAAATTTCATCGAATAGAAAGCCGGGTCAAATCACCAATAAATCCTGGAGAATTGAAATTCCTGGAAATTCGAGTAGCTGAATTACTTCCTGACAATGCCTGACATCATTCACGGGACTGATTCGTTGCGGCCGCCCGTTCCAAGTTCGCGAACGCCAGCCGGGTAGACGCGACGCACCTCGCCGCCGCCTGGCGCGGACGGTCCTGCGCGGAGCCTATTTCGTGCCGAGCCCTTTATGCCGCCGGATGGGCGGCGGGCTTTTACGCACTGGGATGAGCGCTGCCAAACAACCGACGAAAATAAAAAGCACATCGAACTATAGGTTCAACTTTCGCGCTTCACAAGGCATGGCCCGGTCGAGAAGCGGACTTTAATCAGACTTATTGTTTCAAGATGAAACAAAAAGTAACAGCCGGTCCATTTCCAATTATCGGAACTAGAATCCAACAGCACGGCGCGCCACCCTTTCCCATTCACTTAAAACCGTCAATTCAAGAATGAAAGGCCGATCGTCGCTTTATATTTTCCTTGGCTTTTTCTTGGCGGGGATTGGCGGTTGCGGCACGAATTCCCCGAATTCCCCGGCTTCCCCGACTCAGACCGCCGCGCAGGCCACGGTCGACGGCGCGCGCGCCGCCTACGACGCGGGCGACTACGGGCGCGCGATTTCGCTGCTCGGCGCGCACGCGCGCGAGATCGACGGCGCCGACGCCAACACGCAAGTCACCGCGCACAAGCTGCTCGCGTTCAGCTATTGCTTGAAGAGGCGCGTCACGCAATGCCGCGCCGAGTTCTCGAGAATCCTCGACATCAATCCGCGCTTCGATCTGTCCCCTGCCGAAAAGGGGCATCCGATCTGGGGGCCGGCGTTCGAGGCCGCGCGTCGCAAACATGCGTCGTCCTGAACAAATCGGTTTCCAGGCGAACGCTTCATCCACTGAACGACGTATCGACATGCAACTGATCGTTATCGAACACGCGGGCGAGCCGGTCGGCACCGATGACCGCAACGCCGTCGTGTTTCATCCGCCGGGCGGCACCATCGGCCGGGACAGCGACAATCATCTCGTGCTGCGCGACGACACGCGCCAGATCTCGCGCCTTCAGGCGTTGCTGCAAGTGGGCGACGACGCGTGCCTGCTGAAGAACCTGAGCAGCGTGTCGACGATCGAGGTGAACCGCGTGCCGATCGGCTATGCGCAGGCGCAGCGCCTCAACATGGGCGACATCATCCGGATCGGGCCATATCTGCTGCGCGCGGAGCCCGACGATGCCGCGATCGAGCGGACCATCGAAGCGTCATCGGCGGCGGGCGCTCCGTCCGCATCGCGCATGGACGCGAAAGGCGCGGGCAACAAACTGTGGGGCCTGCTGCACGACCGCTTCGGGCTCGGCAGGACGCCCGCCGGCGGCGACGAGTCCGGCGCGCGGCCGGCCACGGCCGTCGAGCGCCCCGGCGCGGCGCGGCGCCCGGATGCGTCGGCCTGCGCCGCGCCGCGCGAGCTGCATCAACTATCGACCGATCCGCTCGACCTGTTCGCGCAGCCGCAAGCCGGCCTGGACGCGCCGGCGGGCGGCGCGCGGGACGGCCATCGTCACGCGCCGCCGCCCGCCGCGCAATCGGATCACGCGCCCGAATGGACGCATCACGTCCGCGTGCAGCCCGCCGCGACCGCGGCGCAGCCGGATTCGACGCCGCACGCGCGCGCCGCGAATTCCGCCGACGCGGCCGGCATGCCCGCGCGCGCGCGCGCATCGACGCCCGCAAAGCCCGCGACGCCCGAGAACTTGCTGCAGGCGTTCTTCGAGGGCGCGGGCCTCGACACCGCGGCCGAATCGCATCGCTGGTCCGCCGAGCAGCTGTTCATCGCGGGGCAACTGCTCGCGCTCTTCGCGAACGGCACGGTCGAGCTGCTGTCGTCGCGCAGCATCCTGAAACGCGAAGTGAAGGCCGACATGACGATGCTGCTCGATCGCGAGAACAATCCGCTGAAGCTGCTGCCGGACGGCAGCGCGGTGCTGCGCCAGATGTTCGGGCTGCCGCTGCCGGGGTTCATGTCGCCGCAAAGCGCGGTGTCCGACGCGTTCCAGGATCTGCACGCGCACCAGATCGGCATGGTGGCCGGCATGCGCGCCGCGTTGATGGACCTGTTGACGCGCTTCTCGCCGCAGCGCCTGCGCGAGCGCGCCGTCGCGCCGCAGTGGTACGAGAAGCGCCTGCCCGCGCTGTACAAGGCGCGTCTGTGGGACCGCTATGCGACGACGCACCGCGACACGCTGTTCGCGATCGAAGACGATTTCGCGTCCGTGTTCGGCAAGGCGTTTCTGGCCGCGTACGATGCGGAAGTGGAAAGCTATCGCGGGCGCGGCAGAAGCTGATTCGCCTTCGTCGACACGGCGAATTCCGAAGGTATCCGAAGCAGTCAGTCGCGCGCCTTCGCGCGCACGACGATCTGCGCGAGCGCATCGCGCTCGATGCGCTCGAGCGACGCGCGCGCCGCATCGAAATCTTCCGGCGAGCACACCTGATGCGCGAAGCGCGCG
The DNA here is from genome assembly GCF_000773065.1 of Burkholderia sp. ABCPW 111. Classification (NCBI taxonomy): domain Bacteria; kingdom Pseudomonadati; phylum Pseudomonadota; class Betaproteobacteria; order Burkholderiales; family Burkholderiaceae; genus Burkholderia; species Burkholderia sp. ABCPW 111. The sequence goes on along the minus strand of NZ_JPWT01000055.1, from coordinate 143,966 downwards.
CGCAGGCGCCGCGTGATCTGCACGACGCGCGCGGGCGCATCGAGCACATAGTGCGATTCGTAATCGACGAAGCGGTCCCGCACTGTCGCGTCGGCCGGCAGATCGGTCACGCTCGCGTCGTCGGGCAGCGCGATCTGCGCGGTCTCGTCGAAGTCGCCGCCGATGCACAGCCACGGCTGCGTGCGCACGGGCTCGTCGAGCCAGCCCTGCACCTGCGTCGCGATGCCGCCCGACAGGCTCGACAGCGCCGGCAGCGCGGTCGAGCCGTCGGGCCACATGAAGTGCTCGAGCGTGCCCGTCATCGACGTCGAGAACGGCCCGCCCGTCGCATCGCGCTCGCTCGCGCCGAGCTGCGCGGTGCCGCGTAAGCCGCTCTGTCGCAGCCGATCGATCGCGAGCTGCCGCACGCGCTCGCGCGCCGCCTGCCTGAACACGCTGCGCTCGAGCTCCGCCGTCCAGCCCGCATCCTCGACGTAATACTGATAGCGCGCGGTCCCGCCCGGCGCGACGTCGATCCGCAGGCGCGCATCGCGCGCGCGCGGCTGCGTCGCGCTCGTGCGCGACAGCACGCCGTCGTCGACGAGGAGCGCCGGCCGATCCATCACGACGGGCGGCAGATAGCCGAACTCGACGCCGCCGACCGTCGTGTCGGCGAAGAGCCCGAGATCGGGCAGCCACGTGATCGCGTGATTGATCGCGCTGCCGCCGTAGCCAGGCACGGCGGGCAGCGTGTAGACGGGGCCGAGATTCAGCAGCGCCGGCTCGCTGCGTATGCCGAGCGCCGCGAGCAGCGCGCCGAACAGCGCGACGTGATCCTTGCAGTCGCCGTAGCGGTTGCGCAGGATGTCCGTCACCTTGTGCGGCGCGGCCGCGGTCTCGCCGAGAAAGAGCGCGACGTAGCGCACGTTCATGCGCACCCAGTCGTAGATCGCCCGCGCCTTCGCGCGCGGCTCGGACGCCCCCGCGCTCGCGACGATCGATTCGGCGAGCCGCGCGACGGCGGGATCGGCCGCTGTCGCATCGACGGCCGCGACGCGATAGCGCTCCGCGAACGACGCGAAATCGCGCAGCGTCGACACCATCAGCCGATCGCCGTACGTCGCATAGCCGACCGAGCCGCTCTCGATGCGCGGATAAGGGCCGTGCCGATAATCGAATGCGTAGCGCGTGCGGCCGTTCTCCGTCACCGGCGCTCGCGCGACGTAGCCGCGCGCGTCCGCGTAGAGCGGCATGTCGGCGGGCAGGTCGAAGATGAGGCGCTGCGCGTCGACGGGCATCCGCGACGGCGCGACGAAATAGCCGAAGAACCCCGGATCGCGCGGCTTCGTGCGCGACTTGCGAAACACGAGGCGCGTGCGCGCGTGCGCGTCGACGCCCGGAAAGATCACCGAGCGCAACACGCCGTTCTCGAAGAACGGCGCGCCGGCGGAGCGCGGCTCCTCGACGTCGCGAATCGCCTCCGGGCCGACCGGATGCGCGACGCCGGCGCCGTCGATCGTCTCGGCCTTCAACAGCTCGACGCGGTCGATGTCCTTGTTGAACCACACGTAGCGCTGCGCGACGTCGTCGATGCCGCTCGCGGTGTTCGCGCGCAGCGTCGAATCGTCTTCCTCGTCGACGGAGCCGTCGCGCTGGACGACGAACACGTGGACGTCGCTGACGACGGTGGCGGGCGCGGCGTCGGCGGCGCCCGCATCGGCGTCGATCGGCGACGCGTTCGCGCAGTGGACGACGAGGCCCGAGCAGGCGACGCAAAATAATCGGATCAATCGAACGAAATCGGACATCGCAGCGGGCGGGCGCGAGTGACGGGGCGAATCGCGGCGGCGAGCCGACACGGATGAAAACGGTCCGCCCGTCCGTCGATCGAAGCCAGTTTGGGTCGCGCGCCCGCACGCGTCAAGGCGCGCGCCGCACCGGCCTCTCGCGCCGGCCGATCGGGGCGACGCGCGACGATTCGCGTCGACGCGCCGCCGGTCCGGATGTCCGTTTTCCGAATAAAGTCACCAACGCATTCGGTGAAGTAAAAATCATCAATTTCACCATCGAACACAATCAGATCGACAATAAAAAATACGGCAACAACGCCCCCTTGATTCCAAGGTGGACGCATGATAATTTCCGGCCCGCTGCCTCGGATGAATATTATTGAATATCTCTTAAAATACGCACGCGGTTCATTTAACTGCCATGAAAAAGATCGTCATAGTCGGCGCGGGGATTGCGGGATTGACGCTGGCGCTCTCGCTGCACGCGCGGGGCCTATCGGTCAAGGTATTCGAGGCCGCGCCGCGCATCGAGCCGGTGGGCGTGGGAATCAACATCCAGCCTTATGCGACGCAAGTGCTTCACGAGCTCGGGCTGCTCGAAACGCTCGCCCGCCAGTCGGTAACGACGAAAGAGATGGTGTTTTTCACGCGGCACGGCCAGCGCATTCATTCGCTTCCGCTTGGAAAATATGGTGGCCATGATTTTCCGCAACTTTCGATTCACCGAGGAATACTTCAACTCGTTTTGCTGAAGGCCGCAACCGAACGGCTCGGCCCGGATTTTCTCGTTACCGGCCATTCGTTTATCTCCCTCGCGCAAAACGAACGGTCCGTAAGGGCGATTTTTTCCAGCGCGTCGACCAACGCGGGCATCGTGAACGTGGAATGCAACGCGCTGATCGGCGCCGACGGCGTTCACTCGAATGTGTATCGTTCGCTCTATCCGGACGGCCCGCAAGCCGAAGGCAACGGCGTGCTCATGTGGCGCGGCGTCACGATCGCGCCGCCTTTTCTCACCGGCGCGAGCATGGTCCGGGTCGGCGTCCCGTCGCACGGCAAGCTCGTGATCTATCCGATCCGCAACCAGGTCAACGCGCGGGGCGATCAACTGATCAACTGGGTCGCCGAGCTGGACGAGGCCGTCTACCGCGACGGCTCGAACGCCGCACCGGGAAACGACAAGGATTTCATCCGCTTCTTCGCGTCGAGAACGTTCGACTGGCTCGACGCGCCGAATCTGCTCGAACGCGCGGCGTGCCCGATCATCGCGATGCCGATGGCGGATCGGGACCCGCTGCCCCGCTGGCAGAGCGGACGCGTCACGCTGATCGGCGACGCCGCGCACCCGATGGTGCCCGTCGGCTCCAACGGCGCCGGGCAGGCGATTCTCGACGCCCACAGCCTCGGCAAGCGTCTGGCGGAAACGCCGGACGTCTACGAAGCGCTGTCGATCTACGAGCACGACCGGCGAACGTACACGTCGAACATCGTGCTCGGCGACCGGCTCGATCTGCCCGACCGGTTGATCGACGAAGTCGACCGCCGCAGCAACGGCGCGCCGTTCTCGGACATCGACGACATCATCGAACGCGACGAAGCGAGCACGCTCGCGCTGCCGGATTATCACGGCCGCCCGCTCGCGCCGGCGCAAGCGAACGCCGCGTGACGCGCCCGCGCATCGCCGGACGGAACGCGGCGCGCGAACCGGCGAAGGCGGCCTGATCGCGCCGATCGCGATCATGGCCGCGGCTCGGCGGCTGCGGCGAGCCGCGTCACACCGCCCGCACGATCCCGCCGTCGACGCGAATGCTCTGCCCCGTGATATACCCCGCGCCGTCCGACAGCAGGAACGCGACGGTCTTCGCAATCTCCTGCGTCTTGCCGAAGCGCCCCGCGGGAATGCGCGCGACGATCTCGGGCGTCTCGGGCCAACTGTCGACGAAGCCCGGCAGCACCGCATTCATCCGGATGTTCTCGGCCGCGTAGCGCTGCGCGTACAGCCGCGTCCATGCGCCGAGCGCCGCGCGCAGCACCGACGACACCGGCATCGGCTGTTCCGGCGCGACGGCCGCGAAGCTCGACAGGTTGACGGCCGCGCCGCCGCCCTGCGCCTGAAAAATCGGCGTCACGCGGCGCATCAGCCGGGCGACGTTCAGCAGGATCAGATCGAGCGCGTCGTGCCAGCTCGCATCCGCGATCGACAGCAAGTCGCCCTTCGGCGGATGGCCGGTGTTGTTCACGACCGCGTCGATGCGGCCGTAGCGCGCGAGCGTCTCGCGCACGAGCCGCTCGATGTCGGCCTCGTCCGTCACGGAGCCCTGGATGCCGAAGCCGCCCAGCTCGCCGGCGAGCGCGATCGCGCTGCCCGACGGCGACATCAGCGCGACGCGGTAGCCGGCCGACGCGAGCTCGCGCGCGATCGCGGCGCCCATGCCCTTGCCCGCCGCCGTGATCAATGCGATTTTTTCTACTGTCACGACAATCTCCTTCGGATGATGTGCGGGCCGCATTGCCCGCATTGCTCCTGCCGACGTGCTAATTTAGGCGCGGCGATTCGTCGTGTCGAATCATCATTTCTTGCATCTGACGATAATTCTTCTACTGGCAAAGCATGACGATCCGAATCCCCGGCCGACTGCCGCCGCTGAATGCGCTCCGCGCGTTCGAGGTATCCGCGCGGCACCTGAATTTCCGTGCGGCGGCCGACGAGATCGGCGTCACGCAGGGCGCCGTCGCGCAACAGGTGCGCCACCTCGAAGACGTCCTCGGCGTGAAGCTGTTCGAACGCCTGCCGCGCGGCCTCGCGTTGACGGCAGACGGCCTCGCGTACTGCACCGACGTGCGGCGCGCGCTGAACCTGATCGGCGACGCGACCGACCGGCTCGTCAAGCGCCGCTCGAGCCTCACGATCAGCACGACGCCGTCGTTCGCGTCGCGCTGGCTGATCCCGCGGCTCGCGAGCTTCGGCGACGAGCATCCCGACATCGACATCCGCGTGATCGCCGATTCGCAGTTCGCGACGTTCCAGAACGACGGCGTCGATGTCGCGATTCGCTACGGCAAGCCGCCTTTCGGCAAGGGGCTCGCCACGCGCTTTCTGTTTCCGGTCGACATCTACGCGGTTTGCAGCCCGGCGCTGCTGAACTCGCCCGGCGCGCTCGCGAGCCCGCGCGATCTCGCCGGGCAGGTGCTGCTGCACGACGCGCACGATCTGTGGCCCGAGTTTCTCGCCGCGCTGCCCGAGCGCGTCGCGCTCGATCCGGGCAAGGGCCCGCGCTTCAATCAATCGTCGCTCGCGATCGACGCCGCGATCGCGGGGCAAGGCGTCGCGCTCGTCAGCGATCAGCTCGTCGGCCGCGACATCGACGCGGGAAGGCTGCGCCGGCTGTTCGATTTCGCGCTGCCGCTGTCGATCGGCTATTACGTCGTCTATCCGAACGAGCCGCGGCGCCCGGACGACATCGCGACGATGGTGACCTGGCTGATTCGTCAGGCGCAGCTCGATGCGTGACTCGATGCGCGATCCGCTATGCAGATGCGCGATTCGATGCGTCACTCGATACACAGCGCGACATCGCGTGGCGCGCCCGCGCGATTGCCCGATTTGCGGCGCGACGAGCACCGAAACGCCGCGCGCCTATCGGTTGTCGTGCGCCGCGCGGCATGCGAAACGACGCCCGCCGCGCGCGCTGCGCCCCCCAACCGCCGGCCGAAGCGGCGAAGCAGCCGCCCGCTCACGCGCGAGCGGCATCCGCTCGCCGCTGCGCGCGCGCCCGCGCCTGAAAGCGCCGATGCGCGCCGGCCGGAACGAGCGAGCCGCCCGTCGCCCAGATCACGTGCGTCGCCTCGTTCGGCGCGATGCCCCGGCCGCGCAGGTAGTCGCGCCCCGCCTGCGACGCCGCGATCCACGCCGGGCCGCCGAACGCCGCCGCCGCCGACGGCTCGAGATCGATGCCGAGCCGCTCGTTCGCGTCGAGCAGGCCGGCGAACAGCCGCCGATCGTCGACCGTGAACACGCCCGCGGCCTGCGCGCGCAGCAGCGGGCCGGCGAGGTGCGACGCCTGCGCGACCGCCAGCCCGTCCGCCTCGGTGCGATTGTCGAGGCCGATGTCGTAGACGGATATCGAACGCGCGCCGCCGCTCGCGAGCTGCACGAGCACGCACGGCGACGCGGCGGGCTCGGCGAGAAAGCAATGCACGTGCTCGCCGTACAGCGCCTTGAGCCCGTACGCGATGCCGCCCGGCGCGCCGCCGACGCCGCACGGAATGTGGACGAACAGCGGGTGACGCGCGTCGACTGTCCGGCCGGCGCGCGCGAGCTGCCCGGCGAGTTCGGCGGCAGCCGTCGCGTAGCCGAGAAACAGCATCCGCGATCCTTCGTCGTCGACGAAATGGCAGCGCGGCATGCCGGCGGCCTGCCGGCGTCCGGCATCGACCGCTTTCGCATAGTCGCCCGCGTGCTCGACGACGTCCACGCCGCGCGTGTGCAGGCGCGCCTTCTTCCACGCCTTCGCGTCCGCCGACATGTGCACGACGCTCCGAAACCCGAGCGCCGACGCGAGCACCCCGATGCTCAAGCCGAGATTGCCGGTGCTGCCGACCATCACGGTGTAGCGTGCGAACAGCGCCCGCGCGTCGCCGCTCGCGAGCACGCGCCGGTCGGCGTGCGCATCGAGCAGGCCGTGCCGATCGGCGATCGATTCGGCGAGCGCGAGCACCTCGTGAAAACCGCCGCGCGCCTTGATCGAGCCGGCTACCGGCAGCGCGTCGTCCCGCTTGACGAACCACGCGCCCGCGTCCGTATGACCGGCGCGCTGCAACCGATCGGCCCGCTGCAACGGCGACGCGATCCGCCCGCCCGACGGCCGCAGCTCGGGAAACAGCGCGGCCAGCAAGCCGCCGCAGCGGCGCAGGCGCGCGTCGGCGTCGGCGAGATCGGCGGCGGTCGGCGCGATGTCCGGCAGCGGCGCGCCCTGATGCGGATTGAGCCACAGCATCGGCGAGCCAGACTGAAGTCTGGCTAATAGATTCGGATCGAGCGGAAGTTGTCGGCTGTCGTGCATGGCCTGAAATAGAATGCGATGAACAGGCCGTCATCGTACGTTCCGACGATCAGCCGATGAAGCGATCAATTCTTGCGGGAGCATAAGCCACACTAATGGATACGAAGCTCGACACGCCGCTGCTCGGCGCGCTGCGCTGCTTCGAGGCGGCCGGCCGGCTCGGCAGCTTCACGAAAGCCGCCGACGCGCTGCACCTGACGCAAAGCGCGATCAGCCAGCAGATCCGCCAGCTCGAAGCGCGTCTCGGCTATCCGCTGTTCGTGCGCCAGGCGCGCGGGCTCGCGCTCACGCCGAAGGGCGGCGTGCTGCACGAAGCGACTTTGGCGGCGTTCGCGTCGCTCGGCCGCACGCTGCGCCAGTTGAGCGCGCCGGACGCGCACCTGCAGGTGAGCTGCCTGCCGTCGTTCGCGCTGCAATGGCTGATGCCGAGGCTCACCGAGTTTCATCGGCTGCATCCGCAGACGTCGGTGCGGCTGAAAGCGGAGTTTCACGCGATCGATCGCGAGACGATGGCCGCAGGCGACATCGACGTCGCGATCCGCTGGGACCCGTTCGATTACGACGCGCTCCATGTCGAGCCGCTGTTCGACGAGCGTCTCGTCGCGGTCGCCGCGCCCGCGTATCTCGACCGGCATCCACCGGAGGCAACGGCCGAATGGGTGTCGAGCATCGTGCCGCTGCACGATGCGTCGGCGTGGCCCGATGCGCCGAAGTACGTCGAATGGCGCACGTGGCTCGCCGCCGTCGTGCCGGAATACGCAGGCGAGCTGCGCGGGCCGGAATTCAACCTCGCGAGCCTCGCGATCGGCGCGGCGCTTGCGGGGCAAGGCGTCGCGGTGTGCCGGCAGGCGCTCGTCGACGACGAGATCGCGCGCGGGCGGCTCGTCCACGTGCTCGGACGCTGCGTGCCCGCGCCCGCGCAATACAAGCTGATCCATGCGCGGCCGGACGATCCGCGCGTGCAATCGTTCGTCGCCTGGCTGCGAAGCGAATCGAACGATTACGCGGCGCGTCGACCGTCGCCGACGGGCGGGGGGACGAAGGAGCGGCGGCGCACGGATCGGGAACCACGATCGCCGGTGTGAACGCGCGCGTCTCGCTCAATGATCCGATGTCCTGACGAACGCCTTCGGTCGGATGTCGGATGTCGGATGTCGGATGTCGGATGTCGGATGTCGCATGTCGCATGTCGAATCCCCGATGCCCGATGCGACAGGCGCGACCGCGCGCATCGCGCTTCTTCAGGCCCGATGCGCGACGCATCGAACGTCGCGCACGAACCCACGTGAAGCGCGAGCCACGCATCGCGAAACACGAACCCGCCGTTCACGCCTTGTGCGTCGACAGCAGGATGCTCGTCTCCGTATTGGCGATCCCGTCGACCAGGCGAATCACGCCCAGCACGCGATCGAAATTCTCCAGCGAATCGGCGTGGAGCTCGGCGACGAGATCCCACCGCCCGTTGGTGCTGTGGATCGTCGCGACGTTCGGATTCCCGCGCAGCACCTTGACGACGTCCGCCGCGCGATTGCCCTGCACGGCGATCGACATCAGCGCGCGAATTCGATGCTTCTCCGCGGCGGGCTTCAGCCGCACCGTATAACCGACGATCACGCCGTGCTTCTCGAGCCGCGCGATGCGGTTCTGCACGGTCGCGCGCGCGACGCGCAACTGCTTCGCGAGCGTCACGACCGGCGTGCGCGCGTTGTCGCGCAGCAGCGCGATGAGTTGTCGGTCGACGTCGTCGAGGCTGATCATGGGGAGTCTCTCCGAGCAATCAATGAAAGTGCGGCACCGGGCGGCGGCGCGAAAGCCGCCGACTGCGCATTTTGTCATCTCGAGGCAAGCAGAACGCCGAAATTATCGAGCATTCTGTCACTTTTGCTCGCTATCTGTTGGCCGAGGACTTCGAAATAATCAATTGAACGAGCGGCCCGACGAGGGCCGCGGCCAACACGGGAGACACCTCATGACACGCTTCCTCGACGTTCCCGACACGAGCCGGCTGATCGCGCGCGTCGGCGTTGCGCGCTTCGTCGGCGAACTCGTCGACACGCTGCGCGCCGATTATCTGCGCTGGAACGACTTCGACAAATCCCCGCGCGTCGCCTGCCATTCGCGCGACGGCGTGATCGAGCTGATGCCCGTCGCCGATGCGAAGCTGTTCGCGTTCAAGTATGTGAACGGCCATCCGGTCAACGCCGGCCGCGGCATGCACACGGTGATGGCGTTCGGCGCGCTCGCCGAAGTCGACACCGGCTACCCGGTGCTGCTCGCCGAGCTCACGCTGATCACCGCGCTGCGCACGGCCGCGACGTCGGTGCTCGCGGCGCGCGCGCTCGCACGCGACGACGCGAGGACGATGGCGCTGATCGGCAACGGCGCGCAGAGCGAGTTCCAGGCGATCGCGTTTCACACGCTGCTCGGCATCGACGAGATCCGCGCGTACGACATCGATCCGCACGCGACCGACAAGCTCGTGCGCAACCTGTCCGCGTATCCGGGGCTGCGCGTGATCCCCGCCGCGTCGACGGCCGGCGCGGCGCGCGGCGCCGACATCGTGACGACCGTCACCGCCGACAAGGCGTACGCGACGATCGTCACGCCGGACATGATCGAGCCCGGCATGCATCTGAACGCGGTCGGCGGAGATTGCCCGGGCAAGACCGAGCTGCACGCGGACGTGCTGCGCATGGGCCGCGTGTTCGTCGAATACGAGCCGCAGACACGCATCGAAGGCGACATCCAGCAGATGCCGGCCGATTTTCCGGTGACCGAACTGTGGCGCGTGCTGCGCCAGGAGGCGGCCGGGCGGGACAGCGCGTCGCAAGTCACGATCTTCGATTCGGTCGGCTTCGCGCTCGAGGACTATTCGGCGCTGCGCCATCTGCACGCGCTCGCGCTGCGGCACGACGCCGGCACGCCGATCTCGCTGATCCCGCCCGCCGACGATCCGAAAAACCTGTACGCGCTGATCGGCGCGCCGGCTGGCGTCGCGCCCCGCGCGACGCCGGCGTTCGTTCGAGCGGAAGCGTTCTCGCGCTGAGGCGTTCGGCGCGCCGCGCCCTTCTCGTTTTCTCGTCGCACTCCATGAGTCTTCAGTCGATTCAGGCGGCTGCGGCCGTCGTCATGATCCGGCCGCACCGTTTCTTTCCGAATCCGGACACGGCCGCCGACAACGCGTTTCAACGCACGCCCCCGGCCGGCGACGACGCGCGCGCGCAGGCCGTCGCGGCCGCCGCGCGCGACGAAGTCGCCGCGGCCGCGGGCCGGCTGTCGGAGGCGGGCGTCCGCGTGCACGTCTTCGACGATCACGGCGACGGCAACACGCCGGATTCCGTGTTCCCGAACAACTGGTTCTCGACGCATCCGGGCGGCCACGTCGCGCTATATCCGATCTGCAACGCGAATCGCCGGCGCGAGCGGCGCGCGGACGTCATCGAGATGCTCAAGCGCGAATACCGCGTGCAGGACGTGATCGATTTTTCCGGCCTCGAGCACGACGACGTCTTTCTCGAAGGCACGGGCGCGATGGTGCTCGACCACGTCGCGCGCGTCGCGTACACCGCGCGCTCGCGCCGCGCCGATCCCGTCGCGCTCGAACGCTTCTGCACGCATTTCAATTTCGAGCCCATGTGCTTCGACACCGCCGACGCCGACGGCCGCCCGGTCTATCACACGAACGTGATGATGAGCATCGCGACCGAGTTCGCGTTGGTGGGCCTCGATCTGATCAGCGACCCGAACCGCCGCGACGAAGTGCGCCGCCGCATCGCCGAAACGGGCCGGACGGTGATCGCGCTCGAGAACGAGCAGATCGCCGAGTTCGCCGGCAACGCGCTCGAGCTGTCCGCGCGCGACGCGCGCGTGCTCGCGCTGTCGCGCCGCGCGCTCGATTGCCTCACGCCGCGCCAGCGCGGGCTGATCGAACGCTCGGCGCGGCTGCTGCCGCTCGACGTGCCGACGATCGAGACGGCGGGCGGCTCGGTGCGCTGCATGCTCGCGGGCGTCCACCTCGCGCGCCGGCCGACGTAGCGCGCTGCGTGAAGTGTCGCGATTCGAAGCGCCGGCTCGCCGCCGGCGCTTTTTTTCCACCTCCGATCGCCTGGAGCTACCCGGGAGCGACCCGATTCGGTCAGTCTCTGCGCGCACGGCACGCGACGCACGGCCGGTCGCGATCGATTCGGCGGCGTCGATGCCGATGCAGGCGAACGAATCGGATTCGCTAAACGCGAGCGGCACGACGCGCGTGCTCGAACACCATCGAGGCCGCGGGCGCGCCGCCGCGCCGCGTGCCGGTTCGCGCAAGCGGCTGCCGATGCGCGAGCGGTGCATGAGCGTCACCCATGCTTCGGATTGGAAAACAGAATCGAACGAAGGCCGCCCGGCGGCGGACGAGCGGGCGGATCGCTCGCTCGTCCGCCGCCTCGCCCGCGCCTCCGCCACCGTCACGCCGTCATCACCCTGACAGGACCGCCCATGCCTACCCCGACTCTGCGCACGCATCAGCCCGTGCGCGCCGCGACGGCCGCCTTCATCGGCACGGCCGTCGAGTTCTACGATTACTACACGTACGCGACCGCCGCCGCGCTCGTGCTCGGCGACGTGTTCTTCCCGAGCGGCAATCATTTCGTCAGCACGATGGCGTCGTTCGCGACGTTCTTCGTCGGCTTCGTCGCGCGGCCGCTGAGCGGCGCGGTGTTCGGCCATCTCGGCGACCGGATTGGCCGCAAGAAGATGCTCGTCCTGACGATGTTCCTGATGGGCATCGCGACGACCGGCATCGGCCTGCTGCCCGGCTACGCGACGATCGGCGTCTGGGCGCCGGCGCTGCTCGTGCTGCTGCGCATCCTGCAGGGGATCGCGGTCGGCGGCGAATGGGGCGGCGCGGTGCTGATGGCGAGCGAGCATGCGAGCGCCGAGCGCAGGACGTTGTTCGCGTCGTTCCCGCAGATGGGCAGTCCGGCCGGGCTGATCCTGTCGCTGCTCGCGTTCCGGTTCGTCACGTCGCTCGATCACGACAGCTTCGTGTCGTGGGGCTGGCGTCTGCCGTTCCTCGCGAGCTTCGTGCTGCTGCTCGTCGGCGTCGCGATCCGGCTCGGCGTCAACGAATCGCCGGAGTTCGAGCGCGTGCGCGACAGCGGTGCGATCGCCCGCTATCCGGTCGCCGACGCGCTGCGCACCGCGTGGCATCCGATCGTGCTCGCCGCCGCCGCGACGACGATCGGCTCCGCCGGCTTCTTCTTCACCAACACGTTCATGATCTCGTACGCGACGACGTATCTCGGGATGTCGAAATCGTTCATTCTCGATTGCCTGTTCATCGTCACGATCATCCAGCTGTTGTCGCAGCCCGTCTCGGCGCTGCTCGCGCAACGCTTCGGCGAAACGCGGTTTCTGATCTGCGCGGCGCTGCTGTCGATGCTGTCGCCGTATCCGATGTTCGTCCTCGTCCGCACGCACGATCCGGTCGCGATCGTCGCGGGCATCGCGTTCGCGGTCGTCGCGCTGTCGGCGGTCTACGCGGTGATCGCGGGCTTCATGACGCCCGCGTTCCCGACGCGCGTGCGCTATTCGGGCATCTCGATCGCGTACCAGCTATGCGCGCTCGTCGCGGGCGGCACGACGCCGCTCGTCGGCGCGATGATCGCGCAGCGCTATCAGGGCGAATGGCTGCCGCTCGCGCTGTACTTCTCGCTGCTGTCGCTCGTGTCGCTCGCCGGCATCGCCGGGCTCGGCCGATATCGGCGGAATCTGCGCGCCGCCGCGCCGCAAGCGTGGGCCGTGAGCTCGTAAGTCCGCTCGTCGCGCGGCGGCGCACGTGCCGATCTCGAATGAAGGCGCGGATCGTCGCGTCTTGCATGATCGATTACCGGCAGGTGGGCGGGAAGTCTCGCGGCCGAGATGGTGGTCGGGTAGCGGTCGGGTAGCGGTCGGGTAGCGGTCGGGTAGCGGTCGGGTAGCGGCCGGGTAGCGGTCGGGTGGCGGTCGGGTGGCGGTCGGGTGGCGGTCGGGTGGCGGTCTCATGACGACGCGGCCGAGCGAGGCGCGCCGCCCGGCCGCGTCGCGGCGATTCGCGCGCGACACATCGGCTCCATTTCATGTCGAGCGGATATTCATCCGATGAAACGCGCCGCCGCCAATGCACGCTCGATCGAAGCCGCGCCGCGCGACGGCACGCCGCCGCCCGGGCGTCGTCCGCGCAACCGCCGCGAAACCGGTCGATTAGAATCGCCGGATGAACGCCTCCGACCTCCGCGACCTCCGCCTCCCGTCCCTCGACGGCCTGCTCGCCTTCGTGGCCGCCGCGCGCCACGGCACGTTCGAGCGCGCGGCCGAGGAGCTGTGCGTGACGGGAAGCGCGGTCGCCAAGCGCGTCGCGGCGCTCGAACAGTTGCTCGGCGTGCAGCTGCTCGTGCGCAGCGGCAAGGCGCTGGCGCTGACGTCGGCCGGCAGCGAATATCTGCATCAGGTTCATGCGCCGCTGCATCTGCTCGCCGCGGTGCCGCTGCACCGGCGCGGCGCAGGCAACGCGGAACGGCTGCGGATCTGCGCGCCGCCGACGTTCGCGCGACAGGTCATGGTTCCGCGTCTGGACGAATTCACGCTTGCGCACCCGGGCGTGGAGCTCGAAGTGATGCTCGCGAGCCCCTTTCCCGACGGTCCGCCGACGGGCGCCGATCTCTGGATTCGCGGCGGCGGCCCGATTGTGTCGGGCGCGACCGTGCTGATGGTCGATTCGCTGACGCCGCTTGCCGCGCCGTCGCTGCTCGAACGGCACGCACCGTTGCGCGCGCCCGCGGATCTCGCCGCGCTGCCGCTCCTCTGCACGCCGCTCGAACCGTGGACGCCGTGGTTCCGCGTCGCCGGCCTCGACTGGCCGGAGCCCGCGAACGGCCCGAAGCTGATGGATCTCGGGCTCCTGCTCGAGGCGGCGGTCAGCGGCCAGGGCGTCGCGCTCGGCAGCCCCGCGCTCGCGCGCCACTGGCTCGCGTCGGGTGCGCTCGTCCCGCCGTTTCCGCGCATCGCGCGGCCGGCCGCCCCGTATTACGTGATGCCGCACGCGTCACGCGCCGCCGCAGACGCGTTCGTGGCCTGGCTCGCGAGCGTCTGCGAGCGCGCGGCGCACGACGGCGCGGAATTTCTTTCGCGCAGCGCCTGAAGATATTTCCGGGCGCGACGCCGGGCGCGGCGTTAGCATCGTCGCCACCCTCTCGGAGCCGCCCATGTCCGTCCCGATCACCTGCATCGAAGATCTTCGCGTTCTCGCGAAAAAACGCATCCCGCGGATGTTCTACGACTACGTCGACACGGGCTCCTACACGGAAACGACGTATCGCGCGAACGAAGCGGACTTCCAGCACGTCAGGCTGCGTCAGCGGGTCGGCGTCGACATCTCGCAACGCAGCCTGCGCACGACGATGGCCGGGCAGGACGTCGCGATGCCGGTCGCGCTCGCGCCGACCGGGCTCGTCGGCATGATGCGCGCCGACGGCGAGATTCTCGCGGCGCGCGCCGCGCAGCGGTTCGGCGTGCCGTTCACGCTGTCGACGATGAGCATCTGCTCGATCGAGGACATCGCCACGCATGCGCCCGGGCCGTTCTGGTTCCAGCTCTACATGATGCGCGAGCGCGACTTCATCGAGCGGCTGATCGAGCGCGCGAAGGCGGCGGGCTGCCCCGCGCTCGTGATGACGATGGATCTGCCGATCGGCGGCCAGCGGCACAAGGACGTGAAAAACGGCTTGTCGACGCCGCCGCGCATCACGCTGGCGAACCTGCTGAACATGGCGAGCAAGCCGCGCTGGTGCATCGGCATGGCCCGCACGCGCCGCCGCCATTTCGGCAACATCTTCGGGCACGTGAAGGGCGTGACCGACATGTCGTCGCTCGAATCGTGGACCCGCGAACAGTTCGATCCGGCGATCGGCTGGCGCGACGTCGCATGGGTCCGGCAACGGTGGAGCGGCAAGCTGATCGTCAAGGGCGTGCTCGATCCGCGCGACGCGCTCCTCGCGGCCGAAGCGGGCGCGGACGCGATCGTCGTGTCGAATCACGGCGGCCGTCAGCTCGACGGCGCGATATCGTCGGTCGAAGCGCTGCCCGCCATCGCCGATGCGGCCGGCCGGCGCGTCGAAGTCTGGCTCGACGGCGGCGTTCGCACGGGGCAGGACGTACTGAAGGCGGTCGCGCTCGGCGCGCGCGGCACGATGATCGGGCGCGCGTTTCTCTACGGCGTCGCGGCGCTGGGCGAGGAGGGCGTGTTTCGCAGCCTCGACATCATCGCGCGCGAGCTCGACACGACGATGGCGCTGTGCGGCCATACCGACATTCGATCGGTGGATGCCGACGTGCTCGCGCGGCGGTTTTGAACCCGCTCGGCGCGCATGCGGGAACGCGCGCGCACGGCGATGGGCGCATGGCGCTCAAGTGCGAGCTTCGCGCGGCGACGCACGGCAAGCCGAGCGTGACGCCCCCGCCGCGCCCGCCGCATCGCGACGCACGGCACGCGATGTGCGACGCGTGACACGTGACGCGAGACACGTCGCACGCGATGCACGATGCATCACGCCGGGCGACGCATCGCCTCGCATCTTCTCGCACGCCGCCGCCCCGCTACGCGATATGCGCGGCGAATCCCGACCGCTCCGGCGCGACGTCGTCCCGCAGCGTGAGCCGCGGAATTTCGTACTCGCCGGCATTCTGCGCGCGATAAGGTATCGGCGCGGTTTTCCAGAAATCGTCGAGGCGCTGCCCGAGCGAATCGCAGATCGTCTCGAATCGCGCCTCGTCGGTGCGGCTCGTCCGATAGACGACGAACGGCGGCAGCACGTCGAAGCCGGGGTAATACAGTCTCGCCGTCGTCGAGAAGGTGCCGTCGCGGATCGCGAAGCAGGCGGAGCAAGGCGACATCGATCTCGCCTTCCACATCACCGAATGCGCGCCGGGCAACCTGCGCCATCGCGCGCTCTTCACCGAACGGTACGTGCTCGCCGGGCGCGCCGGCCATCCGCGCCTGAAACGGCGGCCGACGCTCGCGCAATTCTGCCGGCTCGATCACGTGATCGTGTCGCCGGACGGCGGCGGCTTTCAGGGCGTCACCGACCATGCGCTCGCGAAAGCCGGCCTCACGCGGCGCGTCGTGCTGTCCGTGCCGCACTTTCTGTTCATGATGTCGGTCGTCGCGAGCAGCGATCTCGTCGCGATGATGCCTTCGCGGCTCGTCCGCGACAACCGCGCGCTGCGGGTGGTCGAGCCGCCCGTCGACGTGCCCGGCTTCCAGATGGCGATGCTGTGGCACGAACGCTCCCATCGCGACCCCGCGCACATGTGGCTGCGCGAGCACATTGCGGCATCGGTCTGACGCCGTTCGGTTCGGCGCCGGGATGCGCGACGCCGCACGCGAACGGCAAGAAGTCCTGATCGACATTCGATGCTTCGATCCAGTCTTCCCGGGTCACGGGGTACGGGGGCGTCGAGAGGCCCGCGCAGTCCGGCGGCAATGCGGGCGCATCGCGGATTCCGATGCGTTTCAATGCCCCTTTTGAATGAGACGTTGACCGACGAGCAACCCAAAAACGGCAATGCGCGGCGGTATCGCTTCCTCATGCAAAGGATGACGAAGTTTCGATGAAGGCAAGACTTGCGACACAGTTGATCCGAGCTCGCGCATCGGCCATCCGGGCGGCGAGGAGCACATTCGCGGCGGCGGCGCGGCAACCGCCGCACTCGGGAAATTCGTCATGCGCGGACGACGTCGAGCAACGATCGTGCGCGTCGCATGCATCACATGCATCACATGCATCACATGCATCACATGCATCGCGCGCGTCGTGCGTATCGCGCAGCCGCGCGAGCCATCGACCTATTGCGGCGATTGCAGATCCGCGATCGCCGCCGCGAGAAAGCGCGCCGCCTCGCCGCCCGTGACCACCCGATGATCGAACGTGAGGCTGAGCGGAAGAATGCGATGCACGGCGGGCACGCCGTTCGCCGCCACGACCGCGTCGTGCACGCGCCCCGCGCCGAGAATCGCGACGGTCGGCGGCACGACCACGGGCGCCGCGTACTTGCCGGCGATCATTCCGAAGTTCGACAGCGTGATCGTGTTGCCGCGCAGCTCGTCGGGCGGAATCTTGCGCGCGCGGATGTCGGCGCGCATCCGGTCTAGCCCGCGGCGCAGATCGGCGGCGTCGCGATGCGCGACGTCGCGCAGCACCGGCACGAACAGGCCGTCCGGCAGATCGACCGCGATGCCGACGTCGATCTTCGCGACCACGTGGCGGCGCCCCGCCTGCCCGTCGAACCACGCGTTGAGCCCGGGCTCCGCGCGGCAGCCGGCGACGAGCGCGCGAATCAGGCGCATCGTCACGTCCGCGCCCGCGGGCCACGCGTGGATGTCGGCGTCGTCGATCACGGTCGCCGCCGCGACTTCGCTCTGCGCGCGCGCCATGTTCTGCGCCATCGCTCGCCGCACGCCGCGCAGCACCTCGGGCGGCCCGAGCTCGGCGAGCACTTTCGCGACGCGCTGCACGTCCGCCGCGGTGATCACGCCGTCCGCGCCCGACGGCGTCACCATCGCCAGATCGACGTCGAGCTTGCGCGCGAGCGCGCGCACGGCGGGAATCGCCTTGATCGCGCCGGCCGCGCGCCCGCCCGGGCCCGCGCCGAGCGCCGCGGGCGTCTCGTGCACCACGTGCTCGCCGACCGTCATGTGGCCGACGACCGTGCCCGCATCGGCTTCGTCGGCTTCGCCCTCGAACGCGACGAGCGGCGCGCCGAGATGAACGATGTCGCCCGGCTGCCCGAACAGCTTCGCGATTCGGCCCGCTTGCGGCGACGGAATCTCGACGATCGCCTTCGCGGTCTCGACGGACACGAGCGGCCGGTCGGCCTCGATCGTGTCGCCGGCCTTCACGTGCCATTCGACGATTTCGGCTTCCTGCAAGCCTTCGCCGAGGTCGGGCAATTTGAAGATCTTCATGTCTTTACAGCGCCTCCAGCGTCTTTCCGACCGCGTCGACGATGCGCGCGACGCTCGGCACGTACTGGCTTTCGAGCCGGAACAGCGGCACGACGACGTCGTAGCCCGTCACGCGCTGCACGGGCGCGAGCAGCGAATACAGGCAACGCTCTGCGACGAGCGCGGCGATCTCCGCGCCGAAGCCCGCCGTGCGCGGCGCTTCATGAACGATCACGCAGCGTCCCGTCTTCGAAACCGACGCGACGATCGTGTCGGCATCGAGCGGCTTGAGCGTCGCGACGTCGATCACTTCGGCCGTCACGCCCTCTTGCGCGAGCTGGTCGGCGGCCGCCAGCACGTCCTGCAGCATCGCGCCCCAGCTGACGAGCGTGACGTCGGAGCCGTCGCGCAGCGTGAAGCACGTGTCGAGCGGCAGCGCGTCGCCGTTGTCTTCGACCGGCTGCCTGAACAGGCGATACAGGCGCGACGGCTCGAAGAACATCACCGGGTCCGGATCGCGGATCGCCGCGAGCAGCAGCCCGTAAGCGCGCGCGGGCGTCGATGGAATCACCACGCGCAGCCCCGGAATGTGCGCGAACATCGCCTCGGGGCTTTCCGAATGATGCTCCGGCGCGTGAATGCCGGCGCCGCACGGCGCGCGGATCACGAGCGGGCACGACAGCCGGCCGCGCGTGCGGTGGCGCAGCCGCGACGCATGATTGAGCACGTGATCGATCGCCGGATAGACGAAGCCGGTGAACTGGATTTCCGCGACGGGCTTGAGCCCCATCGCCGCCATGCCGATCGCCGCGCCCGCGATCGCCGTCTCCGCGAGCGGCGTGTCGATCACGCGCTGCGCGCCGAAGCGCGCCTGCAAGTCGACGGTCGCGCGAAACACGCCGCCGTTCGCGCCGATGTCCTCGCCGAGCAGCACGACCGACGGATCGTGCGCGAGCTCGTACGCGAGCGCCAGATTGACCGCTTCGACGAGATTCAGATCAGCCATGATGATTCCCCGCGGCCGGCGCGAACGCGAGCGCCGTCGCGAGCTGCTCCCGCATCGCCTGCGGCAGGCTCGCGTACAGATGGTCGAACATCGCCGACGCATCCGGCTGCGGCACGGCGAGATACGCCTGCACCGCTTCTTCGACCTGCGCGTAGCACGCCTTGCCGAGCTGCTCGTCCTGCGCCTTGTCCCACACGTTCCGATGCATCAGGTATTTGCGCAGGCGCAGCAGCGGCTCGAACTCCCATTGCTTGCCGACGGTTTCGGCGTCGCGGTAGCGCGTCGCGTCGTCCGCCGTCGTGTGATCGCCGAGGCGGTAGCTGAGCGCTTCGACGAGCGTCGGGCCGCCGCCGCGCCGCGCGCGCTCGATCGCGTCGCCCGCGATCTGGCGCACCGCGACGATGTCGTTGCCGTCGATCTGCCGCCCTTCGATGCCCGCGGCGATCGCCTTCTGCGCGAGCGTGCGCGCGGCCGTCTGCCGCGCGCGCGGCATCGAGATCGCCCACTGGTTGTTGTTGACGACGATGACGAGCGGCGCGCGCCACGCGCCCGCGATGTTCATCGCCTCGTAGAAATCGCCCTTCGACGTGCCGCCGTCGCCGAGTATCGCCACCGCGACGCGCGCTTCTCCGCGCAGCATGAACGCATACGCGGCGCCCGCCGCATGGCACACCTGCGTGCCGATCGGCACGCAGTTCGGAAAATCCAGGCGCGCGGCCGCGAAATCGCTGCCGCGCTCGTCGCCGCCCCAATAGAGCAGGCTCTCCGTCATCGTGACGCCGCGCATGAACTGCGCGGCATGATCGCGGTACGACGGAAACAGCACGTCGTCGGCCCGCATCGCGCTCGCGACGCCCACGCCGATCGCCTCCTGCCCGACCGACGACGCAAACGTGCCGATCTTGCCGGTGCGCTGCAGCGCGATCGCTTTCGTGTCGAACGCGCGCGTGAGCACCATCGCGCGATAGAGCGGCAGCAACGCGGCCGCGTCCTGCGCGAACGCGGGCAACGGCTGGACCGGCTCGCCGTCGGGGCCGAGGTATTGCGTGTAATCGATGTCGAAGCTGCCGACCGTGGTCATCGCGGGCCTCCTCGTTCTTCTAGACGTCGAAGTACAGATAGAACTCCCAAGGATGCGGACGCAGCCGGATCGCATCGAGCTCGCGCCTGCGCTTGTAGTCGATCCACGTTCGGATCACGTCGTCGGTGAACACGTCGCCCTTGCGCAGGAACGCGTTGTCGGCTTCGAGCGCGGCGAGCGACGCGTCGAGCGAGCCCGGCACCTGCCGGACCTTCGCCGCTTCCTCGCGCGGCAGCTCGTAGATGTTCGTATCGAGCGGCGGGCCCGGATCGATCCTGTTCTCGATGCCGTCGAGCCCGGCCATCAGCATCGCCGCGAACGCGAGATACGCGTTCGCCGACGGATCGGGGCAGCGAAACTCGACGCGCCGCGCGGCGGGCGCGTCCGACACCATCGGAATCCGCGCGGCGGCCGAGCGGTTGCGCTGCGACATCGCGAGATTGACGGGCGCTTCGTAGCCCGGCACGAGGCGCTTGTACGAATTCGTCGTCGGCGCGCAGAACGCCATCAGCGCCGGCGCATGCTCGAGCAGTCCGCCGATGTACCAGCGGCACAGCTGCGACGTCATCGCCCAGCCGTGCGCGTCGTAGAACAGATTGCGTTCGTCGGCCCACAGGCTCTGATGGCAATGCATGCCGCTCGCGTTGTCCGCGAACAGCGGCTTCGGCATGAACGTCGCGACCTTGCCGTGCCGGCGCGCGACGTTCTTGCACACGTATTTGTAGATCATCACGTTGTCGGCCATGCGCGTGAGCGTCGCGAAACGCATGTCGATTTCGTTCTGGCCGGCCGTCGCGACTTCGTGATGATGCACTTCGACCTGCACGCCCGCGCGCTGCAGCGTCAGCGCGATTTCCGAGCGGATGTCCTGCAGCGTGTCGTTCGGCGGCGTCGGAAAATAGCCTTCCTTGTAGCGCTCCTTGTAGCCGAGGTTGCCGCCGCCGTAAGCGCCCTCGTCTCGGCCCGTCGCCCAATCGCCCTCGGCCGATTCGACGTGGTAGTAGCCGCTGTGCTGATCCTGGCCGTAGCGGATCGAATCGAAAATGAAGAATTCGAGCTCCGGGCCGACGTAGCAGGCCGTCGCCACGCCCGTCGCACGCAAATGCGCTTCCGCTTTTTTCGCGACGTAGCGCGGATCGCGCGAATACGGCCCGTGCGTCGCCGGATCGATCACGTCGCAAAGAATCGACAGCGTCGGCGCCTCGCATACCGGATCGACGAACGCGGTCGTCGGATCGGGACGCAGCAGCATGTCGGATTCGTGAATCTCCTGGAAGCCGCGGATCGACGAGCCGTCGAAACCGATTCCCGCGCTGAACAGATCCGCGTGGAGTTCCGGAAGCGTGATCGAGAAATGCTGCCAGAGGCCCGGCAGATCGGTGAACTTGAGATCGACGATCTGGATGCCGTGCGTACGCACCAGTTCGATCACGTCGCTCACGCCGGCCGGCCGCGCGATGCGGTAGCTGCCCGCTTCGACGGACGCCGCGAACGGCGATCCTGCGTCGCCTTGCGTATTCGACATGGGCTTTCTCCTTGCTTCAGCCCTTTCCTCTGCCTGCAATCCGCCTTCGGCCCGCGTTCGGACCAGCCCGCGCTCGACCGGCCAACGCCGGCGCGCGACGCGTGCGTTACGGCAATCTGCCGATGATCGCGCCGATTTCGTTCTTCGTGAACGCGCGCAGCGTCTGCGTGCGGACGTTGCCCGCCGAACCGAGTGCGAAGCCGAACGTGGTGAGACTTTGCTCGTCGGCCGCCTCGACGACCGCGACGATATCGAACGCGCCGAGCGTCCAGTAGACCTCCTTCATTTCGCATCCGAAACTCTTCGCCATCTCCGCCACCTGACCGGCCCGCTTCGGGCTGTCCTTCACCGTGCGGATGCCTTGGTCCGTGAAGTTTGCAAGAACCACATAAGTCGCCATGACGATTCACCTTACGATTGAAACATGTCGGGATTCGAACGCGCGAGCGACGCCGCCAGACGCCTTCGCGCCAATACGATCGGAACCGTCTCGCGCGTAACTTGATTTTAGGCAATGGGATCGGCGGCGAAGGGAGGGGTTTGCACGCGTGTCGCGTGTCGCGTTTCATGTGTCGCGCGGCGCGCGGCGAAAACGCGCTCCGGAGAATGCGGGTGCGAACACGCGCGTTCCGGGCATTTCGCATTCCGATCGTATTTCAACGACGCGCGGCCGACGACGCCGCGGCATGAATGGCCGAAGCAGCAAAGGCCGATCGACATCCGCTGGCCGCGCCCCGCTTCCGATCCTCGCGCCGTTCGATCCGGCGGGCGCGGCAACGGCTTCCGATGCGAACGATCGGAAAAGACGACCCGCCGCCCGGCAAGGCAACGGGTCGATCAACAACACAACATGGGCCGATTGCTGCAGTTTCTTGAGATCGGAGAAGGCCGGACGTCGAATAGCCTCTCCGTCGTAAAAGTTAGACGATTCATCGCGAAACGTCTGTCAATTTTGGTCAGATCACGGGAAATCTGCATCGGCCTTCGTCAATCGCGGATCGCTGCCGACGCAGGTCGCCCGTGGCGCGCCGCACGCCGCGCGCAGCGAACCAAGCGAGCCGGCGCGTCGATCACGGCATCGACAACCGCCGCGTCACGCGACGTCGCCGCCCGACAGTTCCCCGGCCAACGCCGTGCCTTCGCCGACACGGGTCGTCCGCAATGAATCATCGGCATGTCTTCGACGACATGACGACACAACGGCACGGCACGCCGCCTTCGGTTCGACCTTGCGGCCACACAACGGCCGGTATTCGGCTGCAAAATTCCGCGCGCGCGCCACGGTCCGACGGGCGTCCGGCGCCGCATCGCCACGACGCGGCGCCCGGGGCGTCCGACCGATGGCGTCGGCCGCCCCGCTGCGCTTATCATTGCGTGCGACATTGCGCCGCTACATCGACCGTGAATCACCTTTCCTCCCCCGACACCGCAACGACGCTGGAAATCTCCGGCGGCATCCGCATGCCCTACGTACGAACCGGCAACGGCCCGGCCGTGCTGTTCGTCCACGGCTCGCTGTGCGATTTCCGTTTCTGGCATGCCCAATCGAGCGGCCTCGCCGCGCATTTCGACTGCATCGCGCCGAGCCTCACGCACTATTGGCCTGCGCCGCACGCGGCATCGCTGCCGCCGTTCAGCTGGAGCACGCACGCCGACCAAGTCGGCGCGTTCATCGAACGTCTCGACATCGGCGCCGTGCATCTCGTCGGCCATTCGCGCGGCGGCTGCGTCGCATATCACGTCGCGGCCCGCTTTCCGTCGCTCGTCCGTTCACTCACGCTCGCGGACCCCGGCGGATCGCTCGCCGGCCCGGCCGCCGAGGACGCAAAGGCGTCGCTCGACACGAAGCGCCTGCGATCGCGCGCGGTGGCGCTGATCGCGCAAGGCGAGACCGACGCCGGGCTCGAGCTGTTCGTCGATTCGGTCAGCCGTCCCGGCACCTGGCGAAAGAGCACGCGCGTCTTCCGCACGATGGCGACCGACAACGCGCATACGCTCGCCATGCAGTTGCGCGATCCGCTGCCCGCGTATGCGGCGGAAACGGCGCGCGGCGTCGCGTGTCCGGCGCTGCTGATCGACGGCGAGAAGAGCCCGGCTCACTTTCACGCGAACGTCGACGCGCTGAGCCGATGGATGCCGAACGCGTCGCGGGCCACGATCGCGGGCGCGTCCCACGGCATGAATCTCGCGCGGCCGAGCGCGTTCAATCGGCATCTTCGCGAGTTCTTTCTGTCCGCGTGACGGTCGACGCGGATGCGGATGCGAACGCGAACGCCGGCAGATGCGGTTGCGGTTGCGGATGAGCACATCATGAGACGTGCGCGCGCCATGCCGCCGTTTTGCCGCATGGGTACGCCGTGCGGCAGGGCATCGCGCGAATCCATGACGTTCGCGCACCGGCTGCGCAACTCCGTGGCTGTGCGGTTGTGTGCCGCGTGCCGCATGCCACGAGCCGCTGACTGCTAGCTGCTGACTACTGACTACTGACTACGATCAGCCATTTCGAGCCGCTTATCGCGCCCGTCAATAAGCGATTACGCCGAATCGCCGTCGATAAGCGTCACGAAAGATCATCGAGCAAATCTCGCATTCGAGTTATTAGTAACCGGAAGGTAACTCATCTTGAATATTCGATCGGCGAGACAAGTAACCTTCAGGTAACTTAATTCCTCAAAATACCGGCATCCCCATCGCATAAAAATCGACGATGCGGCACTTGTCCGAATATTCTCGATTCCGCCGAATCCATCCGAATTCGCGCATTTTCCGTCAGGATTCACTGCCTCTCACCGTGCGCCGTAGCGGTATCCCGCGTCGGCACGGCCGCCGCGTCGCCGGTCGAAATGCCGCTCCAGCCCGATTCCGCCGGCCCGGAACTCGATCGGCAACCACGTCCGAATCCTCCACCGGCTTCACGTGCGATCCATGCAAGCGCGCTATGCGCCATAAGCGCCGTAAACACATCGAATGAGGCCGAAATAATGAATGGATTCAACCGCCGCCTACGTGCAGCTCTGCACGAGATATCGACGCCCTCTCGACGAGACAATCGTCTCATATAAAATTATTTACCATTATTTTATTAAGGTCTTAAGTTGGCTATGGAATACTGACGGAGATGGTTGTAAAGCGTATGCGAGGGAGCATGGATTCCGCGGGACCGGATTGCTGCCGCATCGCATTGCCGATGAACCGATTGCCGCACATGAAGAACACGGGCCGCGATGAATGTCGGCTCGTCCGGCCCGTCTTTCGTGGATCGAGCATGCAAAGGAGGACGAACTTGACGTTCGCAGCCCGCCGCCGCGTCGGCGGCGCCGGTCGCCCGACTCGCGCCGAGCCGTCGGCACCGGCCCGCACGTCGACAGCCGCGATTCGCGACGCGCGGATCGCGCGCGGCCGTGCGCGCCGCCTTGCCTGCCCGACGTCGCGCTCGCCCACGATACTCCCCGACGACACGCCCCGCATGCGGCGGAACAACCATCTTCCAGATCCAGCGCCGGGTTCATGTCGCCGTATTGCGATGCAGCGCACGCGCGACATCGGCGCCCCGTCCGCGACACGGCGGGCGCCGCCCGGCATTTCGAAACTTGACCGTTCTTGAGGTGGGATATATGTCCGAGGTGGGGATAAGAAATTTGAATCACCTGCGCGTTTTCATGACGATTGTCGAGAAGGGTAGTTTCACCGCGGCAGCGGAGTGCTTGAGCATGTCGAAGTCGCTGGTCAGCGAATACCTGAGTCGTCTCGAAGCCGAGATCGACACACAGCTCGTGATGCGCAGCACCCGCAGGATCGCGCCGACCGACGCCGGCAACAAACTGTATTCGGCCTCCCAGGAGTTCGTGAGCGGCCTTCACGACGTGATCGGCAGCATCCGGTGCCTGCGCCACGAATCGACCGGCCTGCTGCGCGTCGCTGCGCCGAGCGGCTTTTCCACCGCGCATCTGAGCTCGATCGCGGCAACCTTCATTCACCAGCATCCGCAGATCGAGCTCGAGATCGTCTGCAACGATGCTGAAATCGACCTGGTCGGCGAACGCATCGATCTCGCGTTCGAAACGGGGTGGCCGAAGAAGAAAGGTTTCCGGATGAAGATGCTCGGCGCGTTCGACCAAGTGCTCGTCGCATCTACCGAGTATTCGCGCAGACACGCGGTGCCCCGGCATCCCGACGATCTGCCCGGTTCGCACTGGATCGGGCACGGCGGGCTCGCGAATCTCAGCTATTCGGTGTTCGGCAACGGCGGCCGCTCGGTCCGGATTCAGACGAACGGCCGCCTGAAGGTGAAGAGCGTGCTGCTCGCGCATCAGATGGCGCTCGCGGGCGCGGGCATCACCGCGTTTCCCGACTATCTGGTGGCCGAAGACTTGCGGGAAGGACGTCTGCATCGGCTGCTGCCGACATGGACGATGCCCAAAGGCGGCATCTATGCGTTTCGCACGTCGCCGCGGCACGCATCGGTTCGCGAGCGCCTGTTCCTCGGCGCGGTCCAGGCGTATCTGGCCCGCTTGCCCGGCGAGCAGACGTACACGGGCGCGATTCCGGTCTAACGGCGAGCCCGAACGGCCGCTTCGCGCGACACGGCGCTTGCGACGATGTTCGCCCGCTTGCCGCTTGCCGGGCGTCGGGCGTCGGGCGTCGGGCGCGCGCAGGCGCGGGCCCGGCCGGTCGGTGCCCGCGCGCCCGAGCGGCGGGCACCGATCTCCGCCTAGCGTGGCGTCGGCGCATCGAAGGATCACGGCGCCGGGCGCTTCGCGCGCACGGGCGCCGGGAATCCGCGCCCGCGCGCCGCGACGTTCATGCGCTCGCCGCTTTCCGAGCGCGCTGCGTTGCCGCGGTCTGCGTCCAACTGCCGTCTGCCGGGCTGAACCACAAGTGAACGTGACCGGTGCCGATCCCGTTCTCGTACTCGCCGAAGCGTCGCCCCCGCGCCACGCACGCGCGCGCGCCGATCGCGCCCGCCATCATCAGATAGTGGCCGAAGTTCGCTTCCGGATTGAAACGCAGGAATTCCGGCATCGCGTCGATCACCCGGTCGTGCCGCCCTTCTTCGAGCCACGCGATCCGCCGCTCGTCGGCTGCGCGCGCCGCAGGCGTCACGATGTTCGATGCGGCGCCCGCCATCCGGTTGCGCAGCTCGGCGAGCGGCCAGAACACGTGCGACAGTCCGCCCGACGCGACCAGCAACACGTTGCGCTCGAGCCGCCCGATCGCTTCCGCGACGATCTCGCCCATTCGCAGAAAATCGCCGGCGGTCGCGGTCTGGCACACGGAGACGGAAAGCCAGCGCCTGTCGGGCCGGCCGAGGTAGGTCCACGGATTGAGCGTCGCGTAATGAATCGGCAAACACGGATCGTCGACCGCGGCGATCCACGACGCGCGCCGCGGCGCCAGTTCGGCGATCGCGTGCGCGAGCTCGGGATCGCCGGCGAGATCGTAAGACAACTGCCGGATCGCGTTCGGCATCTCGTCCGACGTGAAGCGGCCCTCGCGCCGCGCGTGCGATGTGACGACCGCCTCGGTCGTCGTTCGCCAGTGGCTATCGAAGACGAGCACGGTATCGTAGTCGTCGGCATCGAACACGTCGCGCCGCAACCGCATCAGGCCCGTTGCGAGCGTGAAATCGCGGCCGCCGTTCTCGCGAAGCCGCGTCGCCTCCGACATCATCACGACGGGCGCGTGCGAGATCAGGCCGGCGCCGATGATCTTTCCCATAGATAGGCATCCTGTTCAATGAATGAATGAATGAGTGAGTGAGTGAGCGGGCGAAACGAAACGGCGTCACGGCACGAGCAGGAGCTTGCCGGTCGTCTTGCGCGCCGCGAGATCCGCGTGCGCGCGACGCGCTTCGGCAAGCGGATAAGTGCCGC
The DNA here is from genome assembly GCF_000773065.1 of Burkholderia sp. ABCPW 111. Classification (NCBI taxonomy): domain Bacteria; kingdom Pseudomonadati; phylum Pseudomonadota; class Betaproteobacteria; order Burkholderiales; family Burkholderiaceae; genus Burkholderia; species Burkholderia sp. ABCPW 111. The sequence goes on along the minus strand of NZ_JPWT01000055.1, from coordinate 116,686 downwards.
CGATCCGGATCTTCAGCGTATCGTTCAGGATGCCGTCGAACACTTCGCCCGCGCGCCACAGGAATTCGTCGACGGTCGCGCGGAAGTGCTCGAGATACGGGCGCGTCAGCGTGAGCGAGCCGCCCCACAGCAGCCGCATCACGTCGACGGGCGGCACGGGGCCGCTCGCGCCGCCGAAGATCACGAGCGTGCCGCGCGTCCTGAGGCTCGCGAGGCTCGCGTCGAACGTCGCGGCGCCGATGCCGTCGTACACCGCGTGCACGCCCTTGCCGTCCGTCAGCCGGCGCACTTCGGCGGCGAGATCGTCGCGCGCGTGATGCAGGATCACGTCGTCCGCGCCGTTGCTGCGCGCAAGCGCCGCCTTCTCTTCGGTCGACACCGTGCCGATCACCCGCGCGCCGCGCCGCTTCAGCCACTGCGTCAGAAGCAGCCCGACGCCGCCCGCCGCCGCGTGGACGAGCACGACGTCGCCTTCGCGCGCGCGGTACGAATCGTGGACGAGATAGTGCGCGGTCATCCCTTGCACGAGCGCGGCGGCGGCCGTCCGCAGATCGATCCCGTCCGGCACGACGATCGCCTTGTCCTCGGGCACGATCACGCGCGTCGCGTAGCTGCCCATCACGGTCGTCCATGCGACGCGCTCGCCCGGCTTGAACCGCTTGACGTTCGGGCCGACCGCCAGCACGCGCCCCGCGCCCTCTTCGCCCGGCGTGCCGGGCAGCGGCATCGGATATCGGCCCTCGCGGCGATACAGGTCGATGAAGTTCACGCCCGCCGCGGCGAGCTCGACGAGCACCTCGCCCTCGCCGGGATCGCGCTCGGCGCGCGTCACGTAGTCGAGGACGTCCGGGCCGCCCGTCTCGCGAATCTCGATTGCTTGCATTGATACGCTCTCCAAATGAAATGTTCGTCGACGACTCAACCGGCCGTCACGCCGTCGATTTCGACCCGATAGAGATCGAGCCAGTGGTTGAGCCGGCTGCTCGATTCGAGCAGGATTCGTTCGAATTCCGAAAGGCTTCCGGCCGCGGTCCTCGCGGTCAGATTGCGCAGCGCGTCGGCGTCGATGAACGGCTTGAGCGGCGCGCGGCCGGCGTCGATCGCCCGGTTCAGGCGGTCGATGAGGCCGCGGTCGTAGCCCGGCGCCTGAATCGACGGATACGCCGCCTTCTTGCGGTTCAGCACCGATTCGGGCAGCAGATCGGCGGCGGCCGCGCGCAGCAGCGCCTTCTCCTGGCCGTTGAACGTTTTCATCGACCACGGGATGTTGAACACGTACTCGACGAGCCGGTGGTCACAGAACGGCACGCGCCCTTCGAGGCCGCTCGCCATTCCCATCCGGTCCTTCTTGTCGAGCAGCACCGGCAGCCAGCGCGTGAGCGTCAGGTAGTGCAGCTCGCGCGTGCGGCGGTCCTCCGCGTTTTCGCCGTCGAGGCGCGGCACTTCGGCGAGCGCCGCGCGGTACAGGTCCGCTTCGTATTCGCCGAGCTTCAGATCGTCGATGAACCATCGATGGAACAGCGCGCGCGGATCGAGCCCGCGATGCGCGCCGAGCTTGAGCCACGGGAACGTCTCGGCGCGACGCGCGCCCGGATCGGAGAACCACAGGTAGCCGCCGAAGATTTCGTCGGCTGCCTCGCCCGACAGCGCGACGCTCGCGTGCTTGCGCACCTGCGCGAACAGCCGATACAGCGACACGTCGAGATCGGCGAAGTTGAACGGCAGATCCCACGCGCGCAGCACCGTTTCGCGCACCTGGGGATCGAGCAGCCCATCCTGGTTCAGCTCGATCGTGTGATGGTCGCTGCCGATGTGTCGCGCCACTTCGAGCGCAAACGGCGCATCGGCGGTCGGGCGAATCGGGTCGGCTTGGAAGTTCCGCGTGTGGCCCGTGAAGTCGACGCAGAACGTCGACAACGCGCCGCCGCCGTTCGCGCGCCGCTGCTTCTGCGCGAGCGCGGCGACGGTGCTCGAATCGACGCCGCCCGACAGCAGCGCGCACAGCGGCACGTCGGAGATCATCTGGCGCGACACGATGTCGTCGAGCAGCGAGCGGATCGTCGCGATCGTCGTCGGCAGGTCGTCGGTGTGCGGGCGCGCCTCGAGCGCCCAGTAACGCTCTTCGACGATGCCGCCGCGCCGCACGCGCAGCAGATGACCGGGCTTCAGCTCGCGCATGCCGGAGAACGGCACCTGCCCCGGCGTGCGTAGGAACAGCAGCGCATCGCACAGCCCTTCGGACGACGTGCGCGCACGCACGTCGGGATGCGCGAGAATCGCCTTCGGCTCCGAACCGAAGATCACGCCGTCCGCCGTCGGGTAGTAGAACAGCGGCTTCACGCCGAGCCGGTCGCGAACGAGCAGCAGCTCGTCGCGCGCGGTGTCCCAGATCGCGATCGAATACATCCCGTTGAGGCGATCGACGAACGCCGCGCCCCATTCGAGATACGCGCGCAACACGACCTCGGTGTCGCAATGCGTGCCGAACCGGTGGCCGAGCGCGCCCAGCTCGGCGCGCAGCTCGCGAAAATTGTAGGTTTCGCCCGCATACGAGATCGCCGCACGCGGCAGATCGCGCGGGCCACGCTCGGGGCTGAGCATCGGCTGCGTGCCGCGCTCGAGATCGATGATCGACAAGCGCCGGTGCCCCAGCGCAACGTGCTTGTCGAGCCACACGCCGCGCGCGTCCGGCCCGCGGCGCGCGAGCGTATCGGTCATCTCGTCGACGATCCGCGCTTCGTTGCGCAGATCGCGGCCGAAGTCGACCCATCCAGTGATACCGCACATAGCTGCTCCTTTGAGTTGAAACGATAGGGATCGACGGGGCGATTCAGTCGTGCAGCCACGGGCCGCGCGACCAGCCCGACGCGTCGTAGTCGTCCATGCAGCGCTGCGCGAACGCTTCGCAATCGGCGAGCTGGCCGAACCGGGTCGCCCACGTCAGCGAGTCGAGGCGTATCTGGTCGAAATTGCCGGAGTAATGCGTTTCGTAGACCGAATGACGCGAGCCGAACTCGCTGCCCGTCGCGTCCCAGATCAGCTTGAAGAGCTTGATCCGCTGCTCCGGCTCGAGCGCCGCGCCGCGGTAGTACGCATCGATCAGCCCCTTCACCTGCGGATCGAGCAAGTCCGCCGCGCCTGACACGGTGACGAGCGGCGAGCCGCCGAGCGCGGTTTCCATCAGCTCGCGCACGCGCTTCCAGATCTGCGGCACCTGGATGCGCAGCGCCGACGCGTACTGGAGCTTCGGCACGACGACGCCCGCCTGCGTGCGATCCGGATCGTGCGCCATCGCGGACGTGATCGCCTTCAGCAGATGCCGGAGCGAAATCAGCTCGCCGAGCGCCGCCTGAATCCCGCGGAACTGCTGCGTGCCGTTCGCCTGCGTGCCGAGCGACAACAGCCCGATCATCAGCTCCAGCTTCACCGCGAGCCGGATGCCGGATTGGAAGTTGTAGAGATTCGCGAAGCCCGACGCCGCGTAGAAGCCGGTCGCGCGCTTCACGTCGCGATAGACGAGCACGTCTTCCCACGGGATCAACGCGCGATCGAAGATCAGCACGGCGTCGTTCTCGTCGAAGCGGCTCGACAGCGGCGCGTCGAACGGGCTCGTCGCGGCGGCCTCGTACGACGGCCGGCACATCAGGCTCAGGCCCGGGTTGTCCATTCGCGTGAAGAACACGACGGCGAAGTCGTCCGCCTTGCCGGGCTCGAGCAGCGCCGACGCGACGGGCGCGACGAACGTCGCGTTGGTCAGCGCGCCGGCTGTCGCGAGCATCTTCACGCCGCTCACCACGATGCCTCGATCGGTCTCGTCGACGACGTGCACGAACACGTCGCGCATGTCGTGGATCGCCTTGCTGCGATCGAGCGGCGGATTGATGATCGCGTGATTCAGATACAGGCCGCTGCCCGAGAAGCGCTTGTACCAGTCGGCCGCGTTCTGGCGAAAATTGCCGTAATAGCCGGCGCCCGCCTCGAGCCCCGACATGAACGCCGCCTTGTAATCGGGCGTGCGGCCCATGAAGCCGTAGGTCATCTTCGACCACAGCTCGATCGCGTCCTGCGCCGACAGCAGATCGTCGACCGAATAGCTCGGCTTGAAGAAGCGGTGCGTGATCTGCCCGTGCCGATCGGGCGCGGTCAGCCGCTCGCGATGCTCGCCGTGCAGCGCGTCGTACAGCGAAGCGATGCTGCGCGCCGCGTTGCGAAACGCGCGGTGCGACGTGACGTCGGCGATCCGTTCGCCGCCGAGATACACGTTGCGCCCGTCGCGCAGGCTGTCGAGATAATCGTTTCCGGTCATCAACGTCATGGTCGTCTCTCCGTCGACGAGTTGGTCAGGCTGCCGCATCGGCGGCCGCCGCGCGCTGCGGCTGCTTCGACAGATGCGGATTGCGCAGCGGCGGATCGCCGTGGATGTGCACGCGGCGCAAATGGCGGCCGGTGCGGCTCGTGAAGCTCTCGCGGCCGTGCAGCAGCGTGAAGTTGTCGGTGAGCACGACGTCGCCCGTTTGCCAGCGATGCGCGTAATGCGCGCGCGGATCGTAGAGCGCGCGCTTCAGGCTGCCGAGCAGCGCCTCCTTCTCGTCTTCGGCGATGCCGCCGAACGCGTAGCTCGATGGGTTGATGAACGTGCTGTCGCCTTCGATCGGCGGCTCGCAGAAGCGCAAGACCGGAAACTCGCGGCGCGGATGCTTCTCGACGATCGGCGCCTCGACCGTGTTGCTGTAGAGCTCCACCGTGCGCCGATAGCGGCCGTGCGCGCGCTGCCAGAGCGCGCGCATCTCGGGCGTCGCGACGCGCAGCGCCTGCGTCGTGCTCGAAAACGTCGTGCGCCCGCCGTCCGCTTCGCCGATCGCCTGCACGCACTGGAACACCTGGAATTCCGGCACGGTCTCCAGATACATGCCGTCCCAATGCAGCGGCACGTAGCTGCTCGCGAACACGTGATCGGCGGGATTCGCCTGTTCGATCAGCTCGAGCACGGCGCCGAACGGCCACATCATGATTTCGCCGAACGTCGCGCAATAGCGCGTCATGCTTGCCGCGTCGACGAAACTGTCGAAGCCGCGCAGCACGACGAGCTGCTGGCCGCGCACCAGCGCGCGCAGCCACTCGATCGACAGCTCGCCGACGTGAACGTGCGCATGGCGCGGCTTCACCAGCACGCCGAACGAACAGGGCGCGCCGGCATCGCCCGTGAGCGGTTCGAGCGATACCGACCGCTGCATGAAAAAGTCGCTCATACGGCCTCCGAAATGATCAGGTTGTCGCCGGCATCGGCCGACGCGTGTTCGCCGCGCGCGACGGCAAGCGCAAGCAGGTCGCCGCAGGCAATCCGCGAACGTTCGATTTCGTAGTGACTCGGTCGAGCGTCGCGCATCACGACGCGGCCGCCGAGCCGCTCGACGTCGCTGCGCTTCATCAGCACGAACTGATCGCCGGCGTCGACGGCAACGCCGTGCCACGGCGTCAGCCAGTTGTCGCGCGTCGGCATCATGTGGACGCCGATCTTCGGGCTCGCGGCCGGCTGCGGATGGATCGACAGCCGAATCGCATCCGGAAACTGCGTGGCGAGGAGCGCGCCCCACGCCCAGCTACGCTGGATCACGCCGAGCGCGCGCGTCTTCGAGTCTTTCTGCAGCGCGGCTTTCGAGCCGCGATAGTCGGGCGTGAAGCCGTCCTCGAACATGAAGCGCGTGATCGCTCGATACAGCAGCGTGCCCTCCTCTTCGCCCGTCAGCTTTCGCTTGATCGCATCGATCGGGTCGGCGAATTCGTCGACGAGCAGCCGCCGCATGTCGTCGAAATTCGACGTGCGATCCGCAAACGCCTCGAAGTTCTCGAGGTTGTACGTCGACAGATGATCCGCGCGCAGATCCGCGATGATCCGCGTCAGCGCGCCCTGGTACGCGGTGATGTCGCGATCGTCGACGCGAATCAGATCGCCGAACACGCGGCCGTCCGAGCAGATCGTCAATGTCGCGCCGGGTGCGTAGAAGCGACGAATCCGCTCGCACAGATCGTTCAGGAACGACAGCGAGAGCTTCTCCGCCATGTCCGGCAGCCGCCCCAGCACCTTGTTCGGATTCGGCGATTTCGACGGAAACGCCGGCAGGACGAAGCGAACCGGCCGCGCCGCGTCGACGAACGTCCGGATTCTGGGAAGCTGAACCGCGTGGATCTGTTCGATTTCATGACGGATGTCCGAATCCGTCGTGTATTCCGGATACCGCCGGTGAATCTCGAGAATTTCGCCCAGGATCGCCAGAGCGATCTCGTGGTTCCGGTCGTTTCTCATGAATTTCGACCTCGCTGATCAAATGAGTTGATGGCGAGGCAGATTCTATTTTTCGCATTAAACCCGATAAATACGCATTAATCGAAATGACTGTTCGGAGAATTTTCTTACTATTAAATTGAAAATGCAGCCGGACAGTACGCGAATAATTCGATATATCCGCGCCGATAAGCCGATTGATCAAAGGAATGAAATTTCCAACAGAAAGTCACATGAAACGATTCCGCGAGCGCCGAGGAAGTGTTCGCGGATCGCAATCCAATCGAGTGTTTTGTTTTTATGACGGACCCGATTGGATTATCTTTTGTAGATTATTTGATCAGTCGATCTGAAAACTAAAACGCCGAGACTTTCATTGAAATTCAGTCGGTGCAACGCACCGGATTGCCGCCCGACATATTCGATCGTGAAACCAGGAGGGAACAATGAGGAGATAACGCGCGTTGATCGTGGCGATTCTTCGCCAAGCGCAATAGACAATTCACCGCTCATCGAAGCGGCATGCGGCGGCGCAGTCCGCGAAGACGCGCCGCCGCACGTCACGGGCCGCGACCGGCCCGCCTAGAATGCATCGAGCGCGTGCCACGCATCGGCATGGCGCGCGCCTATGTCAAGCCGCCACGCCGATGCCGAACACGTGCATCTTGCCCGCGCTCACCTGCCGCGGCAGCGTGACGCTCGTCACGACCTTGCCGGCCGGCAGCGGAATTTTCTGCGCGAAAACGTAAGCCTTCACGTTATCTTTCTGCCCGTTGCCGGCGTTGCGATAAGCGGACGTCACGGCGATCGCCGACCTCGCGCTCGTGCTGCCGCCGTTCAGCGTCCAGTCGTCGAACGACAGCGTGACCTGCGCGCTCGTCCCGTCCGCGAAGTGCAACTGCGCGACGCCCGTGCTCGGGCCGTTGTTCGACGCACCCAGCACGACGACGCTCGTGCCTGCGGAGCCCGGCGGCAGCATCACGGTCTGCCCCACCGTCACCGCGTTGTCGAGCGAAGACGCGCCGCCGCCGAACACGAAGCTCGCCCCGCCGTACGTGAACGGCGCGCCGGGCCGCACGCCCGCTTGGGCGAGCGCGGCCGCCGAGTAACTGAACAGGCTGCCGTCGAAATCGGCGCCCTGGCCGTCGGCGTTCGCCGCGCCGTCCGTGCTGATGCCGCGGTTGTTGAAGCTGTCCGCCACGTCGCGCGCAACCGGCACGCCGAACGACGGCGGCGCCTCGCCCGCGCCCCATTGCGACGGCCCGTCGCCCATCTTGAAGTGCATGACCGCGCCGCCTTCGAGCGCGTCGAGCGCGATCCACGGGCTCGCTTGCGCGCGGCCGTTCACGCTGACGCTCTGTACGTAATTCGAAGACGGCGCGCCCGGCGCGCGAATCTTCAGTGTCTTGCCGCTGCCGAGCTGCACGTCGATCGCGTGGAATTGCGGACTGCCGATCGCAAAGCCCGCGACGCCCGGAATCTGCGGATACAGACCGAGCGCGGCCCACACGTACCAGCCGGACACCGCGCCAAGATCGTCGTTGCCGGGCAGGCCGTCGGGCTGCGTGCTGAACGCCGTCTGCATGATCTGCTGAACGATGCGCTGCGTGCCGGACGGCGCGCCCGCCCAGTTGTACAGCCACGGCACTTCGAACGTCGGCTCGTTGCCCATGTAGAAGTTCGGCAGGCTCATCCCGGCATTGAGCACCGTGAAGAACTTGTCGAGCCGCGGCACGACCGCCTGATTGCCGCCGAGCTGCGCGAAAAGGCCCGCGGGATCGTACGGCACCATCCACGTGTATTGCTCCGCGTTGCCCTCGACGTAATTGTCGGTGCTGCCCGGCGTTTCGGCGATCCACGCGCCGTTCGCCTGACGCGCGGCGACGAGCGGCGGATTCGACGACGCGTTCAGCAGGTTCTGCCAATACGCCGAGCGCCCGAGCAGCATCTTCTGCGTCGCCGTGTCGCCGAGCGCGCCCGCGAAGCGCGAGATCGCGAAATCGCTGCTCGTGTATTCGAGCGTCGACGATGCGATGCCCCACTCGCCGCTCGTGATGTAGCCCGTCTGCAGATAGCTCGCGCGCCCGCCGTTGGTCGTCACGCCCGCGCATGCGGTGCCGGGAATGTTCGCCATCCTGATCATGTGCGCGAGCGCGCCGCGCGCGTCGAAGTTGCGCGCGCCGAATGCATACGCGCTCGACACCATCAGCGAGCCCGCGTCGCCCGGCATCACGCCGTCCTCGACGTTGTCGTTCACCCAGTGCGGAATCGCGCCGCACTGGTCCGCATCGTTGACGAGCGACTGGATCATGTCGCTCGTCTCGCGCGGGAACAGCACGGCCTTCAGCTGGATCAGCGAGCGATAGATGTCCCAGCCGGAGAAGCTCGAGTACTGAGCGGCCTGGCCATTCGCAACCGCGTGCACCTGCTTGTCGAAACCGACGTACTGGCCGTTGACGTCGCTGAACACGCTCGGCGCCCACAGCGCATGATAGAACGCGGTGTAGAACTTCTTCAGCGCGTCGGCATCGGTGCTCGACACGCGGATCGCGCCTAGCCGCTCGTTCCACGCCGCATCGGCGAGCGCGCGCACGCCGTCGAAATCCCACGTCTTGTTCTCGGCGTCGAGATTCGCCTTCGCGTTGTCGACGCTCACGTACGAGATCCCGATCTTCATCTGCACGGTCGCGCCCGAATCGAACGCGAGCTTCGCCACGCCGCGCGAGATCGACGACGTCGACGCGAACGGCCGGTCGAACGTCGCATAGAAGTACACGGGCACCGGCACCGAGTTGCCGCAGAAGCCGCCGCCCACCGTGCTGCCGGAGATCGCGCTCGACGACACGCGCGTGATCGCGCCGCTCGTCGACGCCTTCGTGTTCGTGCGCGTCGCGTCGAACACGAGGATCGCGGGCTTGCCGGCGGGATACGCGAAGCGGCCGAAGCCGGTGCGCAGCGTCGCCGTCAGCTCGACCTTGATCTGCGAATCGAGCAGCACCGAGTAATAGCCGGGCTTCGCGGTTTCGTTCGCATGGCTGAATGTCGGCGCGAGCTTCGTCGCGTCGGTGGTCGGCATCACCGGGAATTCGCCGTTGTTGCCCGCGCAGCCCGCGCCGCTCATGTGCGTGACGCTGAAGCCCTGAATCGAGTTCAGGTCGTAGTAGTAGCCGGCGGGCGAACCCGGCTCCTTGCTGCCGGCTGGCGCGGGCGTCGTGTTCGTATCGGGCGCCCACTGAACCATGCCCGACGGCAGGCCCGCCGCCGGCACCACGCTGCCCGCCTGCCCGGCCGGCACCGGGTTCGGCGAATTGCTCGCGAGCGTGCCGATCAGCGGGTCGACGTATTGGGTCAGCGAGACGGCGCGAACGGCGTCATTCGTTTGCACCGCGTTTGCCGCAGCGCCGTTCGCGCCCGTCGCGGCCAGCGAGGACGCCGTCGCGGCGGGGCCGCCGTCATCCCCTCCACAAGCCGCGAGCGCGCAAGCAACGGCCATCGCGACGCCCAGCCTGACGAATCGATTCATGATTGTCTCCAGTTCTTGTGCTTCGTTTTCGAGCGGCACGATCGACGACGCGTCGACGGCCAATCGTGAATCTCGACTGTGCTGGAAGACTAGGACACGGGAAGTTTCTTCGTCAATGAAATGAAGGGTGATGTAATGTTTTTATCAGATTTACTAAACGATGCGAAACATCGTGCAACACGGCGCTTTTACTTCGCACGCTCGCGCGACGCCGCGCCCGCAAGCCGGACGGCGACGTGCCGGCATCGCACGCCGCCCGGCTTCCGTCCGTTTCGATCCGGCGGGCCGCTCGCCGTCACGGCCGCCAGCGATAGACGACGATGCTCGATCCGTTGTAGTTGTCCTTCGTGATCACGTATTCGCCCGTCGACCGCAGATACGCCCTGATGCCGTACATCGAATCGACGTCGTTGCCGACGTCCATCACGCCCGTGTTCGAGTTGATCAGCGTGGTGACGAGCTGGCCCGTGTTGAGATCGAACACGTCTACGTTCGGCACGGTGTGCACGTAGCCGACGAACAGGTACTTGCCGGCCGCCGCGATCGACTTCGGATTCGGGCTCGTGAGCGTGATGACCGGATTCGGCTGTGCGACGTTGCCCGCATTCCAGCCGTGATACACCTCGATCCGCCCGTTCATCGCGGTCCAGTCCCAGCTCCCCGCGATGCCCTGCGCGAGGATCATCGTATCGCTGTCGGACATGTAGAGGATGCGCGCCGTCGGCTGGATGCTTGCCGGCGCCGGAATCGACGCCGGCGCGCCCCACGTCGGCTTGCCGCTCGAGTCGAAGCCCGTCAGCGGATAGTGCGAGATCGCGTTCGTTCCGTTGAGGCCGGCCCACACGTCGCCCTTGTTGTCGATCGAGAATCCGGCCGTCACCTGCAGCGTCGTGTTGAACGCCTTGCCCGGCAGCGACGCGTCGGGAATCGCGATGTAGCCGCTCGCCGCGTTGAAGTGATAGAAGTTGAAGTTCCCCGGATTCTGCCCCGACGCGACGAGGATCTTGCTGCCGCCGACGCCGACGAGCTGGCCGAAGTGCTGGCCGCGCTGGTAATCGTTCATGTCGAGGCGCGGATCGGACGGATACGTGAACGGATCGACCGTGTTCGCGACGAAAGTGCCGCCCGCCGTGCCGGCGTAGACGTTCATTCCGCTGTAGAACAATGCGCCGTCCGTCGTCGGGTCCGGCGCGCCGATCGCCTCGAAGTTCAATGCCTGCAGCTTCCACCGCACGTTGCCGAAGGTATCGTAGGCATGAATGTCGGTGGCGCCGTTGCGCCCGAGATCCCAGCCGCCGCCCCACGGATTGTTGAGCACGTACAGCGTGCCGGAGGCGTCCTTGCCGATGCCGACCACGCGCGTGAAGCGCTTGTCGCCGACCTGCCCCTTGATGCCGGTCGTCGTATCGAGGTAGCCGCCCTGCACGCCGAACGTGCCGGTTTGCCTCGGCGTCCCGTTGATCGCGTACAGCTTGACGTTCATGTCCGGGCCCTGATCGCCGACCATCAACTGCCGCTTCGACGCGTCGTAATACAGCGACGACGGCCGCGACGCCGTCGGCATCTGGATCGTGTTCATCAACGCGCCGGCCGGGCCGTACTCGACGATCTTCGCCGCGTTCTTCTGCGCGACCCACAGGTTTCCGGCATCGTCGAGCGCGAGCGCGCCGGGATTCGCGATGCTGATGTCGCGCTGCCAGACGCCGTCCGTGGTGAAGACGCGCACGCGATTGCCGAAGAAGTCGCTTGCGTAGAGCAGCGTGCCCGCCGTTGCGAGACCGGTGATCACGTCGGCGCGGCTCACGGCGTTCCACACGCTGACGTTAATCACGAGATCGCGCGCAAGCGTCGTCCGGTTGTAGCGCCCGACCGATCCGCTGCCCTGCGGGGTGCCGTACTGCAGCGCCGCGAAGATCGACGTCGCGTTGCCCGTGATCGCGCCGCCCTGGAACTCGGCGTGCGAGCCGATCGAGCCGAGACTCTTGCCGTTCTGGTAGATCGCGACGCCGCCCTCGTTCTCGTCCCAGAAGGAAGCCGTATAGACGACGCCTTCGGGCGACACCCACATCGACCGCGCGTTGTTGCCGACGTGCGACGCGATGGTTCCGTAGGTGTTCGCCAGCCAGTCCGTCGTGTATTGCGCGTGCGTTGCGTGCGCCGCGAGCCCGATGACGGTGCCGACGCATGCGGCGCGGAGTCGTTTCTTGACCATGAGTGATGCTCTCCCTGATCTGCCCCATCGACAAACAAAATATAGGTCGCCGGGTATGACATAGGTGAGTACGACGAACGAACCGTCGCAGCCCTCGGTTGATTGGTCACCACGCAACTTCCGCCGCATCGCGATCGGCTTCGCGCCGCCGCGCGGCACGGGCAGCCGTGTCGGCGCGCGCATCGCGCCCCACCGCTTGCTTGTCGTCGTTTCGACGGTCAGCCGCCGGACGGCGAATGATTTCGCATCGACGCCATTCGTTCGATGCGTCGCCCGCCGACGAATCCGGCATTCAATTGAATTTGTTAAGGAGTCTAGAGCGATGCGCTGTCGCTCCATTCGGTAAAAGTGTCGTCAATATCGAATCGGCAGCGGTAGAAAATGCAGCCGCGCCGATATTGCGCTGCCCGCTCAGCCGGCATAGTGAGCGAACGCTTTCACGACTCGCCGATCCGCCCCGAAGTGAAAAACCTCGAGCGCGAGCCGCCCTTTCGCGCCGCGGTAATGAATCGCAATGCTGTCGACGCCGGCGAGCGTCGCTATCCATTCGAAATGCAGATCCGGAATCATCTGCAGCGCCTTCGACCAGTACGCGCGCACCGCTGCCTTTCCGCGCAGGCGCCCGCTGGGCTCGCCGGCGATCTGCGCGATCATCGGCGACGACATGTCGAAATCGTCGGCGTAGTGCGACAGGATTCGGTCGAGGTCATGCGAATTCCATGCGTCGATCCATTCTCGGCTGAATTGCCGGACGAACTCTTGCGTGATCGTTTCCATCGGGCGTAGGTATCGAAGATGGCTCGGGAAAATCCGGCAACTGCCGGCCGTCATTCGACGGCTTGCATCGCGGCATCGTCCGGTTCGTCGAATCGTTTTCGTTTCGCATTCGGCATTTCATTGCCGAATCCGGACCAAGGCTAGCATGCAATCATGTCGTGACGAAATTCATTGGACAATGCTCGCGCTTTGATCGAATGCGGGCGGTCTCGCGGTAAACCGGATCGACGAGGCGGCGTTTGCGCCAAATTGGTGCCGACGTTACGATACCGGCTCATTCGATCGCCGCGCTGCGCGTCGCTCGTCCGGCCGCCGTCGCGTTGTCGTCCGGTTTTCGTCCCGCTTCCGTCCGGTTTTCGTCCGGTTTTCGTCGGGATGGCCGCAATGGTCGGCCGCTCGACGCGCTCCGATCGGCAACCGCGCGCCGGTCGCGCGGATCGCACACCGCTGCGTGCCGCGATACGCACGTCACCCATCCTGTTCTCGTCATTTTCCGAATCGACATGGTCACTCGCTCTTCTCCTTTGCCGGCCGTTCGCGCCATCGTCACCGGCCACACGCGCGGGCTCGGCGCCGCCCTCGCCGCGCAACTGCTCGAGCGGGACTTCGCAGTGCTCGGCCTGTCGCGCAGCCGCCATCCGTCGCTCGGCGAACACGCGGGCGCGCGGTTCGTCGAGGCCGAGCTCGATCTGTCGGACCCCGCGCGCATCGAGGCGTGGCTCGGCGGCGGCGCGCTCGACGAGTTCGTCGCCGGCGCGAGCCGCGTGCTGCTGTTCAACAACGCGGGCACCGTCGAGCCGATCGGCCCGCTCGACACGCAGGACGCCGCGGCGATCGCGCGTGCAGTCGCCCTGAACGTCGCGACGCCGCTGATGCTCGCGAGCGCGATCGCGAAAATCGCGCCGCACGCGGTCGAGCGCCGCATCGTGCACATCTCGAGCGGCGCGGCGCGCAACGCATATGCGGGCTGGAGCGTCTACTGCGCGACCAAGGCCGCGCTCGATCATCACGCTCGAGCGGTGGCGCTGGATGCGAATCGCGCGCTGCGGATCTGCAGCGTCGCGCCGGGCGTGGTGGACACCGGCATGCAGGCGACGATCCGCGCGAGCAGCAGCGACCGGTTTCCGTCGCGCGAGCGGTTCGAGCAGCTCAAATCGAGCGGCGCGCTCACGACGCCGGAGGACGCCGCGCGCAAGCTGATCGATTACGCGCTGAGCGACGATTTCGGCACGACGCCGACAGCCGACGTGCGCAATCCGGGGTAACGCAGAAGCGGCTCGCGGGCGCGCGCGATTCGCGCGAGCGCGTTCCCGAGCTCGCCTTTCCCGACCCGGCTTGTCACCCGCTACCCGTTCCGTCAGGAGCCCTCGATGATGAACACCCTCCGCCCGCTGCTCTCAATCGCCATCGGCTGCGCGCTTGCCGCCGCCGCTCACGCGGACGACGCCAGCCCCACGTTGAAGAAGATTCGCGATACGGGCGTCGTCACGCTCGGCGTGCGCGAATCGTCCGTTCCGTTCTCGTACTATGACCAGCAGCAACACACGATCGGCTACTCGCAGGAAATCGCGCTGAAGATCGTCGACGAAATCAAGAAGGAACTGAACCGGCCGACCCTGACGGTGCGCGAGATTCCGATCACGTCGCAGAACCGCATTCCTCTCGTGCAGAACGGCACCGTCGATCTGGAATGCGGCTCGACCACGCACACGAAGGAACGGGCCAACCAGGTGTCGTTCTCGAACAGCATCTTTCAATACGGAATGCGATTGATCGCGAAGAAGACGTCCGGCGTGAAGGACTTCCCCGACCTCGCCGGCAAGACCGTCGCGACGACCGCCGGCACGACCGAGGAGCGGCTGTTGCGGCAATGGAACGCGGAGAAAGGCATGTCGATGCAGATCATCAGCGCGAAGGATCACGCGGATGCGTTCCTGAACGTCAAGAGCGGCCGTGCCGTCGCGTTCTTCATGGACGAGCCGCTTCTGTATGGGGCGAAGGCGAAGGAAGCGAATCCGGGCGACTACGTGATCACCGGAAATTCTCCGGTGTCCGAAGCGTATGGCTGCATGCTGCGCAAGGACGATGCCGGCTTCAAGCAGCTCGCGGATCGCGTGATCGCGCGGATGCAACGCTCGGGAGAAGCCGAGGCGCTGTACGTGAAATGGTTCAATCGGCCGATTCCGCCGAAGGGCGTGAACCTCGACTATCCGCTGTCGGCGGACATGAAGCAACTGTTCGCGAATCCGAACGACAAGGCGCTCGATTGAGCGGGCAGACGTGCGCATCGACGAACGCGGACGAAGCGGCGGCGGAAGAAGCCCGGCATCGTCCTTTTTCGTTTGACGGAATTGTTTGACGGAATTTCGTGATGACCGGAAAGAACGCTGGCCGCGCCTTCCGATTCACATCGCAGCGAAATGGGGACCGCGACGCGCCGGAATCGCCGCGCGGACGGTCGTCGGCCCGTCAATGATCCCGTGTCGGCGAATCACACAGCGCCGATGCGACGCCGCCAATCGCGACGGCGCTCGCAGCGCGCGGCGCGCCGATCCGGATCGGGATGCGACGGCCGGTTGTCGCCGTCGGCTTCGATGCATGCGGCGTCAACGCGCTCACAACGCGTGATGGCCGGCGCGCGCCGCCGCTGCGAACCGCATCGCGCGGCCGACCGCCCGGCACCGCCTTCGCGCGCGCCGCCGCCGAAGATCGACCGATGCACGCCGAAGCGGGCCGCCGACGCGCGGCGAGCAAGCCCGGATCGCGTCACGCCGATCGGGCCCGCTTCGACGATCAGTGACGGTGATGATGCTTGCCGTGATGTTTGCCGCCGCGGCGATAGCCGCGATCGTAGTCGTCGTTGTACGAGTTCGAGCGCGAGATGTTGCCGCCGAGCGCGGCCCCCGCGCCGCCGCCGACGGCCGCGCCGACCAGGCCGCCGGAGCGGCCGCCCATCGCGTTGCCGGCCGCGGTGCCCGCGCCGCCGCCAAGCGCGCCGCCGATGATCGCGCCCGTGCGCTCACGGCGGTTCGACGTGACCGCGCCGCCGGCGCCGCCGCCGACCGCGCCGCCGATCACCGCCCCCGTGCTGCCGCCCACGGCGCCGCCGACTGCCGCGCCGGCCACGCCGCCGAGCGCGCCGCCGAGCGCGTTGTTCATGTCGCCGGCGAAGGCCGGCAGCGACGCCGCGGCGGTCAGCGCCGCGACAGCCACGATCTGGATGAGTTTCTTCGACATAGTTGACAGGTCTTGATTCGTTTTGGGTTTGAAGCAGCGCCGAGTATACCGGGACGGTGAAAGGCAACTGTTGTCTTTCGGGGCGGCCGCGGTAAGAGATGTAACAAAGTGATCCGACGGGGCGGCGGCGGCGGGGCGGCGGTTTTTCGGCACGCACGGGTGCGGGCGTAAAAGGCGAAAGCAGGAAATTTGGGGGGACGAATCATCGGCTGCCGGCCGGCGCACACGCGAATCGCGCCGCCGCCCTTCATTGAGCCGCGCGTCCGCGCAAACGGGGACAACGTGCGTGTGCGCCACCCACGTCGACGCATCGGCCGCGTCCGGCAAGGCGAGACGGCCGATATGGCCGATACCTGTCGACCTCGGCCGATGTCGCCGCGGATCGGCGTCAGCGCCCTCGCGACAGCATGCCCGACATCGCCGCTCGCCGGCCGGCGCATCGGCGCATCGCGCGGCCGTTCTTCAAGCCCCCGTCAACCGCCGATCTGAACGCAATCGTCGATCACCGCGACGCGCGAGCCGCGTTTCGCCGACACCGGCTCGCCGTCTTGCGCGAACGGATGCACGGGCGAATCGGTTTCGCGCCACGCGTGGCGCTTCAACAGTTCCCAATAGCCGCCGCGAATCACGAAGCCGCCGCATTTGCGCGCATACGCTTCGCGCCGCATCCGGTACGCGCGCGGCAGGTGATACCACGGCAGTTTCGGCAGATCGTGATGAACGAGATGGTAGTTGTTGTTCAGAAACAGAAGGCGCATCGCGAGGCCCGCCTCGTTGATCGCGATGCGCGCCTTCGGATGCGCGGCCGCGCGATGCTCGTACAACGAACGAATCATCGCGAGCGACTGCGCGGGCCACGTGATCGCGAGCAGGTAATACCACCACGGCACGCCGATCGACGATTGCAGCCAGGCGAGCAGCGCCGCGACCGACGCGACGTGCGCGGCCCACATCGGCGCATGGCGCCAGTCGCCGCCGCGCCATGCGCGCAGCGTGTGCGCGCCCATCGCGGCGACGCTCGCGGGCGGCCCGACGACAAGCCGCCCGACGAAGCTCTTGCGCGCGCGCAAGAGCGCACGCCGCCATCGCGGCAGCCGCGCCCACTGCGCACGCGGCACGTAGTTGCTTTCGGGATCGACGCCCGGCACCGTCAGATCTTCGTCGCGATGATGCTCGAGATGCGTGTCGCGATACAGCGTGTACGGATACCAGACCGCCAGCGGCGGATAGCCGAGCAGCTTGTTCACGCGCGCGGAGCGCGTCGGATGGCCGTGCAGCAGTTCGTGCTGCAACGACATGTGCCATGCGCACAGCGCGATCAGCAGCGGCGTCGCCGCCGCGAGCGGCAGCGATCCGGCGCGCACGCAAAGCAGCACGCCGAGCCAGCCGCCGTAGACGACGAAGATCAACAGCCAGGTCGGCCATTCGGTGCGTGCGGCGAAACGTTCGCCGAGCGCCCGGATCTCGCGCGCATGATCTACATCGAAATATTCGGCCATGTTCTTGGTGGTGACTAAGGCCGAACGTCGACAGGCGCGCAGACGGCGACGTCGTCGCGCGCGACGCGCGGCGGAACGTGCACCGTAACCAATCGCGGCCGCCGGACCAACCAATGGATTCGCATTTGCTTATGCGGCGCGGCTCGCGATCGATGTGGCGAAATCGAGAAAGAAGCGGCGAAACGGTTCCGCCGCCGGCGTGCGCCAGGCGGCGCGCGATTCGCGGCTCGGGCAAACGCACGCATGCCCGCCGGAGGCCCGGAAATCCGTAGAATATCCGCATGACCCGATGGATCGCCGGACTGCCGATGTACAACGTGACGCCGCGGCACGCCGCGCTGTGGCGCGCGCTGCTGCGCGATGCGCTGCGCGCGTTCGCGCGCGCGGGCGGCCCGGCCGGCGTCGCGCTGCTCGGCGAGCCTTCCGGCGAACCCTTCGGCGAATTGCTGCCGATGTGGCGCCGCGGCGATCTGCTGCTGTCGCAAACGTGCGGCTATCCGTATCGGATGCTCGGCGTCGCCGATGCGGTTCATCTGATCGCGACCCCCGTCTTCGACGCCGACGGATGCGACGGCGCACGCTATCGAAGCATGCTCGTCGTATCGGCCGATGCGCACGCGCGCGGCGCGACGACGCTCGCCGCATGCCGCGGCCTGCGCGCCGCGTACAACGGAGACGATTCGCACAGCGGAATGAATGCGCTACGTCACGCCGTCGCGCCGCACGCGCGCGACGCGCGCTTCTTCTCGACGCTCGCTCGCACCGGCTCGCATCTGGATGCGCTGCGCGCGCTCGATGCGGGCGACGCGGATCTCGCCGCGATCGATTGCGTGACGCTCGCATACGTGCGCGACGCGCTGCCGGCGTTGCTGCGTCGCGTACGAATCATCGGCGCGACGGCGTCCGCGCCGGGCCTGCCGTTCATCGCGTCGCGCACGCTTGCCGGGGAACGCGTCGCCGCGCTGCGCGACGCGCTCGATGCGGCGGCGGCGCTCGACCCCGAGCGCGCGCGCGCGTTACGGCTGCGCGGCTTCGAGCGGCTCGCGCCCGACGCATACGCGGAAATCGAGCGATTCGCGCGCGACGCGATCGCGCTCGGTTATCCGACGCTCGCGTAACGCGCGGCACGTGCCGCGAAGCACGCGGCCGCGATCCCGGAAGCGGCCCCGATCGACAAGAAACGCGGCACGCCCATCCGTTGCGTCCGGACGGTTCTCGATGAAACGTGACAGGCCTGGATGGATCTGGGCGGATAGGTCGGGTACGTCGATCGATCAGCCACGAACGCATCGTTCGCGCAGCCCGCAAAACAAGCGGCACGACGTAAAACGGCGCCCATCGATCGACACGACACCCAAGGCGAACCTCGCCGCGCGTCTCAAACGTCAACGCAACCCATGCCGCCGCGCCGCGTCGCGCATGCAATCGACGAGCATCGCCGCCGCCGGCGTCAGCGGGCTGTCGCGGCGCGTCACCAACTGCACGGACGCGGCCGGAAGCACCTCGCGTATCGGCAGCACCGCGACGTGGCCGCGCGACCATTCGACGTCGAGCAGTTGCTCGGGCATCGACGCAATCAGATCGGAGCCCTGAATAAGGCAGTGCGCGATCGCATAGCTCGGGCACTCGACGACGCGCATCGGCGCCGGCAAGCCGTGCTCGGTAAAGCAATTGAACATCAACTGCGTCGAGCTCTCGGGCGACGGATTCATCAGCCAGTCCGCATCGACGAGATCGGCGAGCGACGTCGCCGATGCAAGCGGATGCCCTTTGCGCGCGACGATCACGTGCCGGCTCGCATACAGCTCCGAGTGATCGAATTCCGCCGCGAGCAGTTCCGGCACCACCACTGCCACCGCGAAATCGAGCGACCCGTCGTGCAGCTTCGGCAGCGCGACGCCGGGAAACCCTTCGACAATGCTCACGCGCGCAACCGGGAAGCGCCGACGAAACGCGCGAAACGCGTCGGGCAGGATCGTCACCGCGGCGGCCGGCGTGATGGCGGCCGCGACCGCGCCTGTCGTCGCGCCTTGCGCCTGTTCGATATCGTCGCGCGCCCGCTGCATCTCGGCGACGATGAGGCGCGCGCGCACCTGAAGCTGCTGACCGAACCCGGTGAGCTGCACGCCGCGCGCCGTACGCACGACGAGCGACACGCCGAGCGCGAGCTCCAGTTCCTTGACCGCTTTCGTCAACGCGGCCGGCGACACGTTCAGCCGGCGCGCGGCCGCGCGAATGCTGCCCTCGTCGGCGACGGCGACGAACGCTTTCAACTGGTGATATTTCATATGAAACGCGCGGTTCGAAGAGGCCGTTCATCGGCTGCGCCGCGGCGAATCAGGGTGTTCCCTAGAGGCAACCGGCGGTGAGCACCGACGCAATTTATCAGCTTATGGTGCGCAAAAAAAATTCATATGCTTCGTCAACATGTCCGCACAAGCGCGCACTCACGCCCCACGAGGAAACAGCATGCATTCCGACACACCCAAGAATCCCGTCATCCCCGGCATCGCCGCGATCGCGCCCGATCTGATCGACGTGCGCCGCCGAATCCACGCACACCCCGAGCTCGCGTTCGAAGAAGCGCTGACGAGCGACCTGGTCGCCGAGCTGCTCGCCGGCTGGGGCTACGATGTGCATCGTGGGCTCGGCAAGACGGGCGTCGTCGGCGTGCTGCGCGAAAAACAAGGTGCGCGCACGCTCGGCCTGCGCGCCGACATGGACGCGCTGCCGATCGCCGAAGCGACGGGCCTGCCGTACGCGAGCCGCCACGCGAACAAAATGCATGCGTGCGGGCACGACGGCCATACCGCGATGCTGCTGTGCGCGGCGCGCCACCTCGCCGCGACGCGCCGGTTCTCCGGCACGCTGAACCTCATCTTCCAGCCCGCCGAAGAGAACTTCGGCGGCGCGAAGGCGATGATGGACGAGGGCCTCTTCGAGCGCTTTCCGTGCGACGCGATCTTCGCGATCCACAACATGCCCGGCCGCGCGGCGGGCGACATGGCGTTCCGCGCGGGTGCCGCGATGGCGTCGTCCGACCGCGTGACGATCACGCTGCGCGGCGTGGGCGGCCACGGCGCAATGCCGCATTTCGCGCGCGACCCGATGTCGGCGGCGGGCAGCATCATGGTCGCGCTGCAGACGATCGTCGCACGCGAAATCGATGCGCAGCAGGCAGCGGTGATCACCGTGGGCAGCGTACAGGCGGGCGAGACGTTCAACGTCATCCCCGAGACGGTCGTGATGAAGCTGTCGGTGCGCGCGCTGAACGCCGACGTCCGCGAACGGCTCGCGCATCGCATCGAGGCGCTCGTGAAGGGCCAGGCGGAAAGCTTCGGCATCGCAGCAGACGTTCAGTACGACTATGGTTATCCGGTGCTCGTCAATCATCCCGAGCCCACCGCGTTCGCCGTCGACGTCGCGCGCAGGATGCTCGGCGCGGAGCGGATCGAGGCGGACGCCGCGCCGCTGATGGGCAGCGAGGATTTCGCGTACATGCTCGAAGCGCGCCCCGGCTGCTATGCGTTCATCGGCAACGGCGTCGGCAGCAAGGGCGGCTGCATGGTGCACAACCCCGGCTACGACTTCAACGACGACATTCTCGCGATCGGCGCGAGCTACTGGGTTCGATTGACCGAAGCCTGGCTCGCCGCCTGACGCCTTCTCGCCACGCCGTCTCGCGCTCCTCGGGGATCACATGGAAACAACCGCTCTCGACTTCGCCGGCATGCCGGCCGACGCACGCCTCGCCGCGAAGAGGCGGCGCCTGATCGCCGCGGCCGCGGTCGGCAACGCGCTCGAATTCTACGACTTCACCGTCTACAGTTTCTTCGCGATCCTGATCGGCAAGCTGTTCTTCCCGGTTCACTCGTCGTTCGGACAACTGATGCTCGCGGTCGCGAGCTTCGGCGTCGGGTTCTTCACGCGCCCGCTCGGCGGCCTCGTGATCGGCATCTACGCGGACCGCGTCGGCCGCAAGCGCGCGATGATCGCCACGCTTCTCATCATGGCGCTCGGCACCGCGACGATCGCCGTCGCGCCGACCTTTGCGCAGATCGGCGTCGCCGCGCCGCTGCTGCTCGTCGCCGCGCGACTGCTGCAAGGATTCGCGTCGGGCGGCGAAGTCGGCGCGTCGACCACGCTGCTGCTCGAGCAGGCGCCGCCCGGGCAACGCGGCTTCTACGCATCGTTCCAGTTCTCGAGCCAGGGGCTCGCGGCGCTCGCCGGCGCGCTGACGGGCGTCCTGCTGACGTCGACGTTGAGCGCCGCGCAACTCGAAAGCTGGGGCTGGCGCGTCCCGTTCGTCATCGGCACGCTGTTCGTGCCGCTCGGCTACTGGCTGCGGCGCACAGTCGACGAAGCGCCGGCCGCGGCGCATGCCGCCGCATCCGCAGCGCACGGAAGCGCCGCGTCGCTGCCGCTCGCCGACGTGCTGCGCCACCACGGCAAAGCCGTGCTCGCCGGCCTCGGCATCACGATCGGCGGCACGTCGATCCACTACATCATCGTGTTCTACATGGCGATCTACGGCGTGCAGGTGCTGCATCTGCCGGGCTGGCTGTCGATGACGGCAGGCTGCGTCGCCGGCGCGATTCTCGCGATCGTGACGCCGATCGGCGGCCATCTGTCGGATCGCTACGGACGCAACCGGATCGTCTGGTGGACGCGCATCGCCTTGATGCTCGCGATCTATCCGGCGTTCGTCGCGCTGAACCGCTGGCCCGGCGCGGTCTCGCTGCTGACGATCATCGCGGCGCTCGCGGCCGTGCACGCGATCAACGTCGGCGCGATGAGCGCGATGCTCGGCGAACTGTTCCCGCGCGCGGTTCGCGCGACGGGCGGCGCGCTCGTCTACAGCGTCGGCGTCGCGATCTTCGGCGGCTTCGCGCAATTCTTCGTCACGTGGCTGATCGCCGCGACGGGCAACGCGAACGCGCCCGCGTGGTACGCGATCGGCTGCGGCGTGCTGACGTTGATCGCGCTACGCTCGATGGACGACAAGGCGGGCAAGCCGCTCGATTGACGTCGAGCGCGCGGCGCGCGCGGCGAATCCGGACTGCCGTCGGCCTGCGTTTCGTCGCCGCCCTCCTAAAGTACCGACATGCTCCGGCGCGGATCGTCGTCCGCGCGTCGCGCCACCACCAGTGTGCGCTACCGCACAGTTCAGCGGATGTAGTATCAGTACATAGTCGACTACAAGACATTGACAATATTGACTCTTTCTCCTCCGCGTGAGATACAGCGCGTGTTGTTTTGCTACAAAGAACGACACCACAAATATCCATAACGGAGACGAAAAAAATGTCGGCAAAGCACTTCGGATTCAAACAGGCAGTGCTGGTTGGCAGTCTGGCCGCGCTGACGGGCGCGGCCGCTTTACCCGCGTCCGTTTCGGCCACCGAAGCATTCGGCTCGCCCGGCGCGACGCCCGTGCGAGGCCCGTCGGCCAAATCGTTCCTCGGCACGGCGGTCAGCGGCGCATCGCGGGTCTACTTCACCGGCTATCGCGGCATCCTCTCGGAGGTCTACTACCCGGTACTCGACACGCCCGAGTCCGTCGACTTGCAGTTCCTCGTCGGCGACAGCGGCAAGACCTTCGTCGACGAAGAAAAGCTGCAGGCCTACTCGGCCGCGCAAACCGACACGCGCACGATGAGCTGGCAAGTGACGACCAGCAATAGTTCGCACAACTGGCGGATCAGCAAGATCATCTTCGCCGATCCGAACTACAACGCGATCGTGCAGCGCGTCACGTTCACCGCGCTCAACGGCCACAAGGTCGGCGACTTCAATCTCTACATGCTGTCCAAACCGTACCTCGACAACGCGGGCAGCAACAACACCGCCCAGACAGTGTCCGGCACCGGCGGCAACGCGCTCGTCGCGAATCACGACAGCCGGTACTCGGCGCTCGTGACGAGCCGTCCGTGGAAGGTCGTCAACGGCGTGGGCATGACGTCGAACGGCTTCGTCGGGCAAAGCGACGGCTGGACCGACCTGCTCGGCGGCACCGCCGACAAGACGATGGACTGGACGTTCACGTCCGCCACCAACGGCAACGTCGCGCAGATGGGCTGGATCGATCTCGGCGATCCGAGCGCGACGAGCGTGTCGTTCGACGTCGTGCTCGGCTTCGGCAGCACGCAGGACCAGGCGCTCGGCGACGCGAACACCGTGCTCGGCAGCGATCTCGCCGGCGAGCAGCAGCAGTACGACACCGCGTGGCACAACTACGCGGCGGGCCTGTCGTCGCAGAACGGCGCCGCGGACGACGCGTACTACCTCGCCGCGATGACGCTCAAGACGATGCATGACAAGAGCAACGGCGCGATGATCGCCGGCATCGGCACGCCGTGGGGCGAAACGCAGGGCGATGCGAACGCGGGCGGCTATCACCTCGTGTGGCCGCGCGATCTGTTCAAGTTCGCGAACGCGCTGACGACGGCGGGCGACACGTCCACCGCGACGAGCGTCGTCAACTATCTGTTCAACACGCTGCAACAGACGAGCGACTGCGGCACCGCCGAATACAACGCGTCCGGCTGCTCGCAGGGCTACAGCCGCGCCGGGCGCTTCCCGCAGAACGCGTGGGTGAGCGGCTGGCCGTACTGGCAAGGCACGCAGATGGACGAGCAGGCGATGCCGATCATCCTCGCGTGGCGCCTCGGCCCGAGCGTGTTCAATCCGTTGTGGTCGAAGATCAAGCTCACCGCCGATTACATCGTCAACACCGGCCCGTGGACGTATCAGGAGCGCTGGGAGGAGAACTCCGGCTACTCGCCGTCGACGATCGCGGCCGAGATCGCCGGCCTCGTCACGGCGGCCGACATCGCGACGCAGAACGGCGACACGACGAGCGCCGCGCGCTATCTCGCGGCGGCCGACTACTGGCAGGAGAACGTCGCGGCGTGGACGTACACGTCGACGGGCTCGTTCGGCAGCGGCAGCTACTACATCCGCATCAACCCGGCGGGCCGCTCGGGCACCGGCACCGATCGCGCGAGCTTCGCGCCCACCGCGGGCCCGGACGCGACGCAAACGCTGACGATCAAGAACGGCGGCGGCAGCCACGACGCGCGGCGCGTCGTCGACGGCGGCTTCTTCGAGCTTGTCCGGATGGGCGTCAAGCGCGCGACCGATCCGACCGTCGTGAACACGATCTCGGTCTACGACAGCGTGCTCGGCCAGTCGCTGAGCCTGCCGAACGCACCGGCGCTGTCGCCCAACGCGTGGTTCCGCTACAACTTCGACGGCTATGGCGAGCACAACGACGGCAGCGACTTCGACGGCACCGGCGCCGGCCGCCTGTGGCCGATCTTCACCGCCGAGCGCGGCATGTACGAGATCGCGCGCCAAGGCAGCGGCAACGCGGGCAGCGCGTACTTCTCGACGCTCAAGCAGCTGACGACGCCCGAAGGCTTCCTGCCGGAACAGGTGTGGTCGAATTCGACGACGCTGCCCGACGGCTGGGCGGTGACGACGCCCGCGGGCTACGCGCCGGGCCAGCCGACCAAGTCGATGGCGCCGCTGAACTGGGCGATGGGCGAGTACATCAGCCTGCTCGCGTCCATCCAGGCGGGCCGCATCGTCGACATTCCGTCGGTCGTCTGCGCGCGCTACAACAACTGCGTCGCGCCGCTGCAGAGCGGGCAGGTGTCGGTGTCGGTCAACGTCAACGCCGGCACGCAGCCCGGCCAGCAAATGTACGTGACGGGCAACGCCGCCGCGCTCGGCAACTGGAATACCGATCTCGGCATTCCCGTCGACCCGGCCAATTACCCCGTGTGGAGCAACACCGTCAACATGCCGGCCGCTCAGGCGATCCAGTACAAGTACTACCGCAAGAACGCCGACGGCAGCGTGACGTGGGAGAACTGGTCCGGCAATCGCCAGCTGCAGACGCCCGCGAGCGGCACGCTGACGCTGAACGATCAGGTGAACTGGTGATGTCGCGCGCAAGCTGGCTGGCGCTCGCCGCGGCGGCGCTGCTGGGCTTGGCCGCGGCGGGCTGGCGTTACGGACTGCTGTCGAATCGGAATTCGGCGGCCGCGGCCGCCGCGATGCCCGCTTCGGCGGCGGCCGCGCCCGATCGGGCGCAGCCCGCGCCGCCGCCTCCGCCCGCGCCGCCGAGCCGCCCGCTCGCGAAGGCGCTGCCGCCGCCGAAGGTCAAGCCGGGCGGAACGAGCTGGAATCCGGACCCGGCGGCGACACAGGCGCCCGTCGAAGCGCAGCGCGGCGCGCCCGACGTGCCGGGCGCACAGCCACTGCGGCCGCCGGCGTCGGCTTCGCCGTGATGGCGACGCGATCGGCCTGAACGCCGCATGACGGCGCACGGGCTGCCCGCCGATCCGGCTTGCACGCCGGATCGGCGGGCAGCCGAACGATCGCGCGCCGCAACGCACGCAACGCACGCAGCAGTCCGCACGATCGCATTCGCGCCGGCGCGCCGAGCGCCTTTCGGCGCGCGAATCGAAAGGCCGGGCTATACCGCCGCGTTCGCGGTCTCATGCACGGCTTCATTCGACGCGCTCGCTCGCTCATTCGTTTCGGATACCCAATCAAACGCAGCACCACCGGCGACACGCCATCCGCGCATGCGAGCAAGGCATCGCCGATTCGCTCGGCGGTCACGCGCGCTCGCGCGCATCGCTCGACCACGCCCGAACGCACGACTGAAGGCGAACCATCATCGCTCGCCGCCATTTCCTGACCTCCCCGCATCAACCCTCGGGATTTCCCTAGGCAGACACGCCCGACATCCCGAGGTTAAATAAATCAAGCTGATTTATTTAACCTCGGGCGAACCGTGCCAACCCGGAGGAGAAATCATGAGGAGTCCGCATATCGGCCAGGGCAGCAACTCGGCCAACGTGCGCCGCTACAACGAGCGCCTTCTGCTGAGGGCGCTCCGGCGCGCGGGCAGCGCGTCGAAGGCCGATCTCGCGCGGCTCGCCAATCTGACGGGCACCGCGGTCGGCAGCATCATCGCTTCGCTTGCCGAAGCAAAGCTCATCGAGTTCGCCGGCCGCCGCGCCGAAGGCCAGCGCGGCCAGCCCGCGTCGCTGATCCGGCTCGACCCGCGCGGCGCATTCGGGATCGGCGTGCGCCTCGACCGGATGCGCATCGAGACGGCGCTCGTCAACTTCGCCGGCGACGTGATCGGCCGCCGCTCGCACGACACGCTGCTCCCGCCGCCCGCCACGGTGCTCGAGATCGTCAAGCAGGACGTCGCCGCGATGCAGCGGCTACTTGCTCCGCACGAGCGCGAGCGGCTCGCGGGCGTCGGCGTCGCGCAGCCGTACAACCTCGGCAGTTGGCTGCGCGAGATCGACCTGCCCGCCGATGCGTTCGGCGCGTGGGCCGAAGTCGATTTCGCGCGCGAGCTCGATCGCGCGATCGCGCTGCCCGTCTTCAGCGAAAACGACGGCAACGCCGCCGCGATCGCCGAGCTGTTCTACGGCTGCGGACGGCAACGCGACGATTTCGTCTACCTGTTCCTCGGCCCCGCGATCGGCGGCGGCATCGCGATCGACGGCGACTGCCTGCGCGGCGTCACCGGCAACGCGGGCGACTTCGCGATGATGCCGGTGCCGCCGAGCCGCCTGCCTTCGGTGCCGAAGCCGCGCGGCGCATGGGACATCCTGATCACGCGCGCGTCGCTCAACGGGCTCGTCCGGCATCTGCGCTACTGCGGCGAAAAAGTCGAGAGCCGCGCGGATCTCGAAGCTTGCATCGCGCGCGGGGCGAAGGCCGTCGACGAATGGATCGACGATTGCGTCGACGCGCTCGCGCCCGCGCTGCGCGCGGCGCTCGCCGTGCTCGAATCACCCGTCGTCGTGCTCGACGCCGACATCGACGCGGGTTTGATCGGCACACTGATCGCGCGCCTGCACGCCGCGCTAGCGGCGCTCGCGCCGGAAGCGCGCGGCACACCCGCGCTGGTGCGCGGCTCGTTCGGCCCGGACGCCGGCGCGATCGGTGCCGCGACGCTACCGATGTTCTTCAACTTCTCCCCGCGCGCCGGCATCCTCCGAGGCGCCGGCGTGGAATCGCAGGAGGCCAGATATGCGGCGTTCTGAACCGTCGCGCCCGCTGCTCGAGATGCGCGGCATCAGCAAGACGTTCCCCGCCGTGCGTGCGCTTGCCGACGTGAGCCTCGCCGTGCATGCGGGCGAGATTCATTCGCTGATGGGCGAAAACGGCGCCGGCAAATCGACGCTCATCAAGATTCTGTCGGGCGCGTATCAGGCCGATCCCGGCGGCGAAATCCTGATCGACGGCGCGCGCGTCGCCGTCGACGGGCCGCTCGCCGCGCGCGATGCGGGCGTCGCCGTGATCTACCAGGAGCTGTGCCTCGCACCGAATCTGACCGTCGCGGAGAACATCTACGTCGGGCGCGAGCTGCGCCGCGGCAACCACCGCTGGGGCACGATCGATCGCGCCGCGATGGCGCGCGGCTGCCGGGACGTGCTCGAACGGCTCGGCGCGAACTTCGGGCCGGACACGCTCGTCGGCACGCTGTCGATCGCCGAGCAGCAGCTCGTCGAGATCGCGCGCGCCGTTCACACGAAGGCGCGCATTCTCGTGATGGACGAGCCGACGACGCCGCTGTCGTCGCGCGAGACCGAGAACCTGTTCCGGCTGATTCGGCAACTGCGCGCCGAAGGGCTCGCGATCATCTACATCAGCCATCGGATGGCGGAGATCTACGAGCTTTCCGACCGCGTGTCGGTGCTGCGCGACGGCGCGTACGTCGGCACGCTCGAGCGCGATTCGCTGTCGGCCGAGCGGCTCGTCGGCATGATGGTCGGCCGCGATATTTCGGGGTTCTACAAAAAAACGCATGCGCCGTACGATCCCGGCAATCTGCTGCTGTCGGTGCGCGACGTCGCGGACGGCGGCCGCGTGCGCGGCTGCAGCCTCGATCTGCACGCGGGCGAGGTGCTCGGCATCGCGGGCCTTGTCGGCGCGGGCCGCACCGAGCTCGCGCGCCTCGTGTTCGGTGCCGAGCCGCGCGTGCGCGGCGAAGTGAAGCTCGACGGCCAGCGCTTCGGCGCGCATTCGCCGCGCGACGCGATCGACGCCGGGCTCGTCTATCTGACCGAGGATCGCAAGCGCCAGGGCCTCTTCCTCGACATGAGCGTGCGCGACAACATCAACATCTCGGTCTGCGGGCGAGACGCGCGCCTCGGCGCGCTCGATCTCGCGCGCGGCGCGCAGCGCGCGCGCGACGCGATCGCCGCGCTGTCGATTCGCGTGCCGCACGCGAACGTCAACGTCGGCGCGCTGTCGGGCGGCAACCAGCAAAAAGTGCTGCTGTCGCGGTTGCTCGAGACGAAGCCGCGCGTGCTGATCCTCGACGAACCGACGCGCGGCGTCGACATCGGCGCGAAATCGGAGATCTACCGGATCATCAACGATCTCGCGCGCGCAGGCGTCGGCGTGATCGTGATCTCGAGCGAGCTGCCGGAGATCATCGGCGTGGCCGACCGCGTGCTCGTGATGCGTGAAGGCACGATTGCCGGCGAGCTCGGCGGACACACGGGCGCGCCGATCACGCAGGAGGCGATCATCGCGCTCGCCACCGGCTCACGCACCGAAACGGCGGCCGCGCATTGAGCGGCCGCCGTCGCCTTGTCCTCTCACCCTCAGGTTATCGCCATGACCCATCAGATGAAGCATAGCGAGATCGCCTCCGCGCCGGCCGGCGCGGCGCCGGACCGCGCGCCGCGGCGCGCCGCCGACCACCGCGCGCGGATGCAGGCGCTGATGCGCACGGCCGGCATGCTGCCCGTTCTCGTGCTCCTGTGCGTCGGCTTCGGCTTCATGACCGACGGCTTCTTCACGCTGCAGAACCTGTCGATCGTCACGCAGCAGGCGTCGATCAACATCGTGCTCGCCGCCGGCATGACGTTCGTGATCCTAACGGGCGGCATCGATCTGTCGGTCGGCTCGGTGCTCGCGGCCGCCGCCGTCGCGTCGCTGATCGCGTCGAACCTTCCCGGCTGGGGCTGGCTCGGGATTCCCGCCGCGCTTCTCGTGGGGCTCGCGTTCGGCATCGTCAACGGCGTGCTGATCTCGTTCCTGCGCCTGCCGCCCTTCATCGTCACGCTCGGTGCGCTGACGGCCGTGCGCGGCGTCGCGCGCCTGATGGGCAACGATACGACGATCTTCAATCCGCAACTGCCGTTCGCGTTCATCGGCAACGGCTCGATTCTCGGCGTGCCGTGGCTCATCGTGATCGCGCTCGCCGTCGTCGCGATCTCGTGGTTCATCCTGCGCCGCACGGTGCTCGGCATGCGGATCTACTCGGTCGGCGGCAATCCGGAAGCCGCGCGGCTGTCGGGCATCAACGTGCGCGGCATCGAGCTGTTCGTCTATGCGAGCTCGGGCCTGCTCGCCGGCCTGGGCGCGCTGATGTCGGCCGCACGGCTCTATGCGGCGAACGGCTTGCAGCTGGGCCAGTCGTACGAACTCGACGCGATCGCCGCGGTGATCCTCGGCGGCACGAGCTTCGTCGGCGGCGTCGGCTCGATCGTCGGCACGCTGATCGGCGCGCTGATCATCGCGGTGCTGTCGAACGGCCTCGTGCTGCTCGGCGTGTCCGACATCTGGCAATACATCATCAAGGGGCTCGTGATCATCGGCGCGGTCGCGCTCGACCGCTACCGCCAGCACGAATCGGCCCGCACCTGACGCATCGAGACGCCATGCGGCGCGCGCGCAGGTCCTCGCGCGCGCCCTCCATCACGGACCATACGGAGACAACGACATGTCGGAGATCAAACACAAGCTCGTTCAGACCGGCGCCGCGTGCGCGCTCGCGTTCGCGGCGTGCGCCGCGCACGCGGGCGACAAGCCGCTCAAGTCGATCGGCATCACCGTCGGCTCGCTCGGCAATCCGTACTTCGTCACCGTCGTGAAAGGCGCGCAGGCGCAGGCGAAGGAGCTCAATCCGAACGCGAAAGTCACCGCGGTCTCCGCCGACTACGACCTGAACAAGCAGTTCACGCAGATCGACAACTTCATCTCGGCCCACGTCGACATGATCCTGCTGAACGCCGCCGATCCGAAAGCGATCGAGCCCGCCGTGCGCCGGGCGCAGGCGGCCGGCATCGCGGTGATCGCGGTCGACGTCGCGGCGTCCGGCGCGGATGCGACCGTGCAGACGAACAACGTGAAGGCTGGCGAGCTCGCATGCGACTACCTCGCGAAGAAGCTCGACGGCAAGGGCAACGTGATCATCGAGAACGGCCCGCAAGTGTCGGCCGTCATCGATCGCGTGAACGGCTGCAAGGCGGTGCTCGCGAAGAATCCGGGCCTCAAGCTGCTGTCGAGCGACCAGGACGGCAAGGGCTCGCGCGAAGGCGGAATGAACGCAATGCAGGGCTACCTGACGCGCTTTCCGAAAGTCGACGGCGTATTCGCGATCAACGATCCGCAGGCGATCGGCAGCGACCTCGCCGCGAAGCAACTGCATCGCACCGGCATCGTGATCACGTCGGTGGACGGCGCACCCGATATCGAAACCGCGCTCCAGAGCGACACGCAGGTGCAGGCGTCGTCGAGCCAGGACCCGTTCGCGATGGCGAAGAAGGCGGTGTCGGTCGGCTATGGGGTGATGAACGGACACAAGCCCGCGAATGCGATGATCCTGCTCGAACCGACGCTCGTCACGCGCGACAACGCGAAGCGCTACAAGGGCTGGAGCTCGCATTGATTCTTCCGGGCCGAGCGAGCGGCGGCGGTGCGCGCGACAGTACGACGGATGCCTGAATGAGGCCGGCGTGCCGCCGGCGCGTGCTCGCGCGGCGCGTCGTGCCGCGCGCCGGTTCGTCCGTCGTTCGATCGCGGCAGCGGACATGCGCGCCCCGGCCGAATCCGGTTCCGACTTCCGAACGGCGGCGTTCGCACGCGCCGTGCGCGACATCTCGCTTCAGCACCCGGAAATGGCGAAGCGATCGGCGTTGAACGGCAGTCGAACGCTTGATCACTCGAGATCGCGCGATCATCCGATTACGCGATCGCGTGCGGCGCCGCGCCCGCACGCGCGTCCCCTCCCCTTCTCTACGCCAGCGGACGCAAATCCTGTAGCAGCGTCGGCACCAGCTCCGACACGGTCGGATGAATGTGCATCGCGCGGCTGATCGTCGTGTACGGCGCTTTCGCATACATCACGTCGAGCAGCGAATGCACGACTTCATCGCCCGTCACGCCGAGAATCGACGCGCCGAGAATCGCGCGGCTCTCCGCGTCGACGATCACTTTCATGAAACCGAGGCTCTCGCCTTTTTCCACCGCGCGTCCGACGCGCGTCATCGGCCGCGTGCCGACCAGCAACCGGCGCCCCGAACGCGCCGCCTCGTCCTGCGTCATTCCCACGCGGGCGAGCGGCGGATCGATGAACATCGCATAGGCAGGGATGCGATCCGACACCTTGCGCGGATCGTCGTCGAGCAGATTGGCCGCGACGATCTCGTAGTCGTTGTAAGACGTATGCGTGAATCCGCCTCGACCGTTGCAGTCGCCCAGCGCCCAGATGCCTTCCACGTTGGTGCGCAACTGCTCGTCCACGTTGACGTAGCCGTGCGCGTCGGTTTCGACGCCGGCCTTCTCCAGCCCGAGATCGTCGGTATTCGGCACGCGCCCGACGGCGAGCAGCAGATGCGAGCCCGTCGCTTCTCGCGCGCCGGCCGCGCAATCGAGCCCGATCACCACGTTGCCCGCGTCGCGCCGCACGCTCAGGCAATCGGCACCGAGCTGTACGTCGATCCCTTCGCTCTCCAGAATGTCCCGCACCGCCTGCGACACGTCCTCGTCCTCGCGCCTGATCAGCCGCGCGCCTTTCTCGACGATCGTCACGCGCGATCCGAAGCGGCGGTACATCTGACCGAACTCGAGCCCCACGTAGCTGCCGCCGACGATGATCAGATGCTCGGGCAAGAAGTCCACGTCCATCATCGTCGAGTTGGTGAAATAGGGCACCTGCTCGAGTCCGGGCATCGGCGGAATCAGCGCCCGCCCGCCGACGTTGATGAAGATCCGGCCGGCTTCCAGCAGCTCGTCGCCGACGCGCACCGAACGCGCGCTCTCGAAACGGGCATGCCCCTGATAGACCGTGCCGTTCTCGAGGCCGCGCACCCATTGTTCGACACCGTGGTTCGAGCGCCCGGAGATCCGATCCTTGCGCGCCTTCACTTTCTTCATGTCGACCGTGACCGGCCCGCCTATCGCGACGCCGTATTCGTCCGCGCGCCGCGCGAGATGCGCCGCGTATGCGCTCGCGATCAGCGTCTTCGTGGGAATGCAGCCGGTGTTCACGCAGGTGCCGCCGAAGCGCGCCCGCTCGACGACCGCCACCTTCATGCCCGCGCCGGACAACCGGGCGGCGAGCGGCGGGCCGGATTGACCGGTGCCGATGATGATTGCATCGAAGCGTCGAGTCATGGCGTTCTCCTTCGTTGCCGTTGCGTCGGATACGTGCCGTCGCGAGCGCTCCGCATGCCTTCGAGGCCGCGCTTGCAAACGGCGAATCTCATCGCTAGAAAAACCGAATGAACGTTTGAGACGTCGCGCACGTCTCTCTTCAATCTCGATCGAACGTCGCCCAATCCACGAATGATAAGACGATTTCGCTCATCCGCCGTTTTGGGGTCCTGCCCTTGACGCCGGCAGCGGGGCGGAACCCGCGCGTCGAGCCATCGCCGCGTCGGCGAGCCATATCGGCGAGCGCCGTCGGCAAGCGTCTCGGTCGGCGCGCCGGATTGTTTTGGATTCCCGTCGATCGGTCGCCCCGGGCCGGGATTCGAGCGTGCGCCGGACACGCGGCGCGCCGCGAAACTTTCAAACGAGCATGCCCGACGCGATTCATCACACCAGGCCCATCGCGAGCGACCGCGTGCGATAAGCCGGCTTTCGGCCCTGGCGGTTCGCGAAATTCGATGCGGCGAACCGACGGCGGCGATACCGGCGCGTGTCTGCACAGCCATCGCATGCCCTTGCCCTCCCGCCGCTTCAGCGCGGCTCCACCGTGAATGACGATGCACCCCGAATGGACTAAAGTAAATCAACGTCGCGGCGGACCGCGTCGTCAACATTCAATTCATTCGTACGGGGTGCCTTCCAGTTCCGCTTTTCGCACTTCGTTTCGCCGTCCACCAGATGGACGCGCCGGCTTTCGCGTTCGGGAGATCCAATGGATGGTTTTCTCATACAACGCCCGTCTCGCTTGCAGACGCTTGGGGCCGGAGCAATGGGGCTGATGACGCTGGGCGCGCTCACGGCCACCGCGCCGAGCGCGAATCTGCGGCTGCCGGCGATCGCGCCGTTCTTGCCGATGTGCGCATTGACGGTGTTCACCACTTCGATCATTGCCGCGTTCCTTCTCGGCGCGCAGTTCACCGTCATGCGTCGCCCCGTCCTCGGTGCGCTCGCCGGCGCGTACGCGTTCGCGGCGACGACGGTGGCGCTCCAGCTGCTCGCGTATCCGGGCGTCTTCTCGCCGGCCGGCCTGCTCGGCGCGCGACGTTACGGCGCGGCATGGATATGGATGTTCTGGCACGCGGGCTTCCCGCTGCTCGTCGTGATCGCGCTGCTGACGCGCTACCGGCTCGCGAACCGGCTCGACCGCACGCGCCACGTCGGCCGCTGGCTGGCGGCGTTGATCGGCGTGCCGGCCGCATCCGGCATCGCGCTCGGCGTCGTCGCGTTGTACGCCGATCTGCCCGGGCCGTTCGATCCGTCGCTCGACAACGCGTTGTTCGCCGCCAATCTCGCCGCGAGCGTCGTCTGGGCGATCAATCTCGGCTCGATCGCGGCCGCGCTGTTCATCGGCCGCATGAGAACGACGCTCGACGTCTGGCTCGTCGTCGTGCTGCTCGCTTGCTTCACCGACACCAGCCTGAATCTGTTGAGCACCACGCGCTTCAGCGTCGGGTGGTACGTCGCGCGGCTCTTCAGCATGTTCACGCCGGGCGTGCTGGTTTGCGTGCTCATATGGGAAGTGACCGTGCTGTACCGTCGGCTCTTCGACGCGCACGCATCGCTCGTGCGAACCGCGTCGCACGATGCGCTGACGATGGTGTACAACCGCAGCTATTTCAACGAGCAGTTCGAAAAAACCTTTCGCCACGCGAATCGGCACAATCTGCCGATCGCGCTCGTGATGGTCGACGTCGATCATTTCAAGCGCTACAACGACACGTTCGGTCATCTGCAAGGCGACACGTGCCTCGCCGCCGTCGCGGCCGCGCTGTCCGGCGTCGCGAACCGTCCGACCGATTTCGTCGCGCGCTACGGAGGCGAGGAGTTCGCCGTCGTGCTGCCCGGAACGGACGAACACGGCGCGCAGACGATCGCGGAGCAAGCGCGGCAGGCCGTCGAACGCCTGCGCCTCGCCGCCGATACGGAGCCCGGCTGCGTGACGGTCAGCGCGGGCTATGCGGCAAGCAGCGGCAATCCGTTCGAAACGCCGCAAGCGCTCGTCGCCGCCGCCGATGCCGCGCTTTATCGCGCGAAGACGCTCGGCCGGAACGTCGTCGCGCCCGCCCATCTCGCCGCGACGGCGGCCGAGGTCACAAATCGCTAGCGTGCGAATTTTCTCTCGCCGTCGCGCGCATCGACGTCGATCGTAGCGGCATGCGATGCGCACTGCCGGACGGCGCCGCGATGCGCGCGGGTCGCACCGCATATTGCCTCCCGCGCATCGAGGCGACCGATGATCGCGAGCAATCGGCGCCCCCCGCCGACCGGGCCGGATCACTCCGTCGCAGCTCGACGCCCATTCATCGGGGGATTGAACGGGCGTCGCGGCGCGCCCTGCCGGGGCTCTCGCGCCGTTGCCGGTCGCGCCGTCGGAACCGGCCTCGTCGAATCGTTCGGCGAATGCGCGCCGATCGTCGCAGAACGCGCCGCTCAACCCCACGCAGCGCAGAACGCGTCGACGTCGCCGTGCTGAAAATCCGCCAGCCGCTCGCGTATCACCTCGTCCGGCCAGTTCCACCACGCGATGGCTTGCAGCCTGCGCGCGACGTCGCGCGCGAAACGATCGCGGATCTTCCGCGCCGGAACGCCGCCGACGACGGCGTACGGCACGACGTCGCGGCTCACCACCGCGCCCGCGGCCAGCACCGCGCCGTCGCCCACCGTCACGCCCGGCAGCACGATCACGCCATGGCCGATCCACACGTCGTTGCCGATCAGGACGCGATCGGTGCGCCGCTCGCCGAAGAATGCGGCGTCGCGCGCGGTGTCGTCGAAGTAATACTCAGGGCAATAGGTGAAGCGATGTTGGGACGCGCGTTCCATCGGATGATTCGGCGCGCCGATGCGCACGTTCGCCGCAATCGCGCAGAAGCGGCCGATCTCGGCGTCGGCGATCATGCATCGTTCGCCGATGTACGAATAGTCGCCGAGCGCCGCATATTCGACGACGCTGTCGTGCAGGATTTCGCAACGCCGCCCGATGCACGCGTCGCGCACCCGCGCACTCGGGCTGACGACGGTTTCCGCGATCTTCGGCGGCGGGCGAAGTGAATCGTTCATACGCGAACGGGTAAAAGCGTCGAGCCGGCCGTCCGGGCCGCATTTCGCGGGGCCGTGTCGGGCGCATGGCCCGCGCGTGCGAGCGCGAATAGCGCCGACGCCGCGGCATCGATCGTCGTGTCGTTTGGAATCCGGATCATCGTGCAGCCGTCAGGCACCGCGAATGCCTGCTGGGCGCGCTCGATGCGCGCGGCGATCCGCGCCGCGTCCTCCCGGCCGCGCCGCAACAGGCGCGCGGCGAGGATATCCGTCGACACGACGAGCTCGACCGCGATCAGTTGCGCATAGCGCGCGCTCGCGTGCGGCAGATAGGCTCTCGAGCCGTTGACGATCACGGCGTCGCCCGATGCGATCCATGCGTCGATCTCGATTCCGACGCCATACGACAGGCCGTGGCCGCGCCAGTGCATCGCGAAGCGGCCGTCCTCGGCGCGGCGCGCGAATTCCGCGTCGGACAGCGCGATCGACGCCTCGGTCGCACCGCTGTCGCGCGTGATGTAGCGGCGCGCGATGCGGACCCGGTCGCGCGCCGTCAGCCGCGCGGCGATCCACGCGAGCACGCTGTCCTTGCCGCTGCCCGACGCGCCCGTCAGATAGACGAGCGCGCCCGGTCGCGACACTTGCGTCGCATTCATCGATGATCCTTCAGAGCCGCCGCGCCCGCGCCGTCGCGCGTCGAACCGTCGAAGCCGTAATGGCGCGCGACGACGAACGGCCGGTCGGGCGCGGGCTGCACGAAAATCGACACGTCGCGCACGTTCATCGATACGGCATCGAGCGCGGCGGCGCACCCGTGACGCGCGGCGAGCCGCGCGAACGCGTTCGTCGCGGCGTCCGCCGACGCCGTATCCAGTTGATTCGTCAGTGTGATGTGGAACGCGAACGTGTCGAACACGTACGGATATCCCCAGCGAACGAGGTGCGCTTCCTCGCGCGGCGTGAGGCCCGCGGCGCGCCGGCGCTCGACATCCGTCGCGGGCTGCGGCGCGCGAAAGCCGTCGAGTTCGCGCACGCACGCGTCCGCGAGCGCCTGCAGCGGCCCGCGCTCGACGGACTCATCGGCGGGGCGCCATGCGAGAAAGCCGCGCAACGGCCGCCATTCCAACGAAAGCGCGAAGGGCCGCATGCGCGCGGCGAGCGCGCGCACAGCCACGTCGAGCTCGGCTGCCGAGCGGCCGGCGGCGAGCCGGAACGGCGGCTTGAGCGTCGCGTGCAAACCATAGGTGCGCGGACCGCTCGTCCACGCATCGACACGTGCGTCGTCGAGCTCCGCGCTCCGTTCGATTCGTTCGCCGGTCAACGCATCGCGGCCGAGCCAGCGGCTGCCGAGCGCGTTCCACGGCTCGGCCGGCGTCAGATAAACGGCATAGCGGGCATCGTTCACGGGCATTCTTCGCCTCGCCGTCACGCCGCGTCGAGCTGCACGGCGTCGCGCGCCGGGCGCATCGCCCACTGGCCGGTCGAGTACGCGACGCGCCCGCCGACGATCGTCGCGCACACGCGCGGCAGGCCGGGCACGCTGTCGTCGACGAGAATCGCGTCGGCGCGCAGATGTCTGTCGAGTTCGCCGCGATCGTCGAGGCCGGCCGCGCGCGCCGGATTCGACGAGATCAGACGCCACGCGTGCGCGAGCGGCAGCGCCCCGCGCGCCGCGAGCTCGAACGCGGCCGCGATCGGCGCGGGATAGTAGTAGTCCGAAGCCAGCACGTCGCACAGCCCGGCCTTCACCATCTCCGAGGCGCTCGGCGCATTCATGTGGCTGCCGCCGCGCACCACGTTCGGCGCGCCGAACACCACCGCGTCGCCGAGCTCGCGCGCGGTCATCGCGGTCTCCACCGTCAACGGGAATTCGCCGATGCTGCACCCCATCGCATGATGACGGCGGCGCACCTCCGGATTCGGATCGTCATGCGAAGCCACGCGCAATCCCGCGTCGAGCGCGGCCCGAACGAGCCGCGCCGCCGACGCGGGCACGGCATCCGCCGCCGCTTGTGCGGCGCGAACGCGCTCGCAGAATGCGTCGACGTCGCACTGCGCGCGGTCCGCATAGTGCTGGAGCTTGCGCGCATTGCCCAAGCGCTTGACCATCTCGGGCAAGTGATCGTTGAGCGCGACGAACTGCACGCGGCCGGCGCGAATCCATTCGCAGGCGAGCGCAACGTCGGCGACGTTGTGCGCTTCGAAGCGCAGGTGCACGTAGTGATGCGCGCCGAGCACGCCGCGGTGGCGCGCCAGCGCGTCGAACATGCGCTCCGCGTACGCCGCGCCGCGCAATCCGCCCTCCCACGACAGCGTCACGCCATGGAACTCGGTCGTGATGCCGTTGGCGAGCAGTTGCCTGTCGGTATCGTAGAGTGCGTGGCGATAATCGAAGCTGACGTTCGGCCGCGGCATGACGACCCGCTCGAACGCGTCGCCGTGCAGATCGACGATGCCCGGCAGCACCAGAAGATTGCCGGCGTCCAGGAAATCGGCAGCGGACGGCGGCGCATCGTCGCGGCTCGCCGCATGCACGTCGGCGATGCGTTCGCCCGCGAAGGCGATGCGCGCCGCCTCGATGCC
Source organism: Burkholderia sp. ABCPW 111 (assembly GCF_000773065.1). Lineage (NCBI taxonomy): Bacteria > Pseudomonadati > Pseudomonadota > Betaproteobacteria > Burkholderiales > Burkholderiaceae > Burkholderia > Burkholderia sp. ABCPW 111. The sequence goes on along the minus strand of NZ_JPWT01000055.1, from coordinate 78,047 downwards.
GGAGCGCGTCAGCACCCGGCGGCCGACGATGCCTGCCAGCCGGGATGCCGTGCGGTCGGCGCCGCGCGCGATTGCAGTGGTCAACGAATCGTCCTTCATCTGCGGCACCTCGCTGAGCAAATGACTCATGCGGGGCAGTTTAGCGGGCGACGATGACACCACGATGTCTAGATAGGCCAGTCTAGACAACCTATCGAATCACCGAACTCGATACCCATCCGCCACGCACGAGCACGCCATATCCGTTCGCGCGCTCGCCGCTCATTCCTCGCCGATCAGCAGCTCCACGCCGTCGCCGACGAAGCTTCCCAGCGTGTACTGCAGCGGCGCGCCCTTCAGGTCCGTATTCAGCGCCTCGACTTGCAGAATCGGCCGCAGCCGCGACTGCTCCAGCAGCCGCGCGACGTCCGGCTCCGGCAGATGCGCCGTGACCTTCGACCATTGCCGGACGTAGTCGTCAATCCCGTAGCGCGCGTACGCCGCGGAGATCGAATGCGTCTCGCGCAGGATATCCGCGAAATCCGGGAAGCGCTTCTGTTCGAAGTAGTTGTCGGAAAGGCTGATCGTCGTTTTCTCGGCCTTGCCGAGCACGCGAATGTGCAAAAGCTTCGCCGTGCGGGGCAGCTTCAGATGGCGCGCGATGTCCGCGTCCTTGATCACGTCGGACTGGACGAGCGTCACGTACCCCAGCACGCCCTGCCGGCGCAGCGTTTCGGTGAAGCGCGTGCGTTTGCCGATCGGATACTGAAGCATGCTCGACTCGACGAAAGTGCCGCGGCCGCGCTCCACGCGCACGAGCCCGTGCTGCTGGAGTTCCGCGATCGCGCGCATGATCGTGTGGCGGTTCACGTCGTAACGCGCGGCCAGATCCGACACGGACGGCAGTAACGTGCCCGGCATGTAGCGATTGGTCCGGATTTCCTCTGCCAGCGATTCACCTATCTGTCGCCATACTGCGATACCTGAACGGCGTTCCATGAGCACTCTTGAGTCGGAAGTTCTTCGGGACGATATCGGATCGGACGATTCTATGCAATTCCACGCGAGCAAGCCTCGCCTCCCCGACACGGCGAACATTTTCGATCACATCGGCGGCCGTCACGAAACCTTCACCGCACTTTGCTGCAATGGTCGCCAATCAACTTGTCTAAACCAGTTGGTATAGACATTTTCTACGATTTCGGCCGGGTGTCGCATGCCGATGCGCGGCGATCCGCCGGCGAGCCGTCACGGCGGCGGCCGCGCGCTGCGGGCAAACATGGGAACACCTCGACGCACCATGGAGAATCCGAAAGCAATGCGAAACGCTCCCGACATTCGCCCCGCCCCGAAACCCGACGAGCAGCTGCGCGCCGACTGGCTGCGCGTGCTCGCGCTCGCCGAATCGGACGAGCTGGATCGCGCGATGCGCGCGCTCGCGGACAGCGCCGAGCTGCCGGCCTATCGCTGGGTTCGGTCGCCGGAAATCGGCATGACGATGGTTCAGGGGCGCGCCGGCGGCACCGGCGCGCGCTTCAATCTCGGCGAAATGACGGTCACGCGGTGCGCGCTGTCTCTCCCGGAGGGCGTGGTCGGCATCGCCTACGTGCAAGGGCGCAGCGCGCGGCACGCCGAGCAGGCGGCGCTCGTCGACGCGCTGATGCAGTCGCCGGCGTGGCATGCGCGCGTCCGGGAAAGCGTGGTCGCGCCGCTCGCCGCATCGCGCGCCGCGCGGCGCGCCCGGCATGCGGCGGACGTGAGCCGCACGCGCGTCGATTTCTTCACGCTGTCGCGCGGAGACGAATGACATGACGCTCGATACCGACACCGCCGCCGTCGCCGCCGTGATGCCGCGCCCCGCATCGCCGGGCCTGCTGCCCGCATTCGCCGATCCGGTGCGCGGCGCGCAATCGACGTTCCGCGCCGCGCTCGCCGCGCTCGCCCATCCGGGGCGCATCCGTTCACTCGGCGCCGAGCACGCATGCGGCGTCCCCGAAGGGCTCTCGCCCGCGATGACGGCGCTGTTGCTCACGCTCGCCGACGCGGACGCGCCGCTGTGGCTGCCCGCCGAGGCCGACGACGAGATTCGCCGCTTCCTGCGCTTTCACAACGCATGCACGTTTGCAAAGGCGCCCGCGCACGCGACGTTCGCCGCGGTGCCGGCCGCATGCGCGATGCCGAAGCTCGCGGATTGCGCGCAAGGCGACCCGGCCTACCCGGACCGCTCGACGACGCTGTTGATCGAAGTGACCGCGCTCGGCGAAGGCGACGCGGTGACGCTGCGCGGCCCCGGCATCCTCGACGAGCAGGCGCTGGCCGTCGCGGGGCTGCCCGACGGCTTCTGGGCGCAATGGCGCGTCAACCACGAGCGGTTTCCGCTCGGCGTCGACGTCTTCCTCGTCTGCGGCAACGCGCTTTGCGGCCTGCCGCGCACCATCGTCGTGGAGAACTGACATGTACGTAGCGGTCAAGGGCGGCGAAAAAGCCATCTTGCAGTCGTACCGGATGCTCGAAGAATACCGGCGCGGCGATCCGTCGATTCCGGAGCTGACGATCGGGCAGATCGTCGCGCAGATGCCGCTCGCGGTGTCGCGCGTGATGGCGGAAGGGTCGCTCTACGATCGCCGTCTCGCCGCGCTCGCGATCAAGCAGGCGGCGGGCGATCTGATCGAGGCGATCTTCCTGCTGCGCGCGTACCGGACCACGCTGCCGCGCTTCGCGTACGCGGAGCCCATCGACACGGGCCGCATGGCGGTTTCGCGTCGGATCTCGTCGACGTTCAAGGACGTGCCGGGCGGCCAACTGCTCGGGCCGACCTACGACTACACGCAGCGGCTTCTGGACTTCTCGCTCGAAGCCGCGCGCGATCCGGCCGCCACGCATCCCGGCTGCATCGCTTCGGATGGCGAAGCATGCGCGGAGCGCGCGTCGATGCCCGCGCAGATGTGCGGAAACATGCCCGGCATCGCGGCGCTGCTCGAACGCGACGGCCTGATCGAACGCGACGCGCCCGCGCCGGGCGACCCCGCTCCCGTCGATCTGACGCGCGAGGCGATGCAGCTCCCGGCCGATCGCGCGGCCCGCCTGCAGAACCTCGCGCGCGCCGACGAAGGCTTCCTGCTGTCGATGGGCTATTCGACCCAGCGCGGCTACGGCAATACGCACCCGTTCGTCGCGGAGATCCGCTTCGGCAGCGTCGAAGTCGAAATAGAGCTGCCGGAGCTCGGCTTCACGATCACCGTCGGCGAGATCGACATCACCGAGTGCCAGATGGTGAACGACTTCGGCGGCAACGCTGCGCACGCGCCATGCTTCACGCGCGGATACGGGCTCGCGTTCGGCTACAGCGAGCGCAAGGCGATGGCGATGGCGCTCGTCGATCGCGCGATGCGCGCCGTCGAGCTCGGCGAAAGCGCGGAGTCGCCCGCTAACGACGAGGAATTCGTTCTTTACCACAGCGACAACGTCGAAGCGTCGGGCTTCGTGCAGCATCTGAAGCTGCCGCATCACGTCGACTTCCAGGCGCAGCTCGAATTGCTGCGGCGGCTGAACGCGCAACGCGCGCACGAAGACGCCGCGGCCGCGGCCGCGGGCGGCTCGGCCGAGTGCGCGCCGCGCGCCGACGAGATACGCGAAGTGCGCGACGTGAGCGACGTGAGCAAAACACGCGAGGCGCAAGACGCGAACGCAAGCGCGAACGCCGACGCCGATGCGATGACGCCTCACGGAGTATCGGCATGACGACAGACACGCAAGTCGAACGCGATCCGCACTACAACTTCGGCTACCTCGACGAAGCGACGAAGCGCATGCTGCGCCGCGCGCTGCTGAAGGCGGTCGCGATCCCCGGCTATCAGGTGCCGTTCGGCAGCCGGGAGATGCCGTTGCCCTACGGCTGGGGCACGGGCGGCATTCAGGTGAGCGCATCGATCATCGGCGAAGACGACGTGCTCAAGGTGATCGACCAGGGCTCCGACGACACGACCAACGCGGTCAACATCCGCCGCTTCTTCGGCCGGGTCGCCGGCGTCGCGACGACCGAGCGCACGCGCGACGCCACCATCGTCCAGACGCGCCACCGCGTGCCGGAAACGCCGCTCGCCGAAGGCCAGATCCTCGTGTTCCAGGTGCCGATTCCGGAGCCGCTGCGCTGGCTCGAATCGAGCGAGAAGGAAACCCGGACGATGCACGCGCTCGCCGAATACGGCGCGATGCACGTTCAGCTCTACGAGGACATCGCGCGATACGGCCACATCGCGACGACATACGACTACCCGGTGGTCGTCAACGGACGCTACATGATGCGTCCGTCGCCGATCCCGAAGTTCGACAACCCGAAACTCGACCGCAATCCGGCGCTGATGCTGTTCGGCGCCGGGCGCGAGAAGCGCGTGTACGCGGTGCCGCCGTACACGCCGGTCAAGAGCCTCGACTTCGATGACCATCCGTTCACGGTCGAGAAATGGGAACAGCGCTGCGCGATCTGCGGCTCGGACAAGAGCTACCTCGACGAGATCATCGTCGACGATCAGGGCACGCGCGAGTTCGTTTGTTCGGACAGCGAATATTGCGCGGAGCGAACCGCGTCGCAGCAAGCGAAGCAAGCCAAGGAGGACGCCGCATGAACGCCCGCCCGTTGTTGTCCGTGCGCGGCCTGACCAAGACCTGGGACGGCGTTCACGGCTTTCGCGACGTGAGCTTCGAGCTCCATCCGGGCGAAGTGCTCTGCATCGTCGGCGAATCCGGCTCGGGCAAGACCACGCTGCTCGACGCGCTGTCCGCGCAAATCGCGCCGCAGTCCGGCTCCGTTCACTACGATCTGCCGGGCCAGGGGCTCGTCGATCTCGCGGCGCTCGCCGGCGCGCGCATGCGGCTGCTCGCGCGCACCGACTGGGGCTTCGTCCGGCAGCACGCGCGGGACGGCCTGCGCATGCAGGTCAGCGCGGGCGGCAACATCGCGGAGCGCCTGATGTCGATCGGGCAGCGCCATTACGGCGAGCTGCGCGCGACGGCCACGCAATGGCTCGACAAGATGGAGATCGACGTCGGCCGCCTCGACGACGCGCCGACGACCTTCTCGGGCGGCATGCAACAGCGGCTGCAGATCGCGCGCAATCTGGTCACGCGCCCGCGCCTCGTTTTCATGGACGAGCCGACGGCGTCGCTCGACGTCTCCGTGCAGGCCCGCCTGCTCGATCTGCTGCGCCAGCTCGTCAACGAAATGGGGCTCGCCGCGATCGTCGTCACGCACGATCTGGCGGTCGCGCGGCTGCTCGCGCACCGCACGCTCGTGATGCAGGGCGGCGAGGTGGTCGAGAGCGGGCTCACCGATCAGGTGCTCGACGATCCGCAACACCCGTACACGCAATTGCTCGTCTCCTCGATGCTGCAAAACTGACCATGACAGACACCACCACGATGATCAGCGTGCGCGGGCTCGGCAAGACGTTCACGCTGCACAACCAGGGCGGCGTGCGCCTGCCCGTGCTCGATTCCGTCGATCTCGACGCGGCCGCGGGCGACTGCCTGATCCTGTCCGGGCCCTCGGGGGCCGGCAAGAGCACGCTGCTGCGCTGCCTGTACGGCAACTATCTGCCGACCGAAGGCAGCATCCGCATCCGCATGCCCGCGAGCGCGACGGCCCCGGCGAACGCGCCGTGGCTCGAGCTCGTCGGCGCGTCGGAGCAGGCGGTACTGCACGCGCGGCAAATCGCGATCGGCTACGTCAGCCAGTTCCTGCGCGCGATTCCGCGCATCGGCGCGCTGCACGTCGTCGCCGAGCCGCTGCTTCAGCGCGGCGCGAGCCGCCCGGAGGCCGAGGCGCGCGCCGCAGCGCTGCTCGAGCGGTTGCGGCTACCCGGCCGACTGTGGCATCTGCCGCCCGCGACGTTCTCAGGCGGCGAGCAGCAACGCGTGAACATCGCGCGAGGCTTCATCGGCGAGCAGCCGATCCTGCTGCTCGACGAACCGACCGCATCGCTCGACGTCGAGAACGCCGCGATCGTGATCGAGCTGATGCGCGACGCGTGCGCGGCCGGCCGCTGCCTGATCGGCATCTTTCACGATCGCGCGGTGCGCGAAGCAGTCGGCACGCGAACGCTCGCCATGAACGCGCCGGACACCGCAACGCAACCGCATTCGCCCGGCGCGCGAGCCCCGTCGCAGCCGCCGCAACGCAACGCGGCCGACGCCGCGCAACCTGGCTGATCACCGGAGCCGATCATGACGAACAGGACTTATCTGACGGGCGCGCGCGTCGTGCTGCCCGACGCGGTGCTCGACGACAGCGCGATCCTCGTCGAGCATGGCCGCATTGTCGCGATCGAGCCGGACGGCGCAAGCGGCGCCGCGCACGCGGACCTAACGGGGCACACGCTGATCCCGGGGCTCGTCGATCTGCACTGCGACGCAATCGAAAAGGAAGCCGAGCCGCGTGCGCGCGTGCTGTTCCCGCTCGACTTCGCGGCCTCGCAAATCGATCGCCGCAACGCGGCGGCGGGCATCACCACGCCTTTTCACGCGATCTCGTTCGCGAGCGCCGACGCCGGCGTGCGGGACAACGACACCGCGCAGGCGCTGGTGCACGCGGTCGCCGCGTTCCGACGCAGCGGGCTCGTCGACAACCGCATTCATTGCCGCTACGAAGTGACCGACGCGGCCGCCGCGCCGTTGCTGCATCGGCTGCTCGACGAAGGCGTCGTGGACCTGCTGTCGGTGATGGACCACTCTCCGGGCCAGGGCCAGTTCCGCACGCTCGATGCGTACATCGATTATCTGACGGGCAATCACCGGATCGAGCGCGGCGCGGCGCATGCGATCGCGGCCGAGAAGCTCGCGTCGCAGGCAGGCGCGAACGAACGGATGTCGGCGTTGCTCGCGCACGCGCAGCGCACCGGCGTGCCGACGGCGAGCCACGACGACGATTCGGCCGCGCGCGTCGCCGCGATGAAGCGCCTGGGCGTGCGGATGACCGAATTCCCGACCAACGAAGCAACCGCCCGCGCGGCCGCCGAGCTCGGGCTGCCGGCGCTCTTCGGCGCGCCGAACGTGCTGCGGGGCAAGAGCCAGAGCGGCTCGATGCGCGCGATCGACGCGATCCGCGCGTGCAAATCCGTCTGTCTGTGTTCGGACTATCAGCCGTCGGCGCTCGTCGTGGCCGCGTTCATCGCCGCCGATCAAGCGCAGCTCGACCTGCCGTCGGCGATCGCGCTCGTCACGCGCAATCCCGCAGACGCCTGCGGCCTCGCCGATCGCGGCCGCATCGCGCTCGGCGCGCGGGCGGATCTCGTGTCGGTGTCGTTCGAAGAGCGCTGGCCGGTGGTGACGAACACCTGGAGCGCAGGCCGCCATGTATTTTCCACGCGGTATCCGCAGCGCGCCGCCGCAGGCGGATTGACGAGCGCGCTGCGGTCCGGCGAAGCGACTACGGCGCAGTAACGCGGCCGTCGGTCGGTTTGTCGGTTTGTCGGTTTGTCGGTTTGTCGGTTTGTCGGTTCGTCGGTTCGTCGGTTCGTCGGTTCGTCGGTTCGTCATCCTGAACGGCAAACCAATCCGGATCGATAGTCACCCTAACTTTCATCGATTGCTCGCCCCTGATCACCGCATCCTTTGGAGCGCAAATTGAAACTCTCGACAATCCTCGCGGCGGCCGCCGCATCGCTCTGCGTCTCGGTCGGCGCGACACATGCCGAACCCGTGTGCCCGAGCGGCGGCACGATCCGCTTCGGCGTCGTTCCCTACGAAGCCACCGCGCTGCTGCAGCCCGCGTACAAGGAGATCGCGGACCTGATCGCCAGGAAAACCGGTTGCCCGGTGCAGTTGTCGATCGCGACGAACTACAACGCCGAGATCGAGGCGATGCGCGCGGGCAAGCTCGACATCGCCGAATTCGGTCCGCTCGGCTACGTGCTCGCCAACAAGATCGCGCGCGCCGAAGCGGTTGCGACGTTCGCCGGCAAGGACGGCCGGGCCGCGACCTACACCGCGTCGATCGTCACGTGGCCCGGCTCCGGCATCAAGACGCTCGCGGACGTCAAGGGGCAATCGTTCGCGTATTCGGACCCGGCGTCCACGTCCGGGCACCTGTTCCCGGCATTCGGCCTGAAGAAAGCCGGCATCGATCCGCACGCCGACGTGCGCGCGCTCTACGCCGGCAGTCACACCGCGTCGTACGAGGCGCTGCGCAATCGCAAGGTGAAGGCAGGCGAGCTGAACAGCTCGCAAATCGCGAGCGCGAAGCTCAGCAATCAGTACGACCCGGCAGCGTTCGTGACACTGTGGCAGTCCGAACCGATTCCGATCGATCCGATCGCGATCCGCGGCGATCTGCCGGCGAACGTCAAGGCCAGACTGACCGAGGTACTGAGCAATCTGGATTTCCACGAGCTGTCGCCGGGCACGCAGAAGTTCATCGCCGCGGCGCTGGGGCCGGCGCTGCGTACCGCGCCGCAGACGGACGCTGCGTATGACGTGATTCGCAGCCTCGTTTCGATGCTGAACATCGACTTGAGCAAGCTATGAACCTGCCTGTCGGAACGCCCTCCATCGATGCGCTCGGACACGCGCCCATGTCGTTCGCTCCCATTTCCGCGATGCCGCCGCGCGCCGTGTCCGGCGCAGAGACGAAGCTCGCGGTGCGCGGCTTGTCGATGCGCTATCCGAACGGGCATCTCGCGCTGCGCGAGCTGGATCTATCCGTCCGCGCGGGCGAGTTCGCCGTGATCCTCGGCAGCAACGGCTGCGGCAAGTCGACGTTCCTGAAATGCGTCGCGGGCCTCAACCGGCCGACGAGCGGCACGATCGAAATCGCCGGCCGCAATCTCGCCGGCCTGTCCGGCGAGACGCTGCGCGTGGCGAGACTGCCGATCGCGCTGATCTCGCAGCATGCGAACCTCGTGAAGCGCCGCAGCGTGCTCGCCAACGTGTGCACCGGCGCGCTCGGCCGCTACCGCACGTGGGAAACCGCGTTCGGCCGTGTACCGCGCGCCGAGGTCGAGCCGTCGCGCGCTTTCCTCGACGAAGTCGGCCTGCTGCATCTCGCCCGGCAGCGCGCGAGCACGCTGTCGGGCGGTCAGGCGCAGCGCGTCGCCGTGGCCCGCGCGCTCGCGCAGCGGCCGCAGGTGCTGCTCGCCGACGAGCCGCTCGCGAGCCTCGACCCCGAGGCGGCCGAGGAAGTCATGCGGCTGCTGCGCCGGCTCACGTCCGAAGACGGCATCGCTATCGTCTGCGTGCTGCATCAGCCGGCGCTCGCGCAACGCTATGCGGACCGATTGATCGGCCTGCGCCAGGGCGAGGTCGTGTTCGACGATGCCGCCGCGTCCGTCGATCCCGCGAGGGTGGCCCGCCTCTACGCATCGGAGCCGCAATGAGCCATACGATGAACCACAGCGTGCGCTGCGCGCCGCGGCCGGGCGCGCGCGAGGCGCGGCCCGCCGCCCTGTTCGTCGCGGCGCTGCTCGGCGTCGCGCTGTTCGCGCAGGCCTGTTATGTCGTCGAGGCGCGCCCCCAGGATCTCGTCACCGGCGTGCACGGCATGCTCGACATCCTGTCGCGATCGATGCCGCCCGACTTCGGCAAGCTCGAATCGAGCCTGTGGGCGGTGATCGAGACGGTGGACGTCGCGATGTTCGGCACCGTCTGCGGCGTCGTCTTCGCGTTTCCGCTCGCGATTCTCGCCGCCGCCAACGTCACGCCGGCGCGGCCGCTGTACCTTGCCGCGCGCTCGCTGATCGGCGTCACGCGGGTCGTGCCGGATCTCGTGTGGGCGTTGCTGTTCGTGACGGCGGTCGGCCTCGGCCCGTTCCCGGGCGCGCTCGCGCTGGCCGTGCATTCGGTCGGCATGCTCGGGCGGCTTTTCTCGGAAGTCATCGAGGACATGGACATGGGCCCTGTCGAAGCGCTGACGCTCACGGGCGCGAGCCGCCTGCAGGTCTTCACGCATGCCGTCGTGCCGGGCGTGCTGCCGTCGCTGCTCGGCATCGCGCTGTACCGCTTCGACGAGAACCTGCGTTCGTCGCTCGTGCTCGGCTTCGTCGGCGCGGGCGGCATCGGCTTTCATCTGCTGACCGCGATGAATCTGTTCCAGTATCAGACCGTGTCGCTGCTGCTGATCATCACGTTCTTTCTCGTGACGGGAGCCGAACACCTGTCGGCTTATCTGCGCGGCAAGGTGACTTGACGGGATTGGCGCGACTCGCGCAACTCGCGCGGCGCGGCGGGCGGCTTCGATGCATCGCGCGACGCGCCGCGCGCGAAGGCGAACGTGCGCCGCGCGCGCATCGATCGTTGCCGCCCGTTCCTTTCCGTGCGCGCGGCGGCCAATCGGCGCGACATGAACGCTGTGTCCGCGGCGTCGGGCCCGGCGATCGCCGTTCGCCGCCGAGCCTGCGCGCGGCGCCGCCCCGATCCGGTCGATCGCCGCGCGCCGGATGCGCGCGCGTGAACATGCCATCGGCCGTCGGGCGCGAATCCTCGTCGGCGGACGTCACGGCGACGAGGCAAGGCGCGGCGCGGCAAGGCAGGGCGCGCCGCCGATCGGCGTGCCCTGCCGCCCACGTCACCGTTTGACGCCCTCGATGACGCTATGCATGCCTTCGGTCGGATGAACGGCCGTCATCGACAATCCGGCCGCCTCATAGAGCCGCCGGTAGTCGCCGGCCGTGCGCGCATGCCCGCCCGAGCTCATGATGAGCATTTCCAGATCGTGGAGCTTCGCGAAATGCGGCTCGCCGGGCGGCGTGAGCACGGCCTCCACGAGCAGAAGCTTGCCTCCCGACGGCATCGCTTCCGCGCAGTTCGTCATGATCCGGATCGCCTGTTCGTCGTCCCAATCGCAGATGACGTGCTTCATCACGTAGACGTCGCCCTGCGCGTCGACCGACTTGCTCGCGTCGCCCGCGACCACCTCGACCCTGTCGGTCAGCCCGTGCTTCGCGAACAGCCGCCGCGCGCCGTCGCAAGCATGCGGCAGCTCGAAGAGCACGCCTCTTGCCTGCGGATTCGCGGCGAGCAGCGTCGCCAGCAGCAGGCCGTGACCGCCGCCGACGTCGACGATCGTTCGGGCTCCGGAGAAATCGTACGCGCGCGCCACCGGCGGCGATTCGAGTTCGCTGACGCTCGTCATCGCGTCGTTGACGATCTGCGCGACCTCCGGGTGCGAATCGATGTATTCGAAGCCCGGCCCGCCCACGACGTGCTCGAACGCGCTTCGGCCGGTCTTCACGCTGTAGAGCAGCCCGCCCCACGCCTTCCAGCCCACGTCCATGCCCGCCATGCGCGCGAACCCGCGCATCGAGCCCGGCACGTCGCACCGCAGCGTTTCGCCGAGCGGGCTGTTGCTGAAACGCCGCCCGTCCCCTTCGACGAAAACGCCCAGATCGCCGAGTGCGCGCAGCACGCGATATAGCGCTTCCGGATGAGTGTCCGTCGCGGCGGCCAGCTCGGCCGCCGTCCGTTCCTTCTCCGCCAGCAGATCGGCAATGCCCAGCTCGGCCGCGACGTACAGCGCCTGCGCGTGCCATTTGCCGATGATCATCTGCAATATCGCGGTGTGCGGCGCCGGGCTCGCATCCACTTTCGCCATGAAGCTTCTCCTTGTTTCGAAATGGGAATGTGCTCGTCGCCCTGGTCTCGCGCGGCCGCGCGGCGAACCGACGCGGGCCGACGGCACGCGCCGCCGCCCGCGCGAGCCGGGACGATCAAGCCGTGATCAGCTTGATCATTTCCGCCGTGTCGAAATGATCTTCGAACGTGACCGCCTTGCCGTTCACGAACTTCCACACGTGCACGAACTTCAGCGTCGCGCTGCGCCCGTTGACGGCGGTGACGCCGCGCGTGCCGAGCACGACGATCCGGTCGCCGGATTCGATGAACTCCTCCGGCGCAAGCCGCATCTCGGCGATGTGCGTCGGCACGTGCCTGATGAAGGCGATCACTTCGTCGTGGCCCCGCTTCGTTCCGCCGAGCCCGTACGGGCCCATGCCGTCCGGGTGGGTCCACAGCACGTCCGGCGCGAGCGCCGCGAGCACGCCGGGCAGGTCGCGGCGATGGAAAGCCTCGTACGAGGCCCGCACGGTCTGCATGTTGGTCGACATCGGTTATTTCTCCTGTGTCGCGCGTCAGGGCTGCACGGCCGGGTGCGTCTTCACCGCTCCGGGGAAGTGCGTTTCGATCGTCCGGCGCACGCCCTCCTTCCAGTGCACGCCGCAGTCGCCGATCAGCGCGCGCCGCTTCGTGTTGTCGAACGCATAGGTTTCGCGCGTCACGTCGCCGCGCTCGAAACGCGCGTCGACGCCCGTGATGTCCGCGACGTACTGCATGCAGTCCTGAATGCCGACGGCATCGTCGCCGCCCCAGTTCAGCACGAGTGCGGGCGAGCTCGCCGCATCCCACAGCAGCGGCACCTGCCGGACGAGATCGTCGGTGTGGATCAGCGACGCCCAGTTCTGGCCTTCGCGCGGAACCGGAATCGGCTTGCCGGCGAGCAGTTGCCGGTACAGCAGCACCGGCACGCCGCCGTGCCCGTACGGGCCGTACGCGACGTTCAGACGCGCGATCACGGCCGGCAGGCCGAGCACGGCCGAGAACGCGCGTACGACGCCTTCGCACGAGATCTTGACGATCGGGTACGCGGGCAGCCAGTGCGCGACGCCGTTCAGCGGGTCCGTCTCCGCATACGGATGGTCGAGCGCCTGCCGCGCGTACAGGCTGCCGCTCGACACGTAGATGAACGATTCGGCGTGGCGGCAATGCGTCATCAGGCGGCCGGTGGCGACCGTGTTGATTTCGATCGCCTTCTCGAAATCGCCGTCCTCGCCGCGCCTGACCGCGGCGTGCAGCACGTGCGTGAAGTCGTCGGGCAGGCCGTCGAGCGTGTCGCGCTCCATGTCCCACCGCCGCGTGTTGACGCCCTTCGCGCGCAACGCGTCCTCGACGCTCGCGTCGCCGAAGCGGCCGATCGCCCATACTTCGTCCTCCGCCGCCAGCGCTTCGGCGACGGGCCGCGCGACCTGGCCAGTCGCGCCCGTGATCAAGATCTTCCGCTTCGCTCGCGTCTGCTTCGCGTCGCCACGCTTGTCGTTGCCTGACACAGTCATGAGCCTCTCCCCTTGGTCATCCGTGACATGAGACGCCGGTCATTTGCCGCCGAGCGCGCGGTCGAGCTCGGCCCGCAGCACCGCCTGGAACGTCGCGACGTGCGCCGGCCCCATCAGCGTGTAGTGCTCGCCCGCCACGTCGATGTAGCGATTCGGCGCACGCGTGAACTCGTCCCACCGGCGCAGCTCCTTGTTCAGCCAGTCTTCCTTGGTGCCGCGCAGCGGAATCGCATAGAAGATCGACATCGACGCCACGTCGCCGGACGGCGCGTACGAACGCCCCAGCGTCAGCAGCGATTGCGCGAGCCCCGCCCAGGCGCGGAACTTCGGCAGATCCAGGTCGAGCTCGGCGAGCCGGCCGGGCGGCGCGTTGTCGATCAGGTACGCGAGCGGGTCCTGCTCGGGCATCGCGGCGCGCAATTGCGACGGCAACGTGAGCGACTGCTGCTTGTCGATCAGCGACAGGAAGAACGCGAGGTTGACCGCGCCCTCCACTTCGTCGAGCTCGTCCATCCGGTACTTGATGTGCGGCGGCAGGTTGAAGCTGCCGACGAAATCCACGCGCTCGCCCTGCGATTCGAGCACCTTCGCGATTTCGAACGCGACCGCGCCGCCGTACGAATAGCCGGCCACCGCGTATGGCCCGTGCGGCTGCCGCCGGCGGATCGCATCGACGTACACGTTCACCATCTCGTCGAAGCGGGAGAAGTACGTCTCGCCTTCGTTGAAGCCGCGCGCGCGCAGCGCGTAGAACGGGCGCTCGTTGACGAAGTATTTCGCGAGATTGACGAACACGAGCACCTCGCCGACGCCGGGATGCACGCAGAAGAGCGGCGTCTTGGCGCCCGTGAGCTGGAGCGGCACGACCGGGTCGTATTCGCCCGCCGTCACGCGCTTGCCCGGCGCGAGACGCGCGGCCAGCGCGCGCACGGTCGGATTCTGGAGAATCGTCACGATCGGCAGATCGACAACGGCGAGCCGCTGCTCCACGTGCCGCTTCAGCTTGAGGATGTCGAGCGAGGTGCCGCCGAGATCGAAGAAGCTCGCGGTCGCGCTGATCGCGTCGGGCTCGACCTGGAACATCTGCGCGAAGATCGCGGCGACCGCCGCCTCGGTCTCGCCCTCGGGCGCGACGTAGCCGCCCATCTGCCGGTTCGCGAGATCCGCGGCGCACGCCTTGTAGCCGTCGTAGCCGCCCGCTTCGAGACGCTTGCGCATGATGGTGCGCTGGGTCTTGCCGAGGCTCGTCTTCGGAAATTCGTCTTCCGGCAGCGGCAGGATCAGTGCGGGCCGGAAGCCCCACAGCAGGATCGTGCTGTTGCGGATCGCGATGATCAGCCGATACAGCTCGTCTTCGTCGTCGAGCGGAAAGGACGGCGTGAACGTCACGACGAGCTGCTCGGATTCGTCGCCCGCGCCGCGCGTCGGGAATGCCGCGACGAACGAGCGCTTGATGCCGTCCAGCTCTTCGAGCGTCGTTTCCAGCTCGTGGCTGAAGTAGTTGACGCCGTTGACGATGATGCTGTCCTTGCTGCGGCCGACGAGCGAGAGCCGGCCGCGCTCGATGCGCCCGAGATCGCCGGTGCGGAACCAGCCGTCGTCGGTGAACGCCGTGCGCGTCGCTTCGGCGTTGTTGTGATAGCGATGGAAGATCATCGGGCCGCGCAACTGGAACTCGCCCGTCTCGCCGTCCGGCAGCACGTTGTTGCGGTCGTCCGCGATGCGCATCTGCAGCCCGAGAACCGGCAGGCCGAGCGACGCGAATTCGCGGCCGGCGTCGCCTTGCGGAAACTCACGCGAATACACGGAGCCGGCGCACGTCTCGGTCATGCCGAAGGCCGGCCACAGCGCATCGCGAGCGAGCCCGCACGGCGCGAGGAGATCGAGGAAGCGCTGCCCGGTCGCGACCACGATCGCTTCGCCGCCCGAGACGACATGCCGCAGCGACGACAGATCCAGCTTGCGGCGCAACGCGTTGAACGCTTCGTCGCCCATCGATTCGAGCGCGGCGTTCAGTTGCCCGAACAGAAAGTTCGGCGAGAACGTCATCGTGACGCGATAGCGGCTGATGAGATGCAGGAACCTGAGCGGATCGGTCAGGATCGCCGCGGATTCGACGTGAAGCTGCACCGCGCCGACGTAGAGCGGCAACAGATGGGCTTCCAGCAGCGCGGCGACGTGATCGAACGAAATCCAGTTGAACGTGACGTCCGCGCGGGTGAGCTGCTGGCGATCGTTCTTGCCCGCCATCGACGCGAGCAGGTTGCCGTGCGTGAGCACGACCGCCTTCGAATTGCCCGTGGAGCCGGACGTGAGCACGAAGACGGCGGGGTCCGCAGGCTGCGCGACATGAACCGACTCGTCGGGTGTCCCCGCGCGCAGCGCGTTCAGGTTGACCGCGAACGCGCCGCTCGGCAAATCGTTCTTCAGCGCCTCGGTGGTGACGAGAAGCGGATGGTCGAGCAGCGCGTCGACGTGCGCGAGGTGCTTCGCCCAGCGCTCGGGATCGTTGCGGATCGGCACGAGCGGGCACGGCACGAATCCGCCCAGCGTGCAGGCCCAGAACGCCGGGATGAAATCGTTTGCGTGCTCGAGCAGCAGCGCGACCTTCATCCCGGAGCGATAGCCGCGCGCCCGCAGGCCGCCCAGAATGCGGCGCGCCTCGTCCAGCAGCTCGGGATACGTCAGGAACGTGCCGTTTTCTTCGGACTCCGCGGCAACGAAGCGAACGCCCGTGTGCGGATGCAGCCGCGCGGCGCGCAACAGCAGGTCGGCGGCGTTTTGCGGCGAAGGAACGCGCGATTCGTGTTCGGAAAGGCGCGGCGAATCGAGGGTGGATGTCGTCATGGTGCAGGCACTCCATGCTTGTGGCGCAATTGATGAACGACCGCCCGTGCGTGTCCGCGCGGACGCGTCGATTGACGATTGCAGGGTGAATCCCTACCTGACTGGCCGCCGGCTTTCCGAAGAAAGGATCGGCGGCCGATTGACACTCGACTGCATGAGACGAATCGGCCGATCTCCCGGCAAAGGCGGGATTGTTCGGGCGATTTCCGACAATGGCCGCCGCCGCGATCCGAAATGCTCGACTCATTTCAAATCAGGCGCGCCAATGAACCGGATTCCCGGAATAATCCCTGGATTGCTTTGATGAAAGATACGGAACGAATCGATTGTTTTCCGCGCGCCAATGATCGACGCCATTCATTGGCCGCGCGAGAACGATTTACAGCTCGACGACCGGCGAGACGCTGCGGGCAATCGGCCGATCATCGGTGCTCCGGCGCCGTCGATGCGCCGGCGCCGGTTCAAGCGAGCAACATTGAAGCGAAACAGGGAACATTCGTCGTCTCGATGAAACACCGGGAGCTGCAGCGACGACGTTCCCGTATTAATCTTGACGATTGGAACGGAACGAAGTCTACGATAAATCGTGCGATGTTTGAATGCGATTCGCACGAAAGTATTTGTTAAAAATCGAAGTTTCTCGCGAAATTCATAAGACTCCAAACCAATCGGTCGATCCGTTCATTTGCACGAAATCATTCCGCTCAATTCGGCGACATATATCTCCCAAACACGACATGCGCGCACGATATTTATAATCGGAAAATTTCAAAAAAATATCCGTATCATTTACGGATATTTCAGAAAATCGAGCAACGGGTGGTTCGGTAAGCGCGAGACGCCCGGAAACGCGGGCAAGGCGGACGCGGCGGGAAATTAGGTGACAATGGGACGACAACGGGGTTGCGCGCGCCGTTCGACAGCGTGCAGGAAGCGCGGTGAGCGCACGGAACGCGCATGCGAAGGTGCGGCCACGTGCGCGCCGCGTGCGCCCCGGATCGATCGATGCCGTGCGGCTTGCCGCCGATCAGCTCGCCGAACGTCCGTCGCCTGCGCCGCCCTCATCGCCGTCGCGGCGGCTCACCGTCGTCTGCAGCGCGATGTACAGCCAGAGCCGATCGTCCATCGCGCCGAGATCGAGGCCCGTCGCGTCGCGGATCTGCTGCAGCCGGTAATCGAGCGTGTTGCGATGAATGCCGAGCGCCTCGGCCGTGGCGCTCGGGTGGCCGTCGTTCGCGTACCAGGCCTTCAGCGTGTCGAGCAGCGCGCCGGAGCGCCGCTCGCGCGCAAGCAGGCGCGTGAGCGGCAAGCGCAACTGCTGCGCCTGCCAGCCTTGCGACAGCGCCGACAGCAAGACGGGCAGCACGAATTCGTAGTACGAGTACGTGTTCTCCCGCGGCGCGCGGGCCGCGCCGACGCGCAGCGTCGCGAGCGCGCACTGATACGAACGCTCGAAGCCGTCGATCCCGTCGAGCGCGATGCCGAGCGCGAGCGAGAACGGCTGCGTCGCGACCTTGCGCAGCGTGCCCTCCAGCGCGGCGAGCCGCTTGCCGGCATGCTTCGCCAGCGCGCCGTCGCGGGCCGCGCGCGCATCGATCGCATCGAACATCACGAGCTCCAGATACGACGTCTTCGCGGTCAGCAACTGCGGCCACTCGTGCGCGAGCTGCGACTGCATCGCCTCGATCTGGCCGACGCCCGCCTCCGGGTCCGCATCGACGCCGCTCAGGCGGCACACGATCGCCGCATGCGCGACGCGCACGTCGATGCCGAGCCGGTCGGCCCATGCTTCGAGCTCGGCGGACGCGGCCGTGCGCCTCAGAAGCTGGAGAACGAACTCTTCCCGATGGCGCGCGTTGCGGCGCAATTCGACCGTCAACTGCTCGCGCTCGAGGATCAATTCCGCCGTGACGCGCAGCAGCTCGCCGAAGCCGCGCACCGCGTCCGGCTCGCCGGTGACGCCGATCACGCCGCACACCTTGCCGCGCACGCTGAGCGGCAGATTGATGCCGGGCCGCACGCCGCTCAGGTTCGCGGCCATCGCGTCGTCGATCTCGACTGCGCGCGCGCGGGCCAGCGCGAGCTGCGCGCCCGCGTGGATCTCGCCCACGCGCGCCGCGTCGCTGCTCGCCAGGATCAGGCCGTGCGCGTCCATCACGTTCACGTCGAACGGCATCACTTCGACGGTGCGTGCGACGATTTCAGTCGCGAGCCGGGCATCGATCATCATGGCGGTCAGGTCGGGTTGCGGGAACGGCGGCAAAGCCGGCGGCCAGGCGGGCCGCGGGCCGGCGCCCGGCCCGACGCCTATTGTCGCGTCATTTCGGTCGGCCAGACGATGCGCATCAGGTTCGTCGAGCCGGGATGCCCGAACGGCACGCCCGCGGCGACGACGATCGGGCATTCGTCCGTCGGGAATCCTTCCGCGTGCGCGGCCTCGATCGCGATCTCGACGATGTTCTCGATGCCCGTCGCCTCGACCGCGACGCGCGAGCGCACGCCCCACGCGAGCGTGAGCCGCCGCGCGACGTCGGCGCGCGGCGTGAGGCTCAGGATCGCGGTGCTCGGCCGCAGGCGGGACAGGCGTATCGCGGTGGCGCCCGACGCCGTGTACGTGACGGCGGCGCCGAGCCGCAGTGTATCCGATACCACCTCGATCGCCGCGCCGATCGCGTCGGTGGCGTTCGGCGCGTGCGCGGTGACGATCGCCTTCATCAACTGCGGCTGGATCGGGTCCGCCTCGGTCGTCGCGATGATCTTGCGCATGAAGTCCACCGCCTCGACCGGATACTCGCCCGACGCCGATTCGGCCGACAGCATCACCGCGTCCGCGCCGTCGTAGACGGCCGCGGCGACGTCGGACGCCTCCGCGCGCGTCGGCGTCGGCGCGAGCGTCATCGATTCGAGCATCTGCGTCGCGACGATCACCGGCTTGCCCGCCGCGCGCGCGAGCCGGATGATCCGCTTCTGCACGCTCGGCACGTCCTCGAGCGACATCTCCACGCCGAGATCGCCGCGCGCGACCATCACCGCATCGGCGGCCTCGACGATGTCGACGATGTTCGTCACCGCCTGCGGCTTCTCGATCTTCGCGACGATCGCGGCGCGCGAGCCGATCAGCGCGCGCGCGTCGTGCACGTCCTGCGCGGTCTGCACGAACGACAGTGCGACCCAGTCGACGCCGAGCGACAGCCCGAATTCGAGATCGTCGCGATCCTTCGCGGACAGCGCCGGGATCGCGAGTGTCGCGTCGGGCACGCTGACGCCCTTGCGATCGGACACGATCCCGTCGAGCAGCGCGACCGCCTCGATGCGTCCCGCCGACACCGCCTCCACGCGAAACCGCAGCTTGCCGTCGTCGACGAGAAGCAGATGGCCCGGCCGGGCCGCGTCGAAAATCTCGGGGTGCGGCAGCGACACGCGCTGCGCGTCGCCGGGCGCGGGGTTCAGGTCGAACACGAACGGCTGGCCCTTCGCGATCCGCGCGCGAGCGCCCGCGAACTGCCCGACGCGCAGCTTCGGGCCCTGCAGATCGAGCAGGATGCCGATCGGATGCCCGATGCGCGCCTCGATCGCGCGCACGGCCGCGTGGCGCGACGCGTGATCGGCATGCGTGCCGTGGCTGAAATTCAGGCGGAAGACGTCGGCGCCCGCGCGCGCGAGCGCTTCGATCGTGGGCTCCGTGGAGCTCGACGGGCCGAGCGTCGCGACAATCTTCGTCGAACGGTGGCGCTCGCGGTCGGTGTGGCTTTCGTTTCGCATATCCGTGTGCAGAGCTGAGAAGTGGATCGGATGCATGCGGCCGGCCGGCGAACGGGCGGCCGATGCGGGTGCGCTACGCGGCGTGCCGCGCCGGCGCGCGCCGGCCGAGCTGCCAGCCGACGCGAATCGCCGCCGCGACGTTGCGCGCGGCGAAGCGCACGTTCGTCGCCGCGTCGCGAAAGGCCTCGTCGATCGTACACGCGCGCCTGACGGACGCGAAGAGCGCGTCGAAGCCGTGCCGGTACAGCGCGTCGGCCTGGCCCGTCACCGCGCCGCCGATCGCGACGACCGGCACCCCGCATTCCGCCGCGATCCGCGCGACGCCGATGGGCGCCTTGCCGCGCAGCGTCTGGCCGTCGATGCAGCCTTCGCCCGTCACGACGAGGCTCGCGCCGCGAATCGCGTCGCGCAGCCGCAGCGCGTCGGACACGATCTCGACGCCCGGGCGCAGCGTCGCGTTCAGGAACGCGGACATCGCCGCGCCGAGGCCGCCCGCCGCGCCGCCGCCCGGCAGCCGCGCGACGTCCGGGCCGACGTCGCGCGCGACGATCGCCGCGAAATGCGCGAGGTTGCGATCGAGATGCGCGATCATCTCGGGCGTCGCGCCCTTTTGCGGGCCGAACACCGCGGATGCGCCGTTCGGCCCGACGAGCGGATTGTCGACATCGCACGCCACTTCGAACGCGCACGCCGCGAGCCGGCCGTCGAGACCGGCGACGTCGATGCGCGCGAGCCGCTCGAGCGGCGCGCCGCCCGGGCCGATCGGCCGGCCGTCTGCGTCGGCGAGATGCGCGCCGAGCGCCTGCAGCATGCCCGCGCCGCCGTCGTTCGTCGCGCTGCCGCCGAGACCGACGATGAAACGGCGCGCGCCGGCGTCGAGCGCCGCGCGGATCAGCTCGCCCGTGCCCCGGCTCGACGTGACGCGCGGATCGCGCGACTCGGGCGGCACCCGATGCAGACCGCTCGCCTCGGCCATCTCGATGACCGCGGTGCCGTCGGGCAGGATGCCGAACGCGGCGCGCGCCGGCCGGCCGAGCGGATCGGCGACGATTGCCGCGCGACGCTCGCCGCCCGCCGCCGTGACGAGCGCGTCGACCGTGCCTTCGCCGCCGTCGGCGATCGGCAGGCACCGGTAGTCGGCGTCGGCGAACACTTCGCGGAACCCGGCCTCGATCTGCCGCGCCGTTTCGACCGCGCTCAGGCTTTCCTTGAACGAGTCGGGAGCAATCACGATCTTCATCAGCGAACCTCTTCGGTGGCGCGCGCGGCTCGCGCGCGAATGCAGGAACGAAAGGCGCGGCGTGGCCCGCGTCAGCGGCCGGCGCGGCGCGCGTGCGTGCGCATCACGAGCACGATGCCGACCACCATCGTGCTCGACAGGATGTAGAGCGCGAGATCGGTGCGCTGCGTCGCGTCCTTGATCCAGCCGACGATGTAAGGGCTCACGAACCCGGCGATCTGCCCGAGCGAATTGATGAGCGCGACGCCGCCCGCCGCGGCGGTGCCCGTCAGCACGAGCGTCGGCAGCGGCCAGAACATCGCGAGCGCGGTGAGCGCGCCCGCCGTCGCGAGCACGAGGCCGATCATCGCCGGCACGATCGCATTGCCGGCCTGCGCGGCCATCAGCAGCCCCGCGACGCCGACCGCCATCGGCACGCTCAGATGCCAGCGGCGCTCCTGGCGCGCATCGGCGGATTTGCCGACGGCGATCATCGCGATGCTCGCGAACAGATACGGGATCGCGCTCAGCCAGCCGATCGCGCCGCTGCCGCCGACGCCGAGCGAGCGGATGATCGACGGCAGCCAGAAGTTGATCGCGTACACCCCCATCTGGATGCAGAAATAGACGATGCCGAATTTCCAGACGGCGGCGTTCAGCAGGATGTCGCGCAACGTGTGCGGCTGGCCGGACGACGCGCGGGCGGCGTCGGCCGCCGTCGTCGCGATCGCGCGGTTGAGTGCGGCTTTCTCGTCGCCCGACAGCCAGCGTGCGTCTTCGATCCGGTCCTGCAGAAACACGAACACCGCGACGCCGAGCACGATCGTCGGCGCGCCCTGCAGCAGGAACAGCCACTGCCAGCCCGCGAGCCCGCCTTGGCCCGCCGAGAAGTGGTCGAGCATCCAGCCCGACAGCGGGCCGCCGATCACGCCGGAGATCGGGATCGCCGACATGAAGAGCGCGATCGCGCGGCCGCGATGCTCGGCGCTGAACCATTGCGTCAGATAGAGCACCATGCCGGGAAAGAACCCGGCTTCCGCGATGCCGGTGAAAAAGCGCAGCGTATAGAACGACGCCGGCGTCTTCACGAACAACAGCGCCGACGACAGCGCGCCCCACACGATCATGATGATCGCGATCCACACGCGCGCGCCTGCGCGCCGCAGGATCAGATTGCTCGGCACACCCGCGAGCACGTAGCCGACGAAGAAAATGCCCGCGCCGAGACCGTAGACGGTTTCGCTCATTTGCAGGTCGCTCAGCATCTGCAGCTTCGCGAAGCCGACGTTCACGCGATCGAGATAGTTGAACAGGTAGCAGACGAAGATCAGCGGGATCAGCCGGAACGCGACCTTGCGATAGCCGTCGTTCAGCGGGTCCGATGCGGGCCGCGCCGCGACGGAGGAGGGAGGGGTCATGCGCGTCTCCGGATCGTTTTATATCGTGTGAGCCGTATGGTAGGGACGTCGCGCCGGGGATTCATCGGGCGAATGCACTATAGACGTGACATTCAGGCGAGATTTATAGTGCAAATGTACATGCGGGGCGATCTGCCCATCCGCCTCTGTGCGCGCCGGCGTTGCCCGCGGTGTGCGCGAATCGCTCGTCCTCTGGTCCGGTCTTCCGCTTTTCCGCTTTTCGCTTCTCCGTTCATCGGAATGGACGACGCGTTGCTCCATGCCGAAAGTCTCGAGCGTCGGCGGCGCTGCTTTTGCGCGCGGCGCAGCCATTGCGTCGGCGTCGACGATGAACGGCGCACACGTGCCCCGCTTCTCGTGCCGTTCGTTCAATCACCGCGACGCTTCCCCTCAGCGACCTCCGACGGCCAATGACCGCTATCGCGGCCCGCGCCGCCCACGATCCGCACATCGCGGAGCCTCCAAGCCGCTTGCGCCTCGTCGCGGCATTTTCGGCAAGTGGCCGCGGCCGGCCGGAATCAGCTCGGCGTTCCCGCTGCCGGCCGCACCACGAACATCATCGCCATTGCGCGACGCCCGAGGAAGGACGGAAGCCGGCGATTGAATTTCGGCAATCGCGATTTAAAGCGCCCTTAATCCATACTTGTCCCATTACAAATGATCAATCTTTAAATTACCATCCAACAATATCGAGTTTATTCAACGGCATACCTCACCAATCGAATATCGTATTCGATCGAAAGAATTCAGGCATGAACAGTTATCAAGAGTACAAACAACACGTCAAATCGCTTCAGGCATCCCTGGACCGGGAACGCAAGGCGATTTCAGCCAAAGTGCTCCAGGAGATTCGCGAATGCGTCGCGGAATTCGGCTTTACGCCTCAAGAAGTATTTTCTTCGAAGAAGAAGCGCGAACCCAAGTACTACGACCCGGTCAGCGGCTCGACGTGGACCGGGCTCGGGCGAGAACCGGCATGGATACGCGGAAAGGACAGGAAGGTTTTCGAATTGTCGAGCCACCAGGACAACGATCATTTGGGATGAAATCGCGGCGCCGAACCGCGCGGTACCGTCGAGCGTGATGGCCGGCACAAAGGCGCGATTGCGTCGCTCGGCGAATTCGGTCGGAGATTCGGCCGGAGTCGCGCGCCGATCCGGCTGCCGCTCTCCGGGCAGTTCGGCATCTGGCCAAGCCGAGCGTCGGCCAGCATTGCAGCCGTCGAAAAAAGAGGCACGCGGCGATACGTGACGAGGCGACGGAAACCGCCTTCCGGTTGAGCGGGTGCCGGTGATCGCGGGCCTGTCATGTTGCCGCGCACGCATTCGCGCACGGCTCGCAGCGCAAGGCGCAACATGGCTGCTCCATGCAAGCGCCGGCGCATTAAGCGATTCGTTGCCCGATAGCGCTTTGCTTACCCGAACCGCGCATGTTGCGTCGCGACCGCGAGCTCCGCGTGTCGTTGTGCGAAACAGGACGCCTGCCGCATGAGAATAGCGTGACGAGCGGAACGATCCGGCGTCGCGGCGAAGCGGCAATCAATACGCCGCCGCCTGCACCCCGACCGGAGCGCCGGACGGCACGCCGGCCGCCATGAGGCCGGTTTCATACGCAAAGCGGAACAGGCTCGCATCGCGTTCGATGCCAAGCTTTCGCATCGCATTCATCTTTTGCGTGCTGACCGCTTGCTTGCTGCGATGAAGATAGGCAGCGATTTCGTTGACGGAAAGCCCGGATACGTAAAGACGCACGATTTCCAATTCCCGGGCCGAGAGCTGCCGCTCGATCGACAGCGCTTGCCCGTCGTCGGCAATTCGCGACGACACGAATGCATCGACGTCCGCCGGAATGTACGTTGCTCCCGCGTAGACGGCCTGGACCGACGCAATCAGGTTGTCGATATGGTCCATCTTGTTCACGATCGCACGCACGCCCAGCCGTGCCATCGACGCGATGAGCGCGGGATTGTCGATCGCCGTGAATACGATGATCTTCAAATCGGGGTAATGGCGCCTCAGGAACGAAAGCAGCCCAAGGCCGTCACCGTGGCTGCCGCCAGGCATGGCGTAATCGGTAATCAGGATGTCGCATCGCTCGCACGCGAGCAGATCGACCAATTCAGTGGAATTGCTTGCCGTGCCTGCGACTCTGATCGCACTGGATCTGCTCAGCGCATGCTCTATTCCGGCTATCAGTGCGGGATGGTCGTCAGCGACAATCAAATCGATTTTCATTTCACCCCCAAATTTGTATCAACGTCATATCGACCACGCGCCTCATTCGATCCCGAATCAATCGATCAACTGTTCAGAACGAATAGGGTTTATATAACGTCGATCTCCATTTTTGCCGCTAGACAAGCAACGTGGCGCGCGGCAAACAATCTTCGCTCACCACTTCATTGAAAACTCAATAAGTTGATGCACTTTATAATTTTCAATTCACGACAACATGAATCTAGCGGCCTACTGCCTACATGTTTACATTATAATTACAAAACACTCGGCAATTTCATTACAAACAATATTTAACAATTACTGCGCGCCGCGTAAGTTTTACCTGTCTCGTCGAATTGATTAAGCTCGATGTGGCGCCGCGCAAGAACAGTCGAATTGACCGATCGTCCTGCTGCACTATGCACAAGAGGCGCACACGGCTGCGAGCCACGTCCAAACAGCATCCGGATACAGCCCACCAGGATCGTGTATCGACGCATCCATTCCGAAATTACCCGACCGAAATCACGCTCCGGAATCGCCCCCTATAGCGTGAGTCACACCCACATTAAGGGTCACATAATAATTTCCATCGGCGCGCGGCGACCGTACAGACGCTTTTGGCACGCCTTCGAAGCGCTCTTCCGATTTACGGGGCCCGTGAGTTGAGTACGGCGCCCACGCTCGAACTAAGCGACGGGATCGCAAAGCGAGCGATGTTCGACGGTACGACGCTCTCACGCGCATGCATTGCCCTGCCTATCGCCTCCTTCTTGCAACGCTTGTGCGACAAGCATCCAAACGACAATCCCGGACGGCATGCACTGCAATCCCGCACCGGCAAAAGCTGCGTTCATGCCGCATGGCGGCTGCCGCTGCGATCCTCTCCGCTCGCTCTGCACTCCGTACAGTCGCCTCGGCGGCATTCCTGCGCGTGGCGCCAGGCTGCCAACCGCACACCGGACGCGCGGCTCGTGTCCACAGGTATTTTTCGCGGTGTTGCGCGCCCGCGGGTTAGGACGAGTTCGATCCAAAACAGGACCTGTCCCAGTGTTAGGACAAACCTCGTTGATTAGCATCTCAGTCACGGATTTCCGCAACGACCGTCTGGTTTATCGGGAATATGCCGGCCTCCGGGCTTTTTTCTACTTGGGAACTCGAATCCATGAAACTGAAAACCTCTCTTCTCGCGCTGTCCATCGCCATGCTCGGCACGACGGCAGCTCATGCTGCAGCACCGGCTCAAGACCTTATCGTCAAGGGCACGATTGACGTGCCGGCCTGTACCGTCGCCGCGGCCGACAATGGCGTATACGACTACGGGAAAATTTCGCCGACGCTGATCAAGAGCGGTACGGCGACTACGGCGCTTACCAAGATGGAAAAGGCGTGGACCGTGAACTGCGATGCCAAAACGTATATGAGCTTCAAAGTGACGGACAATCGCAGCGCTTCGTCGAGTTCGACGGACAACACCGCATTTGGCCTGGGTACGGTCAACGACAACGGCAAATTGGGCTACTACACGGTGACGATGCAAGATGCGCAGGTCGATGGCCAAAAGGCACGAGTGTATGCAACGCCGAACACGTCTCTCGGTGGTACGGGCGTTATCGCAGCGTCTCAAAAACTGAACAAGCTCGCCAACTACACGCACGGGTGGGCAAGCGAAAGCGCCGCATCGCAGATGGCCGGAACGACTTTCACCGCGAACATGGTGGTCGAAGCGGTTCTCGCCGGCACCGAAACGATGGGTGGCGCGCTGAAGGACGCAGTCGATCTGGACGGCTCCGCAACGCTGACTTTCGCGTTCGGCCTCTAACCGTCTCAAACTGATGTTCGGGCACAATCGATGCGCCCGAACATCGATCGCGTTTCGCGGCTGATTACAGCCCACTATCCCCCGCGCCTCGTTAAAATACAAAAAGCACAAGAGACGGTCGTCCCAACATACCGGGTACCACACATACGATCGCACTCGTTACAAAACGAATAATCTCAATGCAATAAAATCCAAGCCAACCTTAAATACATCAAATTTCCCATGAAACCAAAAATCACATTTTGCGCGATTTCAATTATCGTCGCGCAACTTTGGTCGGCTAATATTCAAGCTGATACACCAAACCTGGACCTCACGGTCAAGGGCACAATTGACGTGCCGAGCTGCACTGTCTCCGTTGCGAACAACGGCATATACGATTACGGAAAGATCTTGCCGACGACAATAACGAGCGGCACGGGTCATACCGATCTCGGAAAAATGACAAAAGCTTGGTCCGTAAATTGCGATGCCAACACCTTCATGACTTTCAAGGTAACGGACAATCGCAGCGAATCTGCCAGCGTTTCATCGCACGATAGTAGGACGTTGAACACGTTCGGCCTTGGCATGGTCAACAAAACAGGCAAGCTAGGTTACTACACAATTAAAATGACAAACCCCACCGTTGACGGCGAAGCAACGAAATTATTTAATACTTTAGAGACAAGCGACACGGACATCTATGTCCGTCATTCGGATATAATTCAAGGTTGGGGGTCGCCAAATAGTCTTGCTATAGGCAGAAATTTTACGGCTGACCTGACAGTCAATGCCTACCTGGCTGGAACAAGCATTATGGCGGGTCCGCTCACCGAATCGATCGACCTAGATGGCTCGACAACTTTGGCATTCGCTTTCGGCCTATAAATATAACTCACCCCGGATGGCGCCCGCATGCCATCTGGCAATCATGCGAAAACCCGATCATTTATCGTCATTACCGCATTAGTGCGCACACCATCTTCATCGATTTCGAGGAGGCGCACCCCACCAATATCCCTCTCGCATCACCCTCCAGATAATTATTTAGTTTCCGAAAAAATCGGCATCTTCAATATGCAAGGCCGAGACATTCCTCAAGATTAATTTGATTTGACAAACGAAGACCAATTTCCGATTGAGTCCATAGCCGCCCATACTCCAAAGAAAACTTCACCTTCAGCGATCTCGCTTTCCACCCGCCCCACCAGAAGCATGAATCAAGCGAACTAGTACTTGTCCCACCGGACAACAGGACTCGTCCTACTCCATGCCCGAAGCGCAAAAGATAACATTCCGTATGTCTAATCAATATAAAAGCACCACCGCTTACCAGCCTTCCGCATCATCAACGCCTTAAGACGAATTCACCTATGCTCCCCCACATTATTTTTCGCGCTTTCCGTATCAAAACATTCGTGGCATCGATTTTCGCCGCATGCAGCCTGCAATCCCACGCAGCCACCTTTACCCTGGAAAATCCAACCATCATCTTCAACGAAACGGATCAACGCGTCGCCTTCAACGTCAAAAACGACGGCGAAAGCCCCATGCTGCTCGTCAGCAAGCTCGAAGATCTTGGCGAAGACAAACTCAGTCAACGCATTCTGATTGCGCCGCCAATCGCACGCATCGATCCCGGCCAAAGTCAGCAGATCAAATTTTCGCTCAAGAAGGGGGCCAAACTCGAGCACGAGTACATGCTCAAGGCATCGTTCGAAGGGGTATCGCAAACTGGCCGCGGCTCGCTCGTGATGCCGGTACGCCAGGAAATCGGCTTTTTGGTTCAAGCCGGCGCGGTTCCCGTTTCCAAAACCCCTTGGGATAACTTGAAGCTCAGCCTTGCGGATCGACATTTGACGCTCAGCAATCCGAGCACGCACGTGATCCGCCTCGCGCCAAGCGTCAAGCTGTTGCCCGCGAACAAGACGGTCGCGCTCCCGCATGCCTACCTGATGCCTGGCGAGTCTCGAACTGTTGAAATAGACGATGCCGCCGACAAAATCGAGATCGTTCCGCTCAGCCGCTACGGCCTCGTATTGCCCGCAGTCACGATGCCGGTCCAGCGTTAATTTGGCGGAGCGAAAGTCGGCAACATCACCTCGCCGACGTCAACCAGCCAACTCTCGTCTCTCGCCCCAGTCCGCTGCATTCGCGCCGCCGGGCGATTTCGCCTCGCGACGCGACGATCATTCACATTAATGGCCACCCGCGCGCTCGTCGCGGAACGAACGCTCTTGTTCGAGCGATGCCGGCCATTGACCCTGCGCCCGCATCGCCGCCACGCACGCGGCTCATGTGTCGATGCGGCTCGCGCCATTTCCGTCCGGCGCGCACGGCCAGTTGCGCCTTTCACCTGTAGAGGGCTTGCGAATCAACGCGGCCCCCTTCCCTCGCCAACTCAAACAGCACCGCTGCCGGGAGATACGTTGTGCACGCAAGACGGTCGATCCTGTCGCTTAGCTTGCTCCTCTTCATTGGATGGGGAAGCAGCGACGCGCTCGCCGTCTCGTCGCCTTCGTCCAGCGTGGCTGTTGAATTCGACACACAAACGCTGATCGCGCGAGGCTATTCCGCCGACATCGCAAAATTCTTCAGCGGCGATTCGCGCTTTCTCCCCGGCAGACAGGAAGTCACGATCGCACTCAACGCCCATCAGACTTACACGACGAACGTTCAATTTGATGACGACGGCGATCCGTGCTTCGACGCCGCACTGTTGGGCACGCTGCGATTGCGTAAACCGTCCGACCTGGCCGGTTGCGTCGACCCCGAGCAAATGTGGCCGGAATTTCACATGAAACTCCATCCGGGGCAGTTCCGAATCGACATGACCGTGCCGGAGAAAGCGTTCGATCCGAAGCGGCGCGACGACGGACTGCACTCCGGCGGTAAGGCGATGTTGCTGAATTACGATGTCTTCGCGCAGCGCTTCGATACCCGTTTCGGCAACAGTCATTACTTTCAGGCGCGAATTGAGCCCGGCTTCAATATCGGAAACTGGTCTTTCCGCAATCGCGGATCGCTGACAAATTCCAGCAATGGATTCTCGTATCAATTGCAGGACACCTACCTCGCGCGTACCGTCGACGCGTGGGGCGCCATCGCGCAGATCGGCCAGTTCACTTCCGCAGGCGAAAGCCTGGGCGGCCTGCCGATGCTCGGCGTTCAAATCGGTTCGGACAGCCTGCAAAGCGGAGGACAACTGACTGTTCCCATTCAGGGCATCGCGGAAAGCAACGCGACCGTCGAAGTACGTCAGCGCGGCCGTGTCGTCTATCGCACGATCGTCCCGCCTGGGCCGTTCATGCTGTCAGACATCGGCAACGTCGCGCAGAACGCCGATCTCCAGATCGAAATCACCGAACAGGACGGGCGAAAGCGACGCTTCGAGATGCCCGTCGGCATGAGCTATGCCGACGCGAAGCAGCCGATGACCTGGCAGGCAGCCATCGGCCGCTATCAGGACGCGGGCCATTCCGACGGAAGGCGCACGCCCACGATCTTCGCCACGGGCGAAGTCTCCTTCTCGGCGTTCAACAATCTTCGCGTGTCGACCGCCGCGCTTGCCGCCCCCGGCTATGTTCATGCGAGCGCCCAAGGAACACTCTCGGCGGAATCCGGGGCATGGCTTGCAAGTGGAGTGCGCTATTCACGGGCCGCCGGCGTGGGTCAAGGATACCAATTCGAGTTGCAAGGCTCGACCCGGATCGGAGGGAACGTGTTCGCGTCCGCCTCGTGGCTTTCGCGCTCGAATCGCTATACCACGCCCGATGTTGCACTCGGATCGCTTCGCGACGCCACCGGAGCGGGCCAAACCAAGCATTCGGCGAACGCGTCGGTAAACTGGGCGCATCCTCGCTGGGGCAGTTTTACGTATGGACTTTCGTACAACAGTTTCTTCGGCGCTTCGAGCACCCTGTCTCACACGCTGAGCATCGGCCGCAAGATCGGCCGTGCGAACGTCAGCCTTGCCGCACAAATCAGCCCCAAATACGGCAGCAGCGTATACGCCAACGTGTCGATTCCGCTTGGCGGCGGCTCCTTGAGCGCACGAAGCGCCCGGTCGCAGCGCGGCGATCTCACGTTCGGCACGTCCTACAGCAATCGGCTGGGACGAAACGGCTCCTATTCCATTGGCGCATCGGGCGACAAGAACGGCCAGACCGCGAACGCATCCTTCAGCATGAACACCGGTCTTGCTCAGATCGGTGCAGGCGTCGCTCAGAGCACGACCAATTCACGGTCTACTTACGTGTCCGTAAGTGGAGGCATCGCATACGCCAACGGACTATTCGGAACGGCCTCCAGTCGAATCGGAGATACGTTCGCCATCGTATCGGTTCCAAACCAGAAGGGGCTGCGAATCAGCGCTCCCGGCGGCACCTCCATCACCAATCCGCTCGGCACCGCGATCATTCCTTCAGTGACGCCCTACACGAAAGCCCAGCTTCGGCTCGATACGCAAAGCCTCCCCATGAATGTGCGCCTAGACACGACGACCGTAGACATCGGACTCAGACGAGGAAGCGTGCTCACACGCACGATCAACGCAACCGAAACGCGACAACTCATGTTGACGATACGAGATTCGACAGGGGCCACCGCACCGGTCGGCACCACCGTGCTCGACGAGCAAGGGCAATTCCTCGGCACGATCGTCGGAGACGGAAATTTCATCCTATCCGATGACGACATCGGCAAGCCGATCAGGTTGTCAGGCGTCAACCGAAGCGAATGCCGCGTTACTTATGACGCGCCCGAACTGTTCGATCCGGATCAACCTTATGAAGAAGCCGAAGGATCATGCGGCTGATCAGCGATCGTCCGCAACCAGCCTCGCATCGCGCGTCACGCTACCCGACGCCAAGGCGCACATGCCAAGTATGCGCCTTCTTAATTCGCATATCCTTCACAGGCAGAATTGCACAATCCATCTTCACCTTCATGAACAAAACGAGATCCACAACTCTTCCCGCGATTGAATTTGTAAAATATTGACAAATTCAACCCTTTAATACATGTCCGATGGCACCGCCGGCATTTGTAATTTAATCTTCATCTTACACGTCGATTAATCATCGATGATGATGGCCTCATCGGCTTCGAAGTGTGATTTTATTGAAGCTCCATATCCAGCGCATCAAACCGCGATGCGCCTATTTTCGGGCTTCGCCTTACGATTTTCAACATGAATTTTCAACACCCGAGCCGCCAATGTCAAATGAATCTCAAATTATCGAATTGATAAAGATCGATAGAAAAAGCCCAATATCGAGATGGAATTTCAGTCAATCTCAAAAATGTCACGCGCTTTCACAAAACTTCGCAAACCATGTAACTTAAAATCAAGATGACTGTTTTTTCCATCAAGGTCATCATCGCGGATGACCATCCCGCTGTACTGACCGGCCTGCTTCACGCGCTGGCTCCTGTCAGCTCGATAGAAGTGGTGAGCGCCTGCCGAAATTCCACTGAACTGCTGTCTGCGCTCAATGAATATCCTTGCGATGTTGTCATTTCGGATTACAACATGCCGGACGACAACTTCGGAGACGGCATTTCTCTGTTCTCGTATATCCAAAGGCGATATCCGAGCACCCGCTTGATTGCGCTCACGATGATCAGCAACCCCGCGATCATCCACAATCTGATTTCACACGGCATTTCAACGGTTCTCAGCAAATCGGACGAGGTCGGACACATCATTGCAGCAATTCACGCCAGCTATGCGAAGGGTTCCTACCTTTCTCCGACCATGGAGACGATCGTCAACAGCGGTCATGGCAAGTCGCCGGACGGAAGCGTTCCGTTATCGCCGAGGGAAATGGAAGTCGTGCGCCTGTTCACGTCCGGCTTGTCGGTCAACGAAATTGCCAACCGCCTGAAGCGAAGCAAACAAACCATCAGCTCTCAAAAAGCCAATGCCATGCGAAAGCTTGGCCTCAACAGCGACATCGATCTTCTCAAATATGCGCTGAAGGTGAAACTGGTCGAAGACACGACCAGTCATTGATCGGTTGCTGTCGTGATGAACGGCCTTATGACGTTCGCTGACGTCGCTCATGAGCGTTCGCCGCCGCAAAATCACGGTAGCGCGCGTTGCATGTCTTCGTCGCTCGTTCGAACTTCGGCCTCGACAGCGCCGCGCTTTTCTTCTTCGACATTGCATCGAATTCCTGCGAGGAGCCGGATATCGGACAACTCACGACACACTTCGCGCCCTCGCACAGCCATGCCCGCCATCCGCATGGTCATCAATTTGCGATATTCGGAATGCCGACGACGAATGACCGATGCCGTCGTCATCGATCGACAACACGTCGTGATTGGCCGCGGCCTCTCAATAGAAATCAAATTCCGGCCGCTTTCTCGCCGCACTCGACTTACATGGCCTCGCACGCGCATGAGATTAATACAAATACGCCTCGCTTCACACTCATTTTTTGTTTTGTCCAATACACCCTCGGATATCGGGTCCGTATATTTCGATCATTCAACTCGATCGATTCACACCATGCCCGGTCGTGCCCAACCCGATTCCATTCGACAAAACTCGAATCATAACCAATCATTTGCGCACGCCAACGCACCTCGACCGGAGCTGATTGAGTCAATCTTCCGAGGTCTATCCGATGTCAAACTCACAAAAGGTTGCATCCATAATGCTCGATTTTTCAGCTCTACCGGAGGAGGAGAGGCGAGAATTCCTGGTGCTTCTCAACAATTTCATATTCCTCTCACCTTCCGCGCGACGCAAGGCGCAGGCCGAATGGAAGGAGATTGTCAAAACCGGAACGGTGTTGCGCGCCGGCAGCGCCAAATGCTGAATTTCGTCCTCGTCGCACTTGCGGCGAAATATGCGGTTCGCGCTTTACGTCAACGATGCCGGTAGCACGCGAATGGTCGAGCAATCCAAGTCCGGCCCGAGCGACGTAACATGAACGCGTCGAGAACGTCGGCCGAATTTCAGGGGTTTGCGCGATAATCCATGTCGGCACCGACCTCCCATGAAGGCTCCAGGAGACGCGAACGCGCAACACCGAGCGCGACGGACCGTTGCGTGGCCGCCGCCATTCGAGCAAAGCCGACCGACGGATCATCCCGCCTCCGCATAGCCTCCCCGCCGAACGACACGCTTCGGCGAACGCTCCACGCGCCCGCCGGATCTTTGCGCCGCGTTGCCTGCGTGAGACTCGATCGCTGGCCAGACAGTTCGAAAGGCAAGAGAGCGCCGGTCGGCATCAGCTCATAAAATTCGACACGCCGAGTAGCCTCGCCATCACGGCAGGCATCACAGCAGCCTATTCATCATACTTTTGCTCTTTCGTCATTTCTCGCGTCGACCGCCGAATATTTCAAATTTCTTTCATTTCGGAAATACGAATTACAAAAGATCGATGCCGTGAAAGGGAATAGTATACGGAGAGATTCTATTGTTTATCCGGGAACGCTAGCGAACGGAATATTCGCAAAAAATCTCAATCGAGTATCCGCATTCCCGATCTCGTCTCGCACGCCCAAGTCAACGCCTCGATATGCCAGGAAAACTGAAGAAACTGCTGATCCAGCCATTCAAGCTGAGTCACCGCAAAGCGCTGTTCGACCCGCGAAAGATGCTGACGTACCAACGTCTACTCACCTATGGCGGCGCGCTCGGAGTATCTGTTTTCATCCTGTTTTGCCTGCTGCTCGCGATCCGAATGGAGGCGATGGACTACGTGTCGAACGCACGCTACGAATTTCTGATCCAGCAATCTAAACTTACAATAAAATTACAAATTCGACGTACGGCGCTCATGCGTGCGGTGATGCATGCCGAAGGCCTGTGGAACAGACACATCGAACCGTCGCCGGAATTGCTCTCGAGCTTCGACGCGCACCAAGGCCATGCCGTCCTGTACACGCCGCAAGGCGCGCCGGCTGCGCTCGCCCTCGGCATACCGGCGCCGGATCGCCCGGCGAGCACGTTTGCGCCGTACCTCGCGCTCCTGGAAACGCAACTGCTGATGGGAGACGGTCAATCGCCGCTGCCGGACGACCGGGTCGAAGGCTACTCGTTCTCGCCCGACGGCACCTACCTCTCGCTTCTGTGGTCCCGCGAAGATCAGTCACCCGAAGCATTTCTGGAATCGCATTCGGCGTCCATGGTGATAGGCGACGCGATGCGCGACATCCGCTATCTTCGCGACGCAAGCGCCATCATCCCGCTGCGCGCGGATCGACGCACCGTCTGGCTGCCGCCGCACCCCGATCCGCTCACCGGCAAGTCCATGATCCGCATCGTCCAGCCAGCCATCGACGCGACCGGGAAACTATTCGCAATCTATGTGCGCAGCCTGCCGCTCGACATGTTTTACAGCAACCTGAACGACGCGTCGGCCGGCAGCACGTTCACCATCGTCGATCGCAAAGGCAACGTCATCATCGGTTCGTCGAACCAGTCCGGCGCAAACGGCGGCGTGACGGATTCCGCGTTGAGCATCCGGTCGCTCGGCGATGGATTCGACGGTCTCGTCGAACGTTACCAAGACGGCATGTTCGTGACCAGCGATCAGTTGCCCGGCACCGACTGGGTGCTCGTCCACGCCTATTCGTGGAAGACGATCGCGGCCGCAATGATGCCCCGCTTCGCGCTCATGACAGGGCTCGTAGCCGGCATCATCGGCATGCTGTGGCTCTTCGCGATCCAGTTCGATCGCAAAGGCCTCGTTCCCAATTACCGCCGCGCCCAGCGACTGCTGGAAAGCGAAGTGCTCAATCGTACGATCCTGCGCACCGCGCCCGTCGGGCTCGGCCTGCTTTCCGCCCAGGACGGCAGCGTTCTGCTGCAGAACAACGCGATGCTCGAACTTTCGGCGCGCACGAGCGGCGAACCGCTGCACATTCGGCTCTGGAAGGCCTATCGATACGCGACCGGCCGCCCCGACAGCGAGGACGGCGCGCTGCTGCAACACGATCTCGCCATCGAGCGCGACGAAATCAATCCGATCTACCTGCAAGCCAATGTCGTCGCCGCCCGTTATCGCGGCGCGAACGTTCAGCTCTGCACGCTGCTGGACATCTCCCTGCGCAAAGAAAGCGAGCTGAAGCTGGAGGAAGCACGCATCGCGGCCGACCAGGCGAACAAGGCCAAGTCCACGTTCCTGGCCACGATGAGCCACGAAATCAGAACGCCGCTCAATGCGATCATCGGCAATCTGGAATTGCTGCGCAGGTCGCAGCTTTCCATGCAGCAGAGCGAGCGCCTTCAGGTGGTTGAATCGTGCTCGAACGCCTTGCTGCACATCATCAACGACATACTCGATCTTTCCAAGGTCGAATCCGGCCAGATGACGCTCGAGAACATTCCGTTCGATATCCACGCGCTCCTGCAGGATATCGTCGACGCATATGCGCCGCTCGCCGAGTCGAAGGGCCTTGAACTGCTTTCGAGCGTCGGCGAGGGCGTCGCGAACTACTACTCCGGCGACCCGACGCGCATCCGCCAGATACTGTCGAATTTGATCGGGAATGCGATCAAATTCACGGATAGCGGACATATTTCCATCGATGTCCATCGTGCGAAGGCCGGGCCGGGCAATTCCGCCATCGAGATCTGGGTCAGCGACACCGGCATCGGAATCCAGCCGGACCGCATCGCAACGTTGTTCGACGTTTATACGCAGGCCGATGCGTCGATTCATCGTCGCTTCGGCGGGTCGGGCCTCGGATTGCCGCTATGCCAGCGACTTGCAACGATCATGGGCGGCTCGATCGAAATCGATAGCCTGCCGGAGTTCGGCACCACGGCCACGGTGATTCTGCCCTTGCACGAGGCCCGCCAAGCGGCGGCCATGCCGAATATGCCGACCGCGCCGCGCCGCAATGCGTCAACGCACGCTCGCGCGTCGCTGCACGTCCTGGTCGCCGAGGACCATCCGGCCAATCGCGCGCTATTGCGCGATCAGCTCGAGGCGCTCGACCATCGGGTGGACGTGGTCGAAAACGGACGCGACGCTTTGCGCGCGTTCAGCGAGCATCAGTACGACGCCGTGTTGACCGATCTCGGCATGCCCGAGCTCGACGGCTTCGGATTCGCGATGTTCGCCAACAAGATGCGCGCCGACGTTCCGATCATCGCGATGACCGCTCACGCGACCGCCGAAGATTATCAGCGGTCGAAGAAGGTCGGCATCGCGGAAATCGTCCTGAAGCCTTTGTCCTTGAACACCCTGGACAAGGTACTGCAACGGCACGCCGCGCGCACGGCGGTAGCGGAAATCCGCGCCGACACCGCGTCCGCTCCGGTCAACGCCGAGCTGCGGATGCGCACATTGCCGCCGGCGGTCGCGGCGGCCTTGCGCACCGCAACGTTGCAGTCCATCGACAAGATCGGTCAAGCGCTCGCATCGCGCGATTTCAAAACGGTCCGAGAGCAACTTCATTCGATCAAGGGAGGGTTCGCGCTGACCGGAAACCGCTTTCTCATCGCCCGCTGTTCCGCCGCCGAGGAGATCGCAGAAATCGAGGATCTGGACACGCTGCGCGCGGCGTGGCGAACGCTGGAATCCTTGCTCTTGGATGCGTTGGAGCGCTTGTAGGACGATGGTTGCCCCGCATATGCGCCACGCCGGCCGCAACCGGCACGCACCGCGCGAGCATGATCGACCCGCGATCGACCCGGAGCGCGCGGCGCCGACGTTCGATTTCATTGCGCGCGACACCGAAAACGACCGGCTGAACGCACGACACCGCTGCCGACAGGATTGCGCGCGAACGCCCTCGACATGCTAGCCGTGCAACCCGCCGCGTACACGTCCTGTCGCACCGCTCCCCGCATCGACGGCGCAGCTTGGGCAATGAATCGTCAGCGGTGAGACACGGGTTGGCGGCCCCGCCAACCCGTCATTTTTTCTCCGGGTTCGATTCGTTCGACGAAGCAAGTGCTTGCAACCTAACGCCGAGCATCTCGCTCGGCGTGTGCCGCGCCGATCTACCGATCTACCGATCTTGCGCGTCGCCGTGAAGCGCGTGCACGGCAAACGCTTCCGCAGGAACCGCACCGGGATCGGTGATTCCGAGATCGATGCTCGCCAGCACGCGCTTGGACGACAGCGAATCCAGCCAGTGCTTGGCGAGCAGCGGCAACACATGTTGCTCGATGAAGCCGATCAGCAAGCGAGCACCCGTTTCTTGCACGAGGCAACGATCGACGATGTAATCGACGACGTTGTCCGAATAAGTCAGGCGGACCGCCTGATTCTCGACCATTCGCACCACTACCCGATCGAGATGTAGCCTGACGATGCGCGATAGCGTCTCCTGTGCAAGCGGACGGTAGGGCACCAGCGTCACGCGGCCCAGAAAGGCGGCGGGAAACGTCTTGAGCAATTCCGGAGCGAGTGCGGCGCAGAGCGCGTCCGCATCGGGAACGCAAGCCTCGTCCGAGCACAGTCCGGCCAAGAGTTCGGAACCCGCGTTGCTGGTGAGGAGAATCGTCGTGTTGCGGAAGTCGATATATCGGCCGTCGCCGTCCTCCATGTAGCCCTTGTCGAACACCTGGAAGAACATCTCGTGCACGTCCGGATGCGCCTTCTCGATTTCGTCGAGGAGAACGACCGAATAGGGACGCCGGCGCACGGCCTCGGTCAGCGCGCCGCCCTCGCCATATCCGACGTAACCCGGCGGCGCCCCCTTCAGCCCCGATACCGTATGCGCCTCCTGATATTCGCTCATGTTGATCGTGATGAGATTCTGCTCGCCGCCGTACAGCGCCTCGGCCAGCGCCAGCGCCGTCTCCGTCTTGCCGACGCCCGACGGCCCCGCGAGCAGAAACACGCCGAGCGGCTTCTTCGGGTCCGTCAATCCGGCGCGCGCCGTCTGCACCCGATCGCAAATCTGATGCAGCGCGTCCGGCTGACCAATCACGCGGGCAGCGAGCGTATCGGGCAACGCACGCACCGCGGACACTTCGTCCGTCACCATCCGGCCGACCGGAATGCCGGTCCAGTCGGACATGATCTCTGCGACGATCGCTTCGTTGACCTCGGGGAAAACGAACACGGAATCGCCCTGCAAATTCGAGAGCGCCCGCTCCAGCTCGCGCAGCGTGTCGATCGGCCGGTCCGCATCGTTGCCCGCCGCTTCGCGTGCGCTGAGCAGAGCCTGAGCCGCGTCGATCTGCTGCCGCCAGCAAGCATCGATCGCTTGCTCTCGCACTTCGAGCGCGGCGATTTCCTCGCGAGACGCTGCGAGCGCGATCTCGTCGCCAATGCCGATGCGCTGCTCGCCGTCGAGCAATTCGAGCCGCACCCTCGCCGCTTCCAATCTTCTACGGACGTCCTGCAGCTCGCGCGGCGGCGCATGTTGCGACAGCGCGACGCGCGCGCATGCCGTATCGAGCAAGCTGATCGCCTTG
Organism: Burkholderia sp. ABCPW 111; assembly: GCF_000773065.1. Lineage (NCBI taxonomy): Bacteria > Pseudomonadati > Pseudomonadota > Betaproteobacteria > Burkholderiales > Burkholderiaceae > Burkholderia > Burkholderia sp. ABCPW 111. Next base: position 39,308 of record NZ_JPWT01000055.1, on the reverse strand, counting down.
TCCGGCAGCTGACGGGACGGAATGTAGCGATGCGACAGCTTGACCGCCGCGCGAATCGCCTCGTCCAGCACGACAACGCCGTGATGACGCGAGAAGGTTCGCGTCAGTCCTCGAACCATGTCGACCGCAGCAGCCTCATCGGGCTCGGGAACCTGCAATACCTGGAAGCGGCGCGTAAGCGCCGGATCTTTTTCGATATGCCGCTTGTATTCCGCCCACGTCGTCGCGCCGATCGTTCGAAGCGTGCCGCGTGCGAGCGCGGGCTTGAGCAGGTTCGCGGCGTCTCCGGTGCCCGCCTGACCGCCCGCGCCAATCAAAGTGTGAATCTCGTCGACGAACAAAATGACGGGCTGCGTCGCCTTTGTTGCCGCTTCCAGCACGCCCTTCAGGCGCGCCTCGAATTCTCCCTTCATGCTCGCGCCTGCCAGAAGCGCGCCCACATCGAGACTCAGCAGACGCACATCGGCTAGCTTCGGCGGCACATCGCCATCGGCGATCGCGCGCGCGAGCCCTTCGACGACGGCCGTCTTGCCCACGCCCGCCTCGCCTGTCAGCAGCGGGTTGTTCTGGCGGCGGCGCAACAGGACGTCGATCATCGTTCGAATCTCCAGCTCGCGGCCGACAACGGGATCGATCTGCCCCGCTCGCGCCCGCGCGGTGAGGTCCATGCAATACTGCTCGAGCGGGGAACCGGCGCCCTTCTGCTGCAACGCGCCTGACGCCTCGCCAGGGGCCACCGCGCCGAAATCGCTGTTGTCGTACGGCGTCTCGCTCGCTTCCGGCGAACCGTCGATCCACGCAGGCAGCATCGCGTCGAGATCGTCCACACGAATCTTGCCGAACGTCGGCGAAATCGATAACAGCACGCGCCTCAACTCCGGCGTTTTCAACAAGGCAGCCAGCAGCCACGCGCCTCGAATCCGGCGATCACCGAAGTCCAGCGTCGCCAGCACCCACGCGCGCTCGATCGCCGCCTCGATATGGTGCGAGAAATCGCTAATCGAGCTCGCGCCCGCCGGCAACTCATCGAGCGCGCGCACCATGTCGCGATCCAGTGCGCCGATGTCGATGTCGCAGTGACGAGCGATTCGCTGAATATCACCGTCAGCGGCCTGAAGAATCTGATGCAGCCAATGCACCAGTTCGACGTAGGGGTTGCCGCGAAGCTTGCAGAACGCCGTCGCCGACTCGATGCTGCGAAATAGCGAATGGCCGAGCTTGCCGAAAAGTGCCTGTCTTGAAACTGTCATGTCTCGATCGTGAATTCGTGAATATGCGAAGCCTGCATGCAAAACCGGAAAATCGCGTCCCGCTTCCGGTTCCGTCTCGTGCAAGCGCACTCGCCGGGAAAGGCACGACATTAATCGCGACAGACGATGAAGCTCAATGAGACGAGTATTAAATCTCGAGCTTCTTATCACTCATTGAAGTCATGGCAACAGATGCGCCGGTGCCGGCGCGAGGCCCGCGGTGACCGCCCGTCACAAGCATCCGGACTTCAGCAGCGCGATCTCGCGCCGCGCATGCTTCGCTCCTTTTCAAACGTATGCAACATCCGGGCAAATGCAATCTCGATAATCACCCGCTTTTAGAACTATTCTCATATGTTGAAAATTCGACCCACGATAAGATCGGCGTGTCTCGCTTGATACCCAGGACCGCGCATCCCGCATGAATCGGATGCGCGCCGACAAGCCGCCAATCGGGCAGCTCGCGCCCGCCGCTCAATCGTCATGTCGAAAAACGGCTCACCACTGGAATCGGATCGCTCGCGACACGCTTTTGCGCATCACGAAGAATCGGATATATCGACGCCTCTCGTCACGCTCGCACGCCACGACGGGCGCGATGTCTCGCCTTTGCAGCAACATGCGATTGGCGCAGCCGGCTGCGCCTATTTCGTGCAGACGAACCGATTCGCTGCGCCGGATGCATGCATCGGCATCCTGAACGACAGCATCGTATTCGCAGCCGATCCCGATGGCTCGCTCCGGATGGAAAACCATTGCGCTCAAGTCGATTGTCGCGTCAATGGCGAGGCCGTCGCTTCCGGTGCCGGCCGGCATCTCGAGCATGGCGACGTCATCGCCGTCGCCGCCGCTGAATTGACCATTCAAGGCGGCGCACGCTCGAGCGAGCAGCCTGCGTCCCAGCCGCCGCCCGTCGATCTGATTGCGCTCGGCAACGCGTTGCCGCGAAGCGAACCGGCGCATTTCGCGGATCTCGCGGAATTGGCCAATTTGCCCGTAGCGCCACATCCGTATGGCCGCGCATCGGCGGGCGGCGCCGCGCCGCTTGTCATTCTCGACGAAGAAGCGCTCAGCGACCCGGCGCCGCCCGCGCTCGATTCGACGGACATCGATCCTTTGGCGCATTTGCTGGCTGAATACCGGCACGCGCTGATCCATCACGAGCGCTCATACGCCCATGAGCTCAAGTCGATCGAGCGTCCCCACATTGCCGCCCCCGTTCCCGACGACCCATTTCTGGACGCGCCGGGCCGCTACCGCCAGGGATCGTTGCTGGGCGATCTGCTGGGCAATCGGCAAAACATCGACTACGTGCTGGACGAGATGAATCCGTTTCGCGCCGAAGAGTTGTTTGCCGAAGAAGAGCGACACGACGTGCTGCTCCTGCTCGCGCCACTACGAAGGAAGAAAGCACATTTCCCGCAAGCGGCGCTGCTTGCCAGGCACGAGCATCACTTGATGAGCGTGGACAGTCACTTTCCGACGCTGACCGCCGAAACGGACATCCAACAGGAAGAACCGCATGACGAATCGATCCGAATCTCCGCATAACTCCGATCTGCACGACGAATTGCTGCACGACGCGCTGCGTACCCGGTCTTTCGAAGAAATCAAGGCGCGTACCGTCGAAGCGGTCCGAAAGCAGCCATCCGACACGCGGGAACGCTGGCTATTGTTTCAGTTGCTTTGCATCGACGGCGCATGGGATCGCGCGCTCAAGCAACTGCAAACCTGGGCTCAACTCGAACCGCAGGGCGAGGCGCGTGCGCAACTGCATCGCGGCTTGATCCGATGCGAAATGTTCCGGGCCGACGTGTTTGCGGGCAAGCGAACGCCGGGGTTCATCGACGCGCAGCCCGCCTGGGTCGATACGCTCCTCGAAGCCAATGGGAAGCTCGGCGCAGGCGACGTCGCAGCCGCCGATGCGCTGCGCGAGGCCGCGTTCGATTCCGCACCCGTCACCTGCGGGGAAAGCGCCGAAATGGGCCGCTTCGCATGGCTGACCGACAGCGACTCGCGTCTCGGTCCGATCTTCGAAATAGCGGTTGCGGGCGGCTATCGGTGGATTCCGTTCGAACAGCTGAAGTCGATCACGTTTGCGCCCGCCGGTACGCTGACCGACCTGGTCTGGCGTCCGGTCACGGCACTCATGCTCGATGCCACGGTTCTCCGCGGCTATGCGCCGACCCGCTATCCGGGATCGGAAAGCGGCACGACCGCAATCCGTCTGGCCAGCGAGACGACCTGGAGCGACATCGGCATCACCAACGTCGTCGCTCTCGGACAAAGAACGTGGACCACCGACCAGGGCGACTGGGGCATGCTCCAGATCGGCGGATGCCGCTTCACGGGCGAAGGCGACGATGCGGCATCCTGAAGGACGGCATCGGGCCGCATACCTTCCCTCGCTGCTCGACCGGCTGCAAGACGACGCGCCGCATTCCTTCAGCGAATCGCCCGACGCCTATGCGCCGAGCGCCGACGAAATGCGTCGCATCGTCCAGCGAGATCTGAGCCTGTTGCTCAACACGAGCAATCTGGACGACGAGGTGGATGCCGGCCGCTATCCGCTCGTTTCGGCGTCTGTCGTCAACTACGGCGTGCCGCCGTTGTCGGGCAGCTACCTGCACGACCGGAACCGGGAAGCGATCGATCGCCTCGTGCGCGCCGCGATCGTCCATTTCGAGCCGCGCCTCATCGCGGACTCCCTGGCGATCAGGCCGCTCGCAGCGCGACAGGGTGCCAGCTACAACAAATTGACGTTCGAAATCAGCGCGCTCGTGCAATGGTCGCCGTATCCGCTGGAGTTGCGCATCCAGAGCACGTTCGACCTCGAGTCGAATCGAGTCACGCTCGACAAGACCACGCTCAACGGAAAATGATATGGACCCGCAGTTTCTCGATCATTACAACCGCGAATTGACCTACATGCGGGAGTTGTCCGCGGAATTCGCGGCGCAACACCCGAAGATCGCGCGCCGGCTCGGCATGCAAGGCATCGAAGTGGCGGACCCATACGTGGAACGACTCATCGAGGCGTTCTGCTTCATGTCCGCACGCACGCAACTCAAGCTCGAGGCCGAGTTTCCTCGCTTCACGCAACGCCTGCTCGAAGTCACCTATCCGAATTACGTTGCGCCGACGCCGTCGATGGCTGTCGCGCGCCTGCGTCCAAGCTTGCGGGAGGGCGATTTCAGCAAGGGGTTCAAGGTTCCGCGTCACAGCATGCTGCGCTCGTCGATCCCGCCCGGCGAGCAGACCGCATGCGAATTCCGCACCGGCCAGGACATCACGCTCTGGCCTATCGAGATCGCCGGCGCGACGCTGACCGCCGTGCCGCCCGATCTTCCCGATCTTCAGCGCAGCCTGCTGCCGCACACGAGGCTGCGCGGCGCGCTCCGGCTGCGCGTGCGCACCGTCGGCGAAATCAAGTTTTCGCAAATTACGGGACTCGATCGCCTCTCGCTATATATCGGCGGCGACGAACGCATCGCCTCCCATCTCTTTGAATTGATTCACGCGAGCAGCGTCGCGTCGGTCGTGCGCGCGCAGGGCGCCGCGCGCGGCGAAGGCGTCGTCGTTGCGAAGAACGCGGTCGATTTCGAGGGCTTGTCGCCCGATCAAAGCTTGTTGCCGCTCGTATGGAACACGTTCCATGGGCACAATCTGCTGCACGAATACTTCACCTGCCGTCAGCGCTTCTATTTCTTCGCGCTGACGCAATTGAACGCCGGCTTGTCGCGCGTCGACGGAAAGGAAGCCGAAATCGTGCTGTTGCTCGATCGCTTGCCTGACGAGCTCGTCACGCACGTCGAGGCCGCGCGCTTTCTCCTATTCTGCGCACCCATCGTCAATCTGTTCCCGAAGCGAACCGACCGTGTGGAAATCAATCGCGCCCAAACGGCTTTCCACCTGATACCGGACCGCACCCGCCCGCTCGATTATGAAGTGTTCTCGGTATCGCGCGTGTTCGGGCAAAAAGCCGAAACGTCGACGGAAGTCACCTTCAATCCGCTCTATCAGACGCTGCATAGCGACATCGGCAATTACGGCCGGTATTTCTCGATTCTGCGCGAACCCAGAACGACGTCGACCAACGCGCGCAAGTATGGAACGCGCACGCCATACGTCGGAACGGAAGTCTACGTGTCGCTCGTCGACCAAGCCGAAGCGCCGTACGCCGACGACATTCGTTACCTGTCCGTCGACGCATGGGTCACCAACCGCGACCTTCCCCGATTGATCCCGCGCAATGGCGTCAACGATCTGACGATGCAAGACTCCGTACCGATCGAAGGCGTGAGCCTGGTTCACCCGCCGAGCGCGCCGCGCGAGCCATACGCGACAGGTGAAACCGCATGGCGCCTGATTCGCCAGCTCAGCTTCAACTACATGCCGCTTGCCGAGCTCGACCACCGCGACGGCGGGCAAGCGTTGCGCAACATGTTGCGCCTCTTCGTCGGCACGAGCGAACGCGAGCAGGCCACGCAGATCGACAGTCTGGTCGGCGCGCGCACGGAGCCGGTCGTCCGGCGTCTGCCCGGTCACGGATTACTGGTTTACGGGCGCGGCGTCCGATGCGAACTGACCGTCGACGAAAGCGGCTTCTCGGGGTTGAGCCCATACCTGTTCGGTCTCGTGCTCGAGCAGTACCTCACGCGCCACGTCTCGATCAATGTTTTCACCGAGACTGAGCTTCGCTCGATGCAACGTGGTCTTGTCACGCGATGGAAACCGCGAATGGGCGGAAGGGGCGCGGTATGACGGCTCAGCCGCCCGCCACCCAGCCCGTCGACGCCCGCTCGCCGCTGCATCCGGATGCACTGCGGGCATGGTTCGATCCGCAAGCGCCGTGGCGCGCCGGCTTCCTGAGCCTGTTGCGCGCAATCGCCGCGCGCGATGCGCGAATGCCTCTGCCCGGAACCGCGTGTCTTCCGAGGGAAGAGCCGTTTCGCATCGGACAACGTCCGTCGATGGCCTTCGCGCCGCGCGAGATCGCATCGCTCGACGTGCAGCGCGGTCGTCTCGACATTCAGCTGTTCGGTCTCGGCCTGTGGGGGCCGCAAGGGCCGTTGCCGCTTCACATGACCGAGCTCGCGTACAACCGCGCCGAGAGCTATCAGGATCACGCGATCGCGCATTTCTCCAATCTCTTTCACCACCGCGCGCTCGCGTTGTTCTATCGCGCGTGGGCGTCGTCACAAGCAACCGTATCGCTCGATCGCGCCGAGCGCGAAACGTTCTCGTTCTATATCGGCAGCCTGATGGGCACCGATCCCGAAGAAGCCGCGCGCACGCACCCGCCCACGCACGCGCGATACGCCGCATGCGCGCATCTCGTCCGCGAGGCGCGCAATCCGGACGGAGTGGCCGCTACGCTGTCGCATTACTTCGGCGTGCCGATCGTCGTCGACGAGTACGTCTTCCACTGGATCCGGATTGCGGAGCCTGAGCGTTGCCTGCTTGGCGCGCGCGCCGCATCGACCGTCATGGGCGAGGGCGCGCTGCTCGGCGACATGGTTCCCGATTGTCAGCACAAGTTCCGGCTGGTCATCGGTCCGCTCGATCTCGACCAATATCTTCGCCTGACGCCGCACGGCAACGATCTGCCTACCCTGGTCGATTGGGTGCGCGCCTTCATCGGCCACGAATACGACTGGGAGATCAAGCTGCTCGTCAAGCCGCGCGCCGCACCGCCCGCCCGCACGGACACCACGCACCGTCTCGGCTATTCGACCTGGCTCGGCGAATCGAGGGACGGCAAGCCGGTCGTGGGCATGGTGTTCGAGCCGGAAAAATACTGTTCCTGATCTGGAGATTGCTCCTCGATGAATGCCACCATATCCGCTGCAACGCTGCGCTACGCAGATCTTCTCGCGCCCGTTTCGCAGGACGCGCCCTGCGGGCCGGACCTCGAATACGATCCGGCGTTCGTGATGCTGCAATCCGCGATCGCACCGAAGAAAGACGCGCAATATGGCGAGTTCGTCGAAGCGCCTCAGCCCGCAAACTGGGCGGAGGCCGAACGCGATTGCCGCGCGCTGCTGCTGCGCACGAAGGACATTCGGCTCGTCGTGATCCTGACGCGATGCAGAATCCGGCAGAGCGGCGCGGAGGGGCTGCGCGACGGCCTCGCGCTACTCAACGAGATGCTCGCACGTTACGGCGAAGCGCTACACCCTGTCCCGTTCTTCGAAGGCGAACGCGATCCCGTGGTCTATGCGAATGCGATCGCAACGTTCGCTGACCCCGATGCAACGCTTGCGGATATCCGGGAAATTCAGTTGCCCAAGGCAAGCGGCCTGCAGTTGCAGCTGCGCGACATCGAGAAGGCGCTCGCGGTGACGCGCGTGAAAGACGCACTCGCGCCCGAATCGGCCAGCCGGCTACTCAAGGAATGGTGGAACCGGCGCGACAAGACGATCGTCGCGCTCGCCGAAGCCCAGCGCATCGTGGCTGATTTGAGCGCCTCGACCCGTGAATCGCTCGGCGAGGACGCGCCCGACCTGTCCGGTATCGCGAAACTGCTGTATCCGTTTGCACAGGCGCAACTGGAATCGCCGTATTCGGCGAACGCCGCTCAACCGCAAGGCGATGCGAAGCCGGCGAACGGCGACGCCGCGCATTCGCGCGCCGCCGATACGTTCGGCCCGGCAGGCGATGCCGGCACGCAAGCGCCCACTGCATCGCCGATCGCAAGCCCGCAACCGCCAATGGATCGCTGGGGCGCGCTGGCGGCCATTCAGGCGACGCGCCTTTGGTTCGAGCAGAACGAGCCGAGCAGCCCGGTGATCGTGCTGCTGCGCCAGTCGGAGCGGATGGTCGGCAAGCGCTTTTCGGAAATCGCCAATGCGATTCCCGCCGAACTGCTCGCGCGGTGGGATGCGGTCGACGTGTAAGTCGGCAGCCAGACCTGTCGGCTTTGCTTCCCCCTCTTCCAGGCTTGTTCTCGTTCACTGCATGAAAACATCACTCTCGGCACTTTTTCTCTTCGTCACGATTCTTGCCTCCTCTTCCGGGGCATTCGCAACTTGCCGCGTTCTCAGCGATAAAAATATCGAAGACATCCAGAACAACGGAAGAGACGCAAGAAAACACACGACGTACAACGTCTCCTTTGGTTCAACGACTATCGACGTCGATCCCGATCTTGCGATCGGCGAGATCATCGCCGAAGGCAAGAGCGAATCCTACAACGCGTTCGCGTTCATCTGGTGCACGGTACCGTCCGGCACGATCAACTTCGATCTGACATCGTCGTCTACGGAAATAGCGGATCACGTTTTTCAAACCAATGTTCCGGGAGTCGGGTTCCGTCTCACTCAAGTTCGCGTAGTCGGCAGCCCGCCCGAATCGCATTTGCCCTATAAGAACCCTTGGAGCGATGTAAAGGACAACTATATCTCGATGCCGCCGGGAGCCATATTTCGAGTTCAACTGATCAAGACGAGCAACGATATTCCGAGTTTCTCGGAAGTTCAACTCAGCGGGAATATCGGCCGCGTCTCGGGCGACGATGGTCAAGCGGTCATCAGCATCATGGGCCGTAACGTATTCCTTCGGGTGCTCCCTAGCTGCCAAGTCGACAGCAGGACGCTCAACGTCGACTTCGGCCAATTCGGCCCGCGTGACATCAAAGATGGGGAGGGCCCGACGAAACCGGTGCAATTCAAAGTGCTTTGTTCCGGGCCGACGCCTCCCGAGTCGATCGTCGCCACATTGCAGGCGACCCCGGACAGCGACGACCCGAGCCTGATCCAGAACACGGGCGCGCAGCACCTGGGAATCCGTCTGCGCGACAGGGCGACCCAATACATCCTGAAGCCGAACGATCCCAACAGCGGGTTCCCAGTCAAGCCCGATGCTCCAATGGAACACAGTTTCGATCTCGAGGCGACCGTGCTGCGCACCGGTACTCAAGCACCCACTGCGGGGAAGATCGACGCAACCTCCGTTATCACGCTCACCATTCTCTGACATCAGCAATAAGCAGACACGACACCATGGACCAGTCAATTTTTGTCCAAATGGCGAGCTATCGAGATCCTCAACTGATCCCGACGCTGGTCGATTTGATCGAACGAGCGGTTCGCCCGGAAGCATTGCGTATCGTCGTGTGCCGACAATACACGTTGCATGAAACCGTCGGAGAATTTTTTGCGCACGGCTTTTCGCAATGGCGCACCGACACGAGCGGTCGATATCCGATCCACACACTGACTTATGCCGGCGCATCGATCGAACTCATCGACGTACCTCACCACGAATCACAAGGCGCCTGTTGGGCGCGCAACCTGATTCAGCAACATTACAACGACGAGCGCTACACGCTGCAGCTGGACTCGCATCATTGTTTCGTGGACGGATGGGATGACCAAGTGATCGAGATGATCGAATCGCTCCGTCCGTTCAGCCGAAAGCCGGTTCTCACCGCCTATCTGCCGGGTTACCAGCCCGACAAACCGCGCGAAACGGTCGTCACCCCTCACGAGGCGCCGCGGATCATGTATTTGCACCGTTTCACCCCGGAAGGCATCGTGTTGTTTCGCTCGAAAGCCATTCCGAACTGGGAGAAGAGGCGACATCCCGTTCCGGCGCGCTTCTACAGCGCGCATTTCGCATTCGCCGACGGGCATTTCTCGACGGCGGTGCAACACGATCCCCACCTGTTCTTCCTCGGCGAGGAAATCTCCATTGCGGCACGCGCGTTTACGCATGGATACGACCTGTATCATCCGCATCGCGTGATCGCATGGCATGAGTACTCGCGCAAGGAACGCCCAAGGTTCTGGCAAGACCATACTGCCGAAACCATGGCCAATGGAACGGTCAAGCAGAACTGGGAGGAACTGGATTTTCGCTCGCTCGCGCGCACCCGCGCGCTACTCGGCGTCGACGGCACACCGCGCAACGGCATCGAATTCGAACCGTACGACTTCGGCACGGCACGCACGCTCCGCGATTACGAAGCTTACGCCGGCGTCAGCTTCGCGCATCGCGGCGTTCAGCAAGCGCTCATCGATGGACTCATACCCGAGCACGGCGCGACCGCTTACGCATCCGAGGAGGAATGGAAAGCGACGCTCAAACGGGCACACGACATTCGTACTTGGGCGCACCAAAGCCGGTTCAGCGACGTCTTGCCACGACTCCATCGCTGTGAAATATCCGCACGCGATACGGACGAATTCCCCTTGCATACCGAGACGATTGATGCAGGCGAATTCCGCCGACATCAATCGCATGAATGGTTCGATCGGCACCTAGTATTCACGACCGAACTGAATCGGCTCCCGGCGGATTACTTGATCGACTTCTTCGATGCCTCCGGTCAGTTGCTTCGACGGATCAAGCGATCGATCCGAGCATGACGCCGTGTGCCGACCCGCCGGCGGGCGGGTCAGCGGCACCGCGCGCCCCGTCGGATTGCACGCGATCAGCGGATTGGACACATAACGATACGGGCTCGTCCCAGCTTCCGCGGCACGATCGGGGCTCAAATAGCGGCCGGCGTCGGGATCGTAGTATCGTGTCCCGTTCAGATGCAAACCGATTTCGTCATCCGCGTAATGTCCTGCGAACCGTAGCGGCTGGCGAACCTGGGGCTGCAGCGCGGTCGGCGGAGCCAACGTACCCCACGCCTTATAGCGGCCGCTCCACGCGAGCACGCCCGCTTCGTCGGTCAGCGTAACGGCGGTACCTGCAGAATCCGTCTGATAGTGGTACACGCGCATCGGTTCAAGCGTGCCGTCTTCGTTGCGCTTCTGGTCCGCGCACGCCAGCGGCGCATAGCCGACGAGGCCGTCGTCGGCCGGCTGATACAGATAGGTCCGGACCGCTGCCTGCGTCGATTCCTGCAACAGGCGCTCGCCTTCCCAGACATAACGCGTGTCGACCGTACGCGGCTCCGAGCGGAGCGGATCTGTCCGCAAGTGCTCGACGCACTTGCGGACACGGCGCCCCAGCGCGTCATATCGCAACCGCACGCACACCTGCCGCCCACGGACTTCCATCAGCCTGCCGTCGGCGTCCCACGTGAATGACTGCTCGTCCGCCGCGCCCTGCTTGCCGGTCACGTTGCCCCACACATCGTATTCGTAGCGATAGCCGCGGCATTCGCGCAGACGGTGATCGGGATAGACGACGGCCTCCCATCCGACACGCGGCGTTTCGAGCAGATTCCCTGCTGCGTCCCACGTAAAATATTCGATACCGAGCTCGTCCGACACCGACCTGAGCAAGCAGCCGCGACGGTCATAATCGTAGTACGTCCGTCCGTCGAAGCGATCGTCCACCTGAACGAGATTGCCGGCGACGCTGTACCGGAATTCGCGCCAACGTTCGACTTCGCCCGCCCGCATTTCGTTGTCGGGCGTCCGGATAACCGTCATCGCGAACCAGCGCTCGAGCGAGGACGTCGGCGTGAAAACCGAACGCAAGTACAGCTCGCCCTGAGAACGCAATACTTGTCTCCCCAGCTCGTCATAACGTAACGCGGCAATCCCGCGATTCTCGCTGCCGCTCGCCAAACCAATCAACACGACGCGCCCGGCATCGTCGCGCTCGAGCTTCACGACATGCCCGTGCGCCAGAATCACGGCGCCGGGCCTGCCCGCCTCGTCGCGTTCATGGCGAAGCGTACCGCTCGCTCCGTGCTCCGCCGTCAGTCGTCCTGACTGATCGTATTCGAAACGGATCGTATCCGGCTCGACGCCGATCGCTTCGCCCGCGTCGGTCGGCAGGCAGCCGACGGTCTCGAGCCACCCCTTGCTGGTATAAGCGTAGCGATAGCGCGCATGCTCGGTCTCGCGGCCGATCAGGCGACCCGCCGAGTCATGTGCAAACGATTCGAGACGAGTCGACGAACCGGCATTGGTCGTGATCTGCTGGAGGCAGCCGGCCATCGTATAGTCGAACGTGCGTGTTACGCCATCCGCATCGATGATCGACGTCAACCGGCCGATCGGGTCCCACGCCAGCATCTGCACCGCGCCGTTCCCGCTCACGGTCCGGATTCTGCGGCCGTGCGCATCGTATTCGTGTGCAGTCACGTTCCCCTCCTCGTCGGTCGCGCGCACAACGCAGCCGTGCTGGTCGCGATGCCAATATCTGGTCTGGCCGTCGGGCCCCGTCAACAGGGTCGCTTGCCCGCCTGCGTTCCAGACCAGGCGCTCGCAGCGGCCATCGGGCAAAGTCACGGTCAGCGGACGCCCGAGCAAGTCGGGCTCGATCTTCGTCGTTCCACCGAGCGGATCGACGATTTCGACGACATGGCCATTTTCGTCGCGGCGGTAGATCGTCGCGCCACCGTGCGCTTCAACCTGGCGGATCACGCACGCCCATCGGTCGTATTCGACGGTGACCGCGCCATGCTGCCCGGATGCATATGTGTGAATCTCGCCGTCTTCGTGCTCCGCGTAAGCAATTTGCGTGGCCCCTCGCGACGGTGATTGCCGATAAACGGGGCGCAGCAGATCGTCATACCGCCACAGCCACAGCTGACCGTTACTCGTGCGAATCGTGATCGGCTCGCGCGTCGCGAACGCATAGATCGTCGAGCGCTCGCGATCGAGCGAATCGATTTCTCGCGTGATGCGGCCGAGGTTGTCGAATGTCATGCGAACTCGACGATCGCCCGGCAATTCAAGCTCGGTCGGCCACCCGGCGCCGTCATAGCCGAACGCATGGCGTCGGCCGTCGAAATCGACATATGCCAGCACGAGCCCATGATCTCCGAACTGCCAATGAGCCGTGTGACCAAACACGTCGGTTGCCTGGCTGTCAGGCTCGTCGAAATTGTATGTGCAGCGCTCATGGGCGCCGCGGCATGTCATTCGCTCGACCACTCGTGGCGTGCCGTCGATCGTCTGCCATGCATAACGGGTGGTTTGTCCGAGCGAGCCAACCTCTTCGACGATCCGATCGTTCTCGTATGCGAAGCGGCGCACGACGTCGCCGATACGATTACGCACGCTGGTCAAGCGGCCATCGTCGTCGTAGCCGTACCGGACAAGAAAACCGGTCGGGCCTCCGTCGACACACTCGATGCCGGTCAGTCGGGAGCCGTTGCGATCATAGTGCATCTTCAGTTCGTGACCGCATGTACCTCGCATGCGCTGCAGGCGGCCGTGCGTATCCCAGATGCAACCGATCCGCTCCTTGCGAAGATTTTCCATGTACTTCAACCGCGCGACGCCCTCCTCGTCGAATTCACCGAACACGCGGTAGTGCGGCGTGAGGTCGGCAACGACCATTCGCCCATCGGACAAATGCGCGAAGTGCAGTTGCTCGGACGACACGATGATCTGTGCGCCGCAGCGCGGCATCGGCAGCGTCAAAACGCGGCCCTGATCGTCGGTATAGATCAGCCGCTCTCCGTCTCGGCGCAGCGTGACCTCCCATCCAGTGCGCCAGCCGCAACCTAGCGGCCCCGATTCCTTCAGTGCGCTCGAGTAAAAGCGCGCCCATGAGATGGGCAACCGGCCGGGCAAAGTGAAGTCGATTTCATCGTCCGCGAGGCAAACCTTGTTGCCCGACTTCATGTCGACGGAGCGGCACAGCAGCCCGGACAGCGCACGCTCGACGCCATGGCGCGCCCCCCAGTTCCCCGGCTGATGCCGATAGCGACCGATTGCCGGAGCGACGCCCACCGATTCCATCAAGTTGCCTTCGAGACCAGCCAGCACGCCGGCCAACCCTCCAATACCACTCATGTCAGCGCCCCCTTCACGAGCCGATAAAGACGTCGCCCGATCCCGAGACGACTGGCGCGCCACATGAGGTCACGCTGGCGACGAATGCCGCAGGCAGGTTGTTGATGAATACCGTTCCCGATCCCGCAGCAATCGCCTGCGCGGACGCGTGCAGCGCGCATACGGCAACGCTGCCCGCTACGTACGCGGCCGAAATCCCGTTCGTGAAGACGTCGCCGGAACCGGTGACGATCGCGCCGCCGTGGCCGATCGCGTCGCCTACTCGGGCAGCTGGATTGCTCATATTCGTAAATCTCCTGCAGGAATGAGAATGACAAGTGCATTCGTGCGCTGCGCTTGCATGAAGCGCAGCCATAACTCGATTACGCCCACGACTCGCCCGGTTCCTCGGTCGGAGGCGGTTCTTCGGTTGGAGGCGGTTCCTCGGTTGGAGGCGGCTCTTCGGTCGGAGGCGGCTCCTCAGTCGGAGGCGGCTCTTCGGTCGGAGGCGGTTCCTCGGTCGGAGGCGGCTCTTCGGTCGGAGGTGGTTCCTCGGTCGGAGGTGGTTCCTCGGTTGGAGGCGGCTCTTCGGTTGGAGGCGGCTCTTCAGTCGGAGGCGGTTCCTCAGTTGGAGGCGGTTCCTCGGTCGGAGGCGGCTCTTCGGTCGGAGGCGGTTCCTCGGTCGGAGGCGGCTCTTCGGTCGGAGGCGGCTCTTCGGTCGGAGGCGGCTCTTCGGTCGGAGGCGGTTCCTCAGTTGGAGGCGGCTCTTCGGTCGGAGGCGGTTCCTCAGTTGGAGGCGGTTCCTCGGTCGGAGGCGGCTCTTCGGTTGGAGGCGGTTCCTCGGTCGGAGGCGGCTCCTCAGTCGGAGGCGGCTCCTCAGTCGGAGGCGGCTCTTCGGTCGGAGGCGGTTCCTCAGTCGGAGGCGGCTCTTCAGTCGGCGGGGGCGCTTCGCTTGGCGGCGGCACCTCCGTCGGCGGCGGTGGCGGCGGCGGAAGAATCGGCTTCGTGATATCGAGGAAAAACGACGGCACCGGAATCGGCGGAATCGCGCCGCCGCCACCGCCTCCTCCGCCTCCGCCGCAGCAATCCGAATCGCCCGGATTCAGTTGCAGCGGCGCGCCTTGCACGACGACTTCATCGCTACCGATGATGCGAATCTTCGTGCCGACGAGCTTGATGGTGCCATCGGCCGTCATGGTGAGCGAAGACGCGCCGCAGACGATCGACAACACGCCGCCGACTGTCAGCGCATACGCGCCGCCGACGTTGCGCGCGTATGCGCCCCCAACGGAAACGGACGATGCGCCGCCCACCGCGACAGCATGCGCCCCGCCGACGTTCAACGCATACGCACCGCCGATCATCGTCGATTCCGCGCCGCCCACCGCGTAGCTCGCGGCTCCGCCGACGATGCTGCTGAACATGGCGCCCACCGCTCGCGTATGGGTCAGCCCGACGCCGATCGAAAAATTCTTGCCGATCGTGTGCGACTCGTCATTCTTCGTCAGGCGGTTCATGTCCTTTTCCGCCTGCATGTGGAATTCCTCGGCGCCCAGCTTGTCCTCGAAACGGATGCCGTTGTAGTTCTCGCGGCCACCCGTGATCGACTTGCTCTTGAACCCGCTCTTCGTCGCGTCGCCGGGCAGATCCCAAGGCGGCGGCGTAATGGTGTTGTAGAGACTGCCGAGAATCAGCGGCCGGTCAGGATCGCCGTTCATGAATCCGACGATCACTTCCTGACCGATCCGCGGAATGTAGATGCCGCCGAAATTCACGCCCGCCCACGCCTGACTCACGCGCACCCAGCAGGAATCCGTTGCGTCGTTGCGTGCGTAGCGATCCCACAGAAATCGGATCTTCACGCGGCCGAATTCGTCGGTCCATAGCTCATGGCCGGGCGGTCCGACCACGATCGCGGACTGCGGCCCGCTCGTCGTCGGCTTCGGCGTTTCGCGCGGCATCCGAAACACCTCGTTCGACGGCTGCACGACCAATTCGTTGTCGCATTCGTAGCGGTAACCGCTGCCCGTTTCGTCCGCAACCTCGGTCAACATCAATGCCGATTCGATGACGAGATACTCGCGGTTCGCGTCGTCGTGCTTGTGCTTCGACAACACGAACGTATGGCCGCATGCGAGACCGCGCACATTGCCCCGGCCGTATGCGCGCGACCCGGTAGCGCGGCGCTCCTCCATGCGCACGCGGCTAATGAGGTCACCATGTTTGCTATCGGTGTAGTCGCCCGGCCATTCGAACAGCTCGCCTTCCCCCCAGTTCGTTTCCCGCGGCTGGTGATTGGACGTCACGAGGCTCGCGAGCGGACGCGTGAAATCGAAGTCGTCGATCACGACGCGGCCCGGCCGCAACGCTTCGTCCGTCGAAAAATAGTTGATGTACTCGATGTCGATCTTCCCGCCTTCGGGATGATGCGCGATCTCGTGATAGGCCTCGCTCGGCGCTTTGCGATGCCCGCCGATGTGATCGCACAAGACGAGGCGATGCTTGTTGTCCGAATGCTCGAAGAACCAATAGATCCCCCACTCCTCCATCAATCGCTGGATGAAGTCGAAATCGGTTTCACCGTATTGCACCTGGAACGCACGCGGCTCGTTTCGGGCGCTCTCGCCCGCCACCGAATACTTGTCGATGTCGAGCCGCTTCTCGACCGGGTAAGGGTAGTCGTGCAAGACCATGTCGATGATCTCGACGGCGCTCTTGTCCTGAAAAATCTTGTAGTCGCTCGTCAACGTCGCGAGCCACAGCCAGGGCCGCAGCTCGATACGATAGACGTTGTAGCGCCCTTCGCCGCGAAGGAAGCCCGCCTTGACCACGAGACCGCTGATTTCGCGCGCTCCCGCGCCAACGCCCCCTTGCGCGCCCGTTCCGATTCCGTCGAGCTGAATGCCGACGGTCATCTCCGTGCCGATCATCGCCTTCAGGTCGAGATTCGCGCTCGTGGCCAGCGGAACGTGGAAATCGTCAGGCGTTCGCAGGAGCAGTTCGTACGTGTAGAGCTTTCCGAGGTGCTCTTCACCGCGCAACGACAGGAACTCGAGCGCCGGCTGACCGAGCAGCCGCGGCATCGCGCCGCTGCGGATCATCACCGTGCGGTTCTGATTCGTCCGTCCCTTCGAAAGATGGTTTGACATGCAGTCTTCTAGCTCCCACTTACCTAAAAACAAATGTCCGGACCGAGGCGCGCGTCCGCACCGATGCGTCGCCCGCTGCCGAACCGATTCGATGCACCGTTCAAGATTCGATTCCGCCTACGCTCGACGGATGTCTGATGCGCACACGAGCGCGTCTGAGCAGCACGTCGACGAGCAGATTCGCGCCGATGCTCAACGCGGCGTCGACCAGATGGTCCGCAGCCAGATCGAGATCGATCGACACGCGGGCGTCGACCACCTTCCGTCCAAACTCGACCACGCATCGCATGCAGTAGACCGCCCGCGGCCCGGGTATCTCGTCACCCGCTCCGGGCGGATCGATCGCGGCCACCCGCCCGACGGGCGTCGCGTGGGCGCCGAGCCATTCGCCAAGGACGCCGGCGATCGTCGCGAGGTTGCCGCAACTGCTCAACGCGGCCACCATTTCGCCGTCGACGTCCGGCATGCGCCACGCGGCGATCCATAACGCTCGCGCAAGCTTTCTCGAATGGGGCTGCCGACGAAACGCGACGATCTCGCGATACTCGCGAATTCGCGTGCGCAGTGTCGTGCAGTTCGACGCGATTGCCCGCTCGAGCGCCTGCGTGGAGAATTCGTGGCGGCTCGGGAGCTTGTCAAACGTGTAGGTGTAGATGTCGGCGTTTCGTATGTTCATGAATGTGCGCAAACGTCATGAAAACCCTGCTCTGCTTCACGGCGGAATGCTCCGTGCATCCCGCTTTCGCGCCGCCGGCCACCCCGCGCGCTCGGCATCGCGGCTCCGCGACGATGCGCACCGCCCACGCACGCGCGGCCGATGGCGCGCTTCGCGCCGCATCGGCTCAACTGATGCTCCCCGGGCAGCGGAAATTCGTCAGCAAGCCGCTCGTCAACGGATTCATCTGAGCGTTCGTTCTGAGTTCGAGGGCCGCGCGCCGGCCGTCGAAATCAAAATCCAGCATCAAGCGGCTCGCCGATGTGGTACCCGTCAACCGTCCGCGCTCGATCAGGCGAAACAGCGCCCAGGGCCCCGTCGTTGCGATCGTCGACGTATCGGGCCGAATCCGCGGCTTCGCGGTGATTTCCGCAATCGCGCCGCCGCGCGGGCCGGGCCAGCCCACCGAGAACGGCAGGACCGGACCGTGCACATAGCGCTGCGACTGGCCGTCGACGTCGACGATCAGCTCTGTGATCTCGGGGTCGATCGACGCCACCTTCGCGTCCATCTTCCACGCCATCCGCTTTGCGCCTTGTTCGCGAAAGAACACGTCGCGAATCGCGGCGGCACGCTCAAACGGCTCGAGGCTCGGCCCCCGAATCGGCGGCATGCCGGGATTCAGCGCCTTATAGCGCCACGGCTTGGAGTTGGTGTCGACGTGCGCCGCAAGCGCCTTCTGAAAAAACTCGTCGAACAGGCCGCCCGCGGCGAAGAGGCGGTTGAAATCCTCGATGTCGACTTCCTGATTGCTCCGCGCGAACGGATACTTGCCTTCGACGGTGGCGCGGCACGCCTTGCCGACGCTCGAATCCACCTGCATCGCGAGCAGCGAACCCGCTTCGCGCCCGACTTTGTCGGCCGCTTGCGCCGCGATGCCGCCCAGCACCGTTCGCAGCGGCGCGGGCAGCTTCTCCGCCTCCATTTGCAACGTGGTGCCGATGTCCAGCGCGGGCGGCATGCTCTGCGAGGAGAGCGCGTTGTCGGCCACGACGAGGCGCGTGTACTGTTCGTTGATCAGCGTGAGGATTGCGTCGAGCTGCAGCGCCTTGCCGCCCGGCGAAATCGGCGCGTCCGTCATGGTCGGGCCGCTTCCCGTATCCGCCTGCCCCGTCACCATCTCGCGCAGCGCCGCGAAGCGGTTGTCCACCAGTTCCTTCTCGAGGCGCTGTTCCGGCCGCCGCGCCGCGAGTTTCCGCGCGCCGTCGGCAACTTCCTTCGCCGCGCCGGATCGTCGCCCGAGGGCCGAAAGCGCCGTGTCGGCCAGCGACGCATCTTCCCGTGCATCGACGACCGACAACGATGTTTCGCGAACGACGGCGCGCGCCAGTCTCACGAGCGGCGAATCGGGCGCGGCGAGCGCGCGCAGCGTCGCCAAATCGAATGCGAGCGTGCCGCCCGCGCCGTCTTCGCCGAACGAGGCGGGCCGAATGTCCGCCAGATACTGCTGCCAATAGTTGCCGTAATCCGTCAGGTACTGGCGGCGAATGTCGTCGGCCAGCGACGACCGCCCTGCGACGACCTTCGCGTTGCGGATCGCGTCGCCCCACCGCGCGGCGGAGCCGGCGCTCCCCATCACCCATGCATCGTCGCTTTGCGCTTGGGCGAGAAATTCGGGCAGCCGGGCGCTGAACACCTGATGGTAGCCATCGTACGTGTACAAGCCGGGCACGCCACGCTGGAATCGCGAGCCGTCGACGAGCCTGAAGATCCCCGCACCCTGAAGCCCGACCGCGCGCGCGAGCGTGAAGTTCTCCGGCGCCTCGTTCTCGATCGCGGCCATCGCGCGCTCGTATAGCCGCCTCGGCGCCGGATTCGCGTTGAGAAAAAGCCGGACGCGCTGAACGAGCGCCGCGTTCTGGCGTCCGCTCGGCTCGAACGGCTTGCCGTCGACGAACAGCGCATCCAGGTGCCGCGCCATCAAATTGCGTCCGCCCATCTCGGCCGCGCTGTCCGACCGCTCCCAGTCGCGCATGACCCAATCCTTCACCGCCTTCGCGTCATGGCGCGCGGCGTCGTCGAGCATCAAGTAGATCGTCAGCGTGCGATAGACCTCGTCCGCATTCTTCGCATCGATCTGCGCACTCAGCACATTCTCGACGCGCCGCACGATCTGCGGCAGGAGAATCCGGCGCAACAGGCTCCGATAGGTCGCGTCGGACGCGTCGACGATGCCGGGCGCGACGTACAGGCCGTAGCGGAAACTCGCGCCGGGCGCATCGAGATCGAGATCCCGGTATCGCGGAAGATCGCGGGAACCGTCCAGCACCCCCGCAACCGCTGCCGGCTTCGGCACCTTGTTGTAGGCGTCGACTCGTGCGGCGAGGGCGGTCGTCTTCTCCGAAATCGCGTCGAGATAACCGCGATTGTTGTCGTAGCTCACCGCAAGCGAACTCGCCAGCCAAACGAACAGCGCCACGGCGAGCAAATGTCCCGCCCAGCGCATCAGGCGAAAGCGCACCTCCCACGTTACGTTCGGCCGAACCAGATGCGCCTCCGGCACGATCACGTGCTGGAACACATCGCGCAGAAAGTAGCTGCGGCTGCCGGTCGTCGCTCCATGGCCGCGGGCCTGCCCGCCTGCGTCGCCGCCGAGCATTCTGCCGAGCTGGCGCTTCAAGCGCTGCAGGACGGTTTCGCGATCGGCGGCCATCACCTGGTCCGTCTGCTCGGCGCTCGTGAAATAGACGCCGCGCAGCGTATTCTGCAACTGGGCGTCGTCGTAACGCGAATCGAGAAACACGAGGCCGAGCATTTCCGTCAACGCCGCCGACAAGCTCCTGAATTCCTGCGGCAACGCATACAGCCTCTTGCGGCGATCGTTTTCGTATTCCTCGAGCAGCCGGTTATTCAGCCCGGCGTCGATACGCCTCTCCAGTCGTTTCATTTCATCGACGCAATGCTCGCGCAGAACGCCGGTCGCGCTCTTCCCGCTGTCCGCGTCGTAGGGCAGCGTGAACCCCCAGATCTGCGTTCGCCCCTCGGCCGTCAACGACTGGAAATACTCGGGAAAGCCCGGCAGCAAATCGAGCTTCGTGACGATCACGTATACGGGAAAGCGAATGCCCAGTTCCTGATGCAACTCGCCGAGGCGGGTGCGCAGCGCGGCCGCATGCGCGGTACGCTCGGCCTGCGTCCGTGCGACGAGATCCTCGACGCTGACCGACAGGACCACGCCGTTGACGGGCGCACGCGGCCGATGTTTGCGAAGCAAACCGAGAAAGCTCTTCCACTCTGCTTCGTTGGCGGCCGTCGCCTGCTCGTCGCCGGGCACGTCGTGCCGGACGTAACGGCCCGCCGTGTCGATCAGCACGGCCTCGTTGGCGAACCACCATTCGCAATTGACGGTGCCGCCGCGCGCGCGTTCTGACGACGCCTCCATTTGATCCGCGAGCGGAAATTTCAGACCGGAACGCGCGATCGCCGCGGTCTTGCCCGCACCCGGCGCGCCGACCACCATGTACCACGGCAATTCATACAGATAGCGCCCGCTTTCGAGCAAGCGCCGCCAGCCGAGCGCGCCGCCGCGCAGGCGCTTCAACTGACCGATCGCCTTCGACACCGCCACGTTCACGGCACGGATTTCCGCTCGCCCCGCCGTGTCGGCCTTGCCCGCCGCCGGATCGAGAATGCGCTTGAGCAACGCGTCGTTCGTCCGCACCGCCAGCCACAGGCGGTAGAGGCCATACGCGGCGTAACAGAAAAGAATCACGGCGACGATCAGCACGCGCACCCATACCGGGGCGAACGGGTGACGATCGCCGAACGCGAAGAGCGGCCCGGCGTGCCAGATCAACAGGCACACCGCGGCGACGCCGACGGGGCTGAGCGGCCACCGCATCAGCCGGAACGCCAGGAGCGCCGCCAGCAGGACGATGACGGCGACGCGCACCACGACGCCCGCAAGGGGCCGCAACTCGTCGAACGCGAGCAAAGGGCCGACGAACCATACGGCGGCGGAGACGAACAGCACCGCGATGCATGCGAGCATCTGCCACGAAAAGACGAACTTAAAAAAACGTTTCAGGTAAGACATGCCGGACTCCTGCGTTACAGCGTGACCGCGATTTCAACGCGCCGGTTGCGGGATCGGCCGGCAGGCGTCGCGTTATCCGCAACGGGCTGCGCGTCGCCCCGGCCTTCCGAGCGGATACGATCGGTCGGCGTGCCTCGCTGAACCAGGATTCGCGCAACGTAAGCCGCGCGCTTTTCCGACAGCACGAGATTGTTCGGGACATCGGCGCGCCGAATCGGCTGGTTGTCGGTGTGCCCCGTGACCGTGACCTTGCCGCCGACGCGCGCGACTTCCTGCGCAACCTTGTCGAGAATCGGCTCGATCTCGGGAAGCACGCGGCTCTCGCCGGAACGGAACATCGAGTCCCCCCTGAAGATCACGACGCTGCGCCTATCGTCTTCGTCGACGGTCAATAGACCGCGCGCGATCTCGTTCTTGAGCAACACCGACAGGCGCAAGCGCTGCGCGGGCGCCGTTGGCTCGCCCTTCGCGATCGCCAGAATGCGGGCTTCGAGCGCGTTGCGTTCGGTGAGCAGCCGATATTGATAGAACGCGAAGAAACCGAACAGCAACAGAAACACGAACGCACTCGTCGCCCACGCAGGCACGCTGCGCAACAGCGCAAGCTTGCCGGGCTCGGCGCCGCGCCAATGCGGCGACAATTCCGGCTGAAGCGCGTCGCGCGCGCCGGTAATGAGCGTCCACAGACGCTGGCGAATCTGTTCGAGATGCCGCCGGCCGTCCGCGACGACGCTGTAGCGCCCCTCGAACCCGAGACCTAGCACGCGATAGAGAATTTCCAGAATGTCGACGTACTCCTGAGGATCGGTCGCCATGCGCCCGATCAGCAGGAAGAACTTCTCGCCGCCGTCGACCTCGCCTTCGTACGTGATGAGCAAGCTTTGCGAAGCCCACACGCCGCCGCCGCCCCAGCGCGTGCGATTGGCCGCCTCATCCAGCGCCGTGCACAGGCAATAACGCACGACCGCCATGTGCTTCCAGGGCAGATCGGCCTTTTCGCACAAGTTCTGGAACAAGGCCACCTCGCGCACGAGAAGCGTGCGAAGGCTCGCGACGGCTTCGGACGTGTCGAGCGTCGCCGGCATGTCGGCCAGCATCCTCAGCAAGGGATTCCCTGCTTCGAGGAACGGATTCGCGGCCGCGCGAACTTCGTCGAGACGATGTTGAACGTTGACCGACGCAGCCGTCCCGTCGCGCACCGGCTCCGCAGCAGCCGCCTTCGGCGCGGATCGCGCGCGATCCGCGGCGGCGCTCGCACCGCCTTCGTCCGACGTGAGGAAATCGAACGCGGCTTCGTCAAAGGCGCCCGAGCTCATTTGTGACGCACTCCCCAAAGTTCGAGCTTGAGTTCAGGGAAATGGCCCGCGATGTGCATCGCGAGTCCGCCTTGCTGCGCAATTTGTTCCCAGAACGGCCCCGTGCGGGAAAGCTCGTAATAGATATAGCTGGAGTTGAATGGAATCTGCCGCGGAGGCACCGGCAACGGAATCATCGTCATGCCCGGCAGATGAGAGCGGATAAGCTCCGGCAGCCGCTGCGGATGGCTGATCTTCGTTTGAGATGCGAACTGTTGCTGCAATACGTCCGGAGACATTTGCGCGCCGACCGCGAGCACGAGACTCGAATAGCCCGCAAGCTCGGACGGCAGCATCGTGGCCACGCGAATGCCGTGCGGCTGCTCGGTGAGCGGAATCGGCTGAGCGCCGCGAATCAGAACCTGGTTCAACAGGTAATGCACTTCGTCGACCAGCGGACGAATGCTCGCGTACAGCTGCGCATGATCGTAGCCGGGCGTCGGCCGCGGCCGGCGCGTTTGCGGACGCACGAACGTCGACAGTTCGCCCGCCAGCATCGACAGCTCGCGATAGAGCGTCACGGGCGGCATCTCGCGAATCCTGCAGATGTGTTCGAGCAGCGGCTCATACCGGTTCAGCACCTGCAGCAACAGGTAATCCGCCACTTCAGCCGCCGCGCCCGCGCGGCCGTCGCTGCCGGACAGACGTGTCGCGAGCGCGTCGGCGCGCAGTTTCGCGAGGCCGTGCAACTGGGTCGCCCATTCGCGCAGCAGCGGGCTGGCCCCATACTGGCTGACGGGCGGGATGTGATCGCCGTCGTAGAGCGCGACCGAACCGTCCGCGTGCAGCGTCTTCACGCGCGTCAACGCGATGCCGATCCAGGATTGGGTCAGCTCCTTTTCAGGCATCAGCCGAAGCCGCATGTTCGCGAGCTGCACGGGCTTGGGCCCCTGGCCGATCGCATTGCTGTCGCGCAATTCGATCTCGAACGCCGAATAGCGCGCAAGCGATCCCGCCTGTTCACCGAACGCGGTTTCCTCCGTATTCGGCAAACGCAGCGGCACCGCGAGATAGATCACCTGGTCCTGATGCTCGGGAGCGATCGTCAAGGGCGGCGGCGGCGGCGTGTGCCCCGGCACATCGAACGGCGTTCCGTCGGGAAATATTCCCGTCCCGCTCTTGAAGACGAGCTTGCCGAACGATAGCGACTCCTGATCGATTTCATAGCGGCTGAATCCCCAGAAAAACGGGCTGAGGGCCGCGGCTCGCTTGTGTGCGAAGTATTCGAAGTAACGTTCCTGTTGCTGAAACAGCTGGGGAAGAAGAAATAGCCCCTCGTTCCACACCACCTTGTTATGCCAACTCATCGCAATCATTCCAATTCTGTAATCGATACGGTCCGCTGCCCGACATCGACGTTCAACTTGACCTTCGCTCTCGGCATGAATGCCCGGTACCATGCGTCCTCCGGAACCGGCCGTAGCTTATGAACCGCCCGCCACACCGATTTGCCGAGTTCTCGATAACCGACCAGCACGCCGATCGACGTCGCTGCGGAATTGGCGCGTCGATGAACGTCTCGGGTGTCGCCCGGGCGCATCACGAATTCATCAACGGCGATCGCGTCGTCGCCCAACACTTTCCGGCTGTCGCTCTGCAGCGTAAAGAAATCGGCGTTTTCAAATGCACCGGCCGATTTCAGTTCGTACAGCCGCACCATCACGGGTGCCGGGCGTTCGTACTCATCCGGGTTTGATCCGTCGCTCACCTTGATCTTCACGGTCAGATCGGCTGATTCCTTGTGTGCCGGCCCGCTGGCACAAGCCGCGAGCGACACGCACACAGCTGCCGCCGCAATCCGCCTGACAGCGGTTCGCCTGGCCGCTTCGCGGCGAAAGAAAAATTGGGAAACCATCTGGATGATCCTGTCGCACCGGGGCAAGCCGCTGTTCGTGGCGCCCGTATCGCGAGCGCCATGGACAGCAGCCTCCGGGCCTCGCCGGTTGCCGACGAGGCCCGTTCCGGATAACCGGCGTTGAGGGTTAAGCCGCGTTCTTCTTGATGTCGAAAGTCGCGGTGATTGCGCCGCCGCTGCCGCCCTGCGCGTTCTGAACGACGTACTCCTGCTTCAGGCGGGAGAACGACAACCGAACGACCTCGCGCGGGCGCGACTCGTCCTTAGCCACGCCGGACGGGCTCACCTGGGTGACGAGCACATCGTTCATCGTGAGCTTGACGTACTCGAGCGGGCTGCCGCCCGCCTTGCGCACCACGAGCCGAGCCTCGTCGATATGCTTGCCGAGCAAGCAGTACTGAACGAGATTCGGGCTCGCGCGATCGATGTAATGTTCGAAGTGCAGATCATCGATCGTCGCCTTGCCCGCGCCGCCCCCCGAACCCAGGTGCATGTTCGATTGCTGACTGACGTTCCACGACCAGCTCAAGACCTCGATTTCACCCTTGTGGGTTGTGTCTTCCGCCTCACCGTCGATACCGTTGATCTTGAGGAAAATGTCGTGCGACATGGCATACTCCTTCTTATTGCGTTAATTTTCAGTACTACTGAGCCAGAGAGATTTAACGAGCGCCTGCCCATCGCTCCGCCGAACAACGGTCATCGCCATTCGGCTTGCTCTTGCGCCGCCCGGTGGCGTACGCCCGCGACAATGGCGTGCATGACGCGGCCGAGTACGCCCGCCGTCACGATCGTCCGGACGGCATCCGTTACGCCGCTTCCTTGACCGAGGGCAGCTTCGCGACTAGACGCAGCGATACGGTCAACCCTTCCAGCTGGAAGTGCGGACGCAGGAAGAACTTCGCCTGGTAGTAGCCCGGATTGCCTTCCACGTCCTCGACGACCACTTCGGCCGCAGCCAGAGGACGGCGCGCCTTGGTCTCCTGCGACGAATTCGCCGGATCGGCGTCGACATAGTTCATGATCCATTCGTTGAGCCACTGCTGCATGTCCTCGCGCTCCTTGAACGAACCGATCTTGTCGCGCACGATGCACTTCAGGTAATGCGCAAAGCGCGAGCATGCGAACAGGTACGGCAGGCGAGCGGACAAGTTCGCGTTCGCCGTCGCATCCGGGTCGTAGTACTCGGCGGGCTTCTGCAGCGATTGCGCGCCGATGAAGGCCGCGTAGTCCGTGTTCTTGCGATGGATCAGCGGAATGAAACCATTCTTCGCGAGCTCCGCTTCGCGACGATCCGAAATCGCGATTTCGGTCGGGCACTTCATGTCGATGCCGCCGTCGTCCGTCGGGAACGTATGGCAAGGCAGGTTCTCGACGACGCCGCCGCTTTCGACGCCGCGAATCAGCGTGCACCAGCCGTAATGCTTGAACGAGCGGTTGATGTTGACCGCCATTGCGTACGCGGCATTCGCCCATACGTACTTGCGATGATCGGAACCGTCCGTCGATTCCTCGAAATCGAATTCGTCGACAGGATTCGTGCCGATTCCGTACGGCAAACGCGCAAGGAAACGCGGCATCGCCAAACCAACGTAACGCGCATCCTCGGAATTTCGCAGCGAATTCCAGGGCGCATATTCGAGGTTCTGCGTAAAGATCTTGGTCAGGTCGCGCGGATTGGCCAGCTCTTGCCACGAATCCATCTGGAGTACCGACGGCGATGCGCCGGTAATGAACGGCGCATGCGCGGCGGCCGCCACCTTGCCGATCGACGAAAGCAGATCGACGTCCGGCGGCGTGTGATCGAAGTAGTAATCGGCCACGAGACACCCATACGGCTCACCGCCGAGCTGGCCGTATTCTTCTTCGTAGATCTGCTTGAAGAACGGGCTCTGGTCCCAGGCCACGCCTTTGTATCGCTTCATCGTGCGGCGCAGATCGTCCTTCGAGACGTCCATGAAGCGGATCTTGAGTTTCTCGTCCGTCTCGGTGTTCGTCACCAAGTGATGAAGACCGCGCCACGCGCTTTCCAGTTTCTGGAAATCGTCGTGATGCAGGATCAGATTGATCTGCTCGGACAGTTTTCGATCGATCTCGCCGATGATCGCTTCAATGCTCTTGTACGCGTCGTCCGACAACGTCGCCGAATTGGCGAGCGCCTGCTCGGCCAGCGTCTTGACGGCGTGTTCCACCGCCTCGCGCGCCTGCTCGGTCTTCGGTTTGAACTCGCGCGACAGCAGCGCATTGAAGTCCGATTGCGTAGCGATCTGCGCATCGGCGGAGCGCGCCTGAGATTCACGTGCAGCCATTTTCTCTCCTATGAATCGATTCCGGTTTCGGGAATCAGTGCTTTTCCTTCGATTCCCTGCTTTCCGCCTTGTCCGCCGCGGGCTTCGGCGCCTTCGCGAGCGCGCTCAGCAGCGCGGGGTCCTTGAGCACCTTGCTCACGAGGTTCTCCGCGCCCGACTTGCCGTCCATGTAGGTCTGCAGATTCGCAAGCTGCGTGCGCGCGTCCAGCAGTTGCGACAGCGCGTCCACCTTCTTGGCGATCGCCGCGGGGGAAAAGTCGTCCATGCTTTCGAACGTGATGTCGACCATCAACTGGCCGTCGCCCGAAAGCGTATTCGGCACCGAGAACGCCACGCGCGGCTTCATCGCCTTCATGCGCTCGTCAAAATTGTCGATATCGATGTTGAAGAACTTGCGATCGCCGACTGCCGGCAAAGGCTCGATCGGCTTGCCGGACAGGTCTGCAAGCACGCCCATCACGAAAGGAAGCTCGACCTTCTTTTCGGAACCGTAGATCTCGACGTCGTACTCGATCTGGACGCGAGGCGCGCGATTGCGCGCGATAAATTTCTGTGAACTATTGGATATAGCCATATCTTCTCCAGCTTGAAGTCGGAATGAAAATCAACGAACAAGTATTCCTCTGCATTGCCCGCGCAATAGAAATTCGCCGAACGTCACGCCTTCAATTTCCCCTCTTAATGGCGTTGACGTCGTATCAAATTCTCCTTTAGCGGAAGGCGGTTCAAAATCAGACAAGTTTGAAAGTTTCCGAATCGATTCGTGAATGCGCGCGCCGAGCCGCGCTTGCAAAGCGCGTGCGACGCCGAGGCGGGCTCTCGTCAGCCGCCTTTTTCGGACCTCGTCACTATTCGATTGAGCGATCGGCGCGCATCCGGCCGTCGCGGCGTTCCCGCGCCGCCCGCATCGCGCGGCCGCGCCTACAGTTCCGTGTCTATCGCTTTCTTGTCCGACGCGACATCCGGAATCAGCAAGATCTCGACACGTCGGTTCTGTGCGCGCCCCCAGGGGCTTTCGTTTCCGGCAATCGGGTGCGTGTCGCCCGCCCCTTGCACGATGAAGCGCGTCTTCAGCACGCCTTGATCGACGAACCAGTCGCGAATCACGCGCGCACGCGCTTTGGACAACTGAAAATTGTTCGCTTCCGATCCGGCACTATCGGAATGACCCACGATCAGAACGCGCTGCTCCGGATTGGCGAGAATCAACCGCAATGCATGTTGTAACTCACGCCGCGCGGCGCCCGGAGAAAACTTCGCCTCACCGGTCGCGAACAGCGACACCGTGTCGATGCGCATCGCGACCGACTCCGCGCGCCGCGAAACCAGCGCCGTATCGAGCTTGACCAGCAACTCCTGTCCTCGATAGAGCCCCCAGCCGACCCCGACCGGCACCCCATTGAGCAACGTATGCACGATTGTCGAGCGATCGTGCTCGAGGCGAGCCTGCACGAAACGCTTTTTCCCGATCCACTCGTCGGGTGCGCTCCGATATTCGGCCATGTCGCTCGCCACGCGCTGGATCATGCGGTAATTCATCCAGGCCGATACCGCAACGGCAATGCCAAGCGTCGAAACGGTCGAAAACACGAGAGCCGGCACCAAGCTTGCGCGACAGGAAACGATATCGCGCGCACCGCTCCATCCCTCCCGAATACCGCTTTCGGCGACCTTCGCCACACGCGGCACGGGAAGCGGCGAAGCCGACGATTTGGTCGTGCGGATATGAAGGCCGGTTCGAACGGTCAGCCACCGCGTCCATGCTCCCGGACGTATCGGCTGCCTGCCGACGTCCGCGAGCGTCAGTCCTTTCAGCATGAACGGCGGCGTGTTCGCCAGCGTGGACATCGACGACAGCAACGCCGTGGCGTCGAGCCAGTCGAACACCGCAAGCCCCAGCGCGCTGTGCGCCGACGAGCCGGCTCGCGACGGCCGAAGCAGCTGTTGTCGGACCGTCGCGAGCAGCTCGCCTGCTTTCGACGCGGCATTCGCCTGCCTCACGCCAATTTCTATCGCATCGCCCACCCACTTCGGGCGCGCGCCGTCGGCGCCCTTGAATCCGAGACACGTGTAGACGGCGAGATAGCACGGCAGAACGTATTCCGAATCGGGGTAGCAAAGCGATTCGCGAAGCTCGGCTCGCCACTTCGCGAATGTCTGCCTCATTTCGCTTTCGTCATCGCTTTCCGATACGAGCGGCAGCACGGCCGCGTCAGGAAAGCGACCTCGCGACGCCTTGATGCGCGCCATCGCGTCTCGCAGTTGCTCGACGGTATCGGCGCGCAGCCAGAGTGCGCCGGCTTCGCGTCGCAGCATCGCATCGTCTCCTTTGCTGTCGAAAAGCGACGAGGCGTGAGGGCCGGCCACGACGATCACCGCCAGTTCGTGATCGTCGATGTCGGCTTCGACCGTTCGATCTTCTCCCGTCGCACGCATGCGTTCGAATATCTCGATCGCCAGCACGACGGCGGCAATGATCAGAACGATGGTCAGCACATGGGGCCACTCAGGCTGCATGTTCAACGGCAGGCAAAGGCTCGCGAACACCACGACAGGAATGGCGCCCCATACGAGCCAAAATCGAATCTGATGCGACATGCTCAATCTCCCGATTCCCGATGAATCGTTGCTTCATCCGCCAACGTGACTCCCACCTGCTCCACCTCATGACTCAAGCGCTCGTCGATGACGAGCCACATCGTCATGAGCGCGGCGAACGCGAGCAAACTGCCTACGATTCGCCAAGACCGCCCGCGCGCTGCCTCGTGCGATACCCCCCCCTCAATCCAAACCTCGCCCGCTCCCGGCGTTTTCTTGCCGAACATCGGCTTCGCTTCGGATGCCGGATCGTCCGCAAGCACGATCCCTTTCTTGTCTTCCAGAAGGCCGAGCTCATAGAAGAGCGAATACATCTCCAGCAGTTCGGCGTTCGCCGAATGCATCTTCAGCAGACGATCGACTCGCGCACGCACTTTGCTTAGCCCATCCCGAGTGGAATGGAAGCGGAACTGGAGGAGCTCGCGCAGCCACTCGTCCTGTTGTTCGGACGACAGACTGCGCATCGTGATTTCATCGAGCAACACGCATTGCGCGAGTCCCAATTCGTTCGCGACGCCGCCACGATAGCCGCCATCCTGCATGGCCTGCTCGAACTGCTTGACGAGCGCGATGCAGCGCGCGCGCCAATCATGCACGCGTGAAATGCGCGCACCCTCCGTCAATAGCGCGATGTGGAGCATCGTGTCCTGCAGCAGCGTGCGCAACGATTGCGCGGGCATTTCAATCGACATGTCTCGACTCGAATAAACGGATCTCGAATGCTCAGTGCATCTGGATCACGAAGGTCACATAGGTGCGCACCTTGCCCGCACCTGTCTTTCCGGTTGCGTAGTAGCGCGCAAAGAAGGGGATCGGCGTTGGCGTCGACGCTTGGACAGACACCCCCTTCATCGTCGACACGTCGCCGACCTTGATCGGCGAGCCGTCGCCGTTCACGAGCTGAATCTGCACGCCGGTGGCGCTCTGTCCGTCGCTCGGGTCTTCCACGTCGAGATTGCCGTTCTCGCTCGTCGTGGGTCCATTCTCAAAAAAGGTCACTACGTTTCCCGCATATCCGTCGCAAAGCACGGAAATATCGAACGCGGTCGCGCCGGCGGTTTGTCCCGCGTTCGTCAGCGCCGACGTCGAGATGGTCGGCAATGTCACCGTTTTGTTCTCGTTGCCGTCCACGACCGTGCACGCCACCGGGTTGTAGCGCCCGTTGAACTTGATCGTCACGGTCGGGGACGGTGGCGCGGCGCAGGCCGCCGAGCAGGCGAACGTTGCGGCGGCCGTGATCGCCGACCATCGGCGCATCGCGCTTCTCATGAATTTCCGGGCGGTCATTTCAGTCATTCCGTGCTCCGTTGTCGTCGGATGACGCCTGGCTCGTCTCGTCATGCAACCGCGGCTCGCAACGCAAACGGATGCGAACGATCGCCCGGGACTTTTTTGTTTCCATTTGGGCTGCCGGCACCATGTAAGGCATCGTGCATCGCTCGGAGGAACCCGCCCCCCACTTCGCGACCAGATTGCCGGCACCCTCGATACCGCGCAGGAACGCCATCCCGCCTTGACCGACACCGCCGAGCGACTTGCCGTCGAGGTCGAACAGTTCGCTGCCCATCGGCAACGGCTTCCCGTCTTCGGTTTCCGTCGCCGCGAATACCGGCCTGCCGCGCTTGGTTTCCATCTTCACGAACACGATCGAATTGTTGCGAGGCACGACCTCCTCGCTCGTATTCGCGAGTTCGACGTCGTCCGGCAGTTCGGACGGATCGATGGCGACCGTGTTGGCCCGATAGGGCATCAACGAGGGAATCACCGCGTAGCCGAAGCGATCGATCGACGCGCCTTGCCCGTTGATCAGCTTGCCGCCTCTCGCGCCTTTCGCTTCGACTAGCGCTGCCGCCGCCCCGAGCGGCGGACTCAAAGTCACGCCGCCGCGATGCAGGACGACCGCGCCGTTCGCACCGAACGATGCCTGGCGCGTGCGATTGTCGACCGACGCGTTACCGTTGTACGTGCCGAACGGCGAGCGATATGTGCCGTACACCCCGAGCGACGCGAAATTGCTGTCGCTGCTGACCGAACGCGACACGTTGACGCCGTAGTCGATCGGCACCGCGTGCGCCGTGCTGCCCGACAGATTCGCCTGAACCGAACTGTCGCCGTTGGACGCGCGAGACAGCGAAGTCATCAGCGAACTGAACGCATTTCTCTTCGTATAAGCGTTGCTGCCGAGCGGAACCGACAGATTCACGCCGACCTGGGTCACGTCGCGATCGTCGCTCGAGCGGCTGCGCTGCGCGTAGATCGTATACGAGACGCGTTTGAAGGTGCTCGAAAATCCCGCCTGAAACTGCAGATCCCTTCCTCGGCCGTTCCAGTAGTTCAGCAGGCTGCTGGAAACATAGGCGGAACTTCGATCGCCGATTCTCTGGTTGACGTTCAGCTGCAAGCGGGTGCGCGCCCGATAATCGCTTCGCCACGAGCGCTCTTGCGCGTCGTAGCCATAGCGCGCCATGACGGCGTCGGCAAGGCTGTAGTAATTCGACGTCGAATATCGATAAGCTGCCACGGAAAAATTGGTCCCGGTGGACGGCACCATCTTGCCGTACGACACATGCGAGCTGAAGCCGCTGCGCGCGCCTTGTCCAGGCAAGTTCGTGCGCGCAGACGTGACATCGAAAGCGAAAGCGCCAATCGGCGTGTTCAGCGCGACGCCGATCAAGCCCGACGCATAACCCGTCGACGACAGCAGCCCCGCATAGCCGGTCAGCAGATTCGTCATGCCGCGCTGATAGGTCAGCTGCGCGACCCACGGCTTGCCGTTCGACAGCGCGTCTCGATACTGGCCGACGGTAACGTTGAAACGTTGCATGCCCGGCCGCAAAAGTTGGCTCACCGATGCGAACGGCACGGTGAAATGCTTCGTCCTGCCATCCGATTCGGTGATCGTCACGTCGAGATCGCCGCCGTATCCGGTCGGCGGCAAATCGTCGAATTCGAACGGCCCGGGCGGGACGCTGGCCTCATAGATCACGCTGCCGCGCTGCCGCACGGCCACGCGCGCGTTCGTGTCCG
Organism: Burkholderia sp. ABCPW 111; assembly: GCF_000773065.1. Classification (NCBI taxonomy): domain Bacteria; kingdom Pseudomonadati; phylum Pseudomonadota; class Betaproteobacteria; order Burkholderiales; family Burkholderiaceae; genus Burkholderia; species Burkholderia sp. ABCPW 111. The sequence continues at coordinate 6,322 of NZ_JPWT01000055.1, read as the reverse complement.
CGACGCCGCGAACCGTCGGCGCGTAGGATTGAAGCGACACCGGCAACATCCGGTCATCGCTTGCCAGCTGCACGCCGCGCACGCCGAACGATTCAAAGATCTCGCCAGTCGTGTAGCTGTCGCCCAGCGTGATCTGGCTGCGCAGCGCCGTGAGGTCCCGTTGAACGTAGGTTTCGAGACTGCGCCAGCTCATGCCGGCACTGCGGTTTCCCCACATCAAGTTCGAACGTTGGCGAACGCGCCAGGCCCCGATGTTCACGCCGGCTTGCAGGCCGAGAAAAAGGCTGCTCGTATTGCTCCCGAAAAATTTGTTTTCGCTCGCATAGCCGCTGAGGTTGTACTGCAGCAGGCCGGCATTGATGCCGTTGTCCCAACGGGACGGGTCCACGTAGCCTCGTGCGGTCTTGCGCATGTCCACTTGCGGAATGGTCAGATCGAGCGTGAGCTCGGCGCCGTCGAACGTATACGTCGCGTCGGGCAGCGCATCGCGCAAGCCGATGCACGCGTTCTCCGCGATCGCCGGTTGCCGGCCCGGTTCCGCATCCGTCGCGACGCGCGCGGCATCGAGACGTTTCGCGACGAGGTCGCTGTCCACGCCGAGCCGATCCAGCGTCGCGCGCGTAAAGCATGGCGCCGCGCTGTCGCTGCCGTGCACGTTGCGGAACTCGACGTCCAGCCTCCCGCGTCTTTCTCCGTTGACCGTCAAGTCGACCGGGTAGATGCCGGCCACCACCGGATTGCCCCGCTCGAAGCGCGACAGATCGATTCCGCCGCCCATGAGCAGGCGCGAATTGAAAGTCACGGCCGCGGCGGTTGAAGCGGACGCATGCGAAGCGACCAGCAATGCCTTCCGGTCGTTCGTCAGCGGCGCTCGGTCGGGCGACGCCGCGCTCGCCGCATCCGGCCGCAAATGGTCGCCAGCACGCATGCCGTCGAATTCCGCCGCGTTGGCCTGAATACACAGCGATCCAACGCCGCATGCAACAGCCCCGGCGGCGATCATCATTTGGCGGCGACATGACAGTCGCGACTCGCCGCCGCGATCATCCGCCGACGTTCCTCCACTTGCTGCTCGGACCACTCGTTCCCCCTTGTCGAACCTTGTTCGTCCGGCCGCTTATTCCGCGGTTGCCGTACCCGCCACTTCCGCTCCGTAGTCATTGAGCAGCTTGTAGGAAATCTCGGCATGCGCGGACAGCCTCGAGGTGTCCTGCTTGCTCACGAATTCCCTGCTGCCGAACGGAGCGACCATGCCCGGATCGAGCCGCACGCTCCTGTCGCCGCTTTTCACGGTCGCCTGACTAATCGAGATGTAGTAAGGAGAACGATTCTCCGCACGCAGCACGCTGACGCCCTTGTCGTTGCGCACCACCTTCCACGTAAGCTGCTCGCGCGCCTGCGCTGCGTTTCCGTCTTCCAGCGCCGACGGACGAAAGAACAATTTGATGCGCGTGCGAAACGCGAGCTGCAACAGGTTTTGGTCGGCCGCTTCGGTCGGCTTCGGAGGAATTTCCAGAACGTTCAGCCAATACACAGATTCACGATCTTTCGGCAAATCGTCGCCCGTATACATGACGCGCAATGTTTGCCCCTTCTTGGGCTCAACGCGAAACACGGGCGGCATGAGGACGAACGGCACCTTGATTTCGTTCGGACTCGCGCCCGCATTTCCGTCGTCGATCCACGCCTGCACCAACACCGGCGACTGCTCGACGTTGGTGAGCCGAACGTTGACCTCGCGGCTGCTTTCCGGATAAACGACGCGTGTTCCGGTGATGACAATTGCAGCGTGGGACAATGTCGAAGCGAGGCAGCACGCCATGGTCGCCGCGGCGACGCTCATTTTCCATAACCGCACGCATACCTCCCGTGATTGATTGCATTTCCAGGGAACGCCTGGTTCCCTGGATCTCCGTTCGTTTTATTTATTCGTAGGCGAGCGTGAAGAGCGCGTGCGACTCGACCTTACCGGCAGTGGTTTTATCCAATGCGTAGTACTGGCCGCCATAGATCATGGTCGCCCCACGAGCGTCTTCCGTTCCGGAGACATCGAAGAAACGACCAGTCGAACCCACCGGCAGCGCGGTGCCGTCGGAATTGACCAGTTGAACCGACACATTCGTAGCCGCGCCATCTCCCGCGGCCTCGTTTTTCAGCGTGAGCGTGTCGGGATCTACGTTTTCCATTTCGAAGTGAGCGGCGACCTTGTTGACCTCTGCAGCACACTTCGAAACCTTGATTTCAAAGGACGTCGAACCAGCAACATTTCCTCGCGCCGCGAGTGCGCTCGTAGAAACTCTCGGCAGTTGCACGATTTGGTCTTTGCTGTCGGCGTCGATTGTGCACGTGTTGGTGGTCAGTTCACCTTTGAAATTGACCTTCCCCTGATCGATCGACTGCGCAAACTCCGCAAATGCGCTCTGCGCCGCGACAAAACCCAACAATGCCGCAGCAGCGAAACTTACGACCTTCTTCTTCACTCAATACTCCTGCTCAAGTAATGAAAGTACGCCGACCTCGTCGGCTCAATCCATGAGATGGCACGTCGAATGACGACGGAATCTCATCGGGACCCAACAGAATCCCCGACGATGTTAGCGATCGCCTCCTCAATGCGGTATCTGACAAGTCTCAAAACGGGATAAATAGCGAAATTTCCATTCTCGGAATGGAACTTTTTTAACATTCGATGTCGAAATTGGCTCACCACCACACGCCATGCAAGTCATCAATGATTTCGTTTTTCCTGACTTGTCCCATTCGATTCGCTCTGTGCTGGAGCAGAGGGCGGACGAGACGCCATCGTCCTTGCGGCTGCGAGCGCGCGCGCCACGAGGCTCCCGTCTGCCGCCCCTCGTTACAGAGCTTCAGCCCGGATTGCGCTCCGTTCGTTCTCGCAACAGGAAGCACCACTGGCGCTGCAACTTTGATCAATTCTTCCGGGATGAAACCGCGCGCACGGCGGACCCGAAAAATATTGAGTCCCGCTCAAAAGACGCCGGCCGCATCAAATTCACCATTCATCATTTAATGATTTTTTTATATTTGGAATAGCCTAAATTCCGTGAATCAAACTGAATCGTTAATTTTTGCAATCCGATCGAGCCGGCCGCGCGTTTTCTCGAAAATCATGCTTGTCGCATCGTCGATCGCCGTCGTCTCGGCGTTCGTGTCTCACGCTCGCGCAAGCGACTACAACGTCGCCATCGGAGACGGCTATCAAGGCCTGTCCCGTACGCCGACAGGCCCAGGATTCGGTTTTCTATTCGACGCAACGCGCAGCGGCGGCGCCTATTCAATCGGCCCGGGCCTGAGTTTCGGGGTTCCCCTGGGCGCCGTTTCGCTGACGGCCGCCGGCAAGGCCCTCTATGTCCGATCCGCCGATGGTCGAAGCGGGTTGGCGACTCCCGTCGGCGTCATCGCCCGCATTCGCACCACGCCGTCGCTGTCGCTCGTCGGGCGAGCGTTCTACACGCCTCGCTCGGCTTTCAACGCAGGGCTCGGCGCCTACACACAAGCCTCGGCAGGCGTTCGCTGGGCGTTCAAGCCGATCAATCTCGAGGCGGGATGGCGCTACGAGGAACTCAAGGGGCGCAACGGCGCGCAGAACACCCGTTTGACGAACGGCCCGTACATCGCGGCCGGGTTTTCATTTTGATGGGCACGCCCATCGAACGGATAGGCATGCGAAGCATCCCGCACGCCGGTCCCCGCTGGAAGCGGCATGCTGTTCGTCTTGTCGCCTCGTGTGCGGCGTAGGAAAGAGAGACGCGAGCGGCTCGAACAGTCGTCGACATTCCCGATTGAAGACGCCAACCGCGCTCTATGCTTCGTCGAAGATCGCCCTCGGAATCACATCGTTTCCACCCGGAGGAACCGGACATGAAGAAGATTGTCGTTGCAATTTCCCTATCGACATTGTCGATCGTCTATTCGCACGCCGAGGCCGCGTCGATGGCCGTTCCGTGTCGAGCCGACGCGCATCGCGATTTAACCGACACGCTCGCGTGTTACAGACAAACGGTGGAAAGCCAGCCGTTGAACTATACGATGACGAGCATCGTGCAACTGCCCGGGGTCGAACAGCGAACGTACCGGCTTGTTTCGCAATCGTGGTCGCCGGAGCAGCTCGTGCAACCCGACGCGTGGCTGCACGATGTCACGCTGTACATCCCTCAGGACGCGCTGCCGCATCGCGCGCTCGTGGTCGCCAATAACGGTACGCGGCATTCCGGTGCCGGGAAAGAGCCCATCGCGCCAAACGATTTCCTGCCGGACACGCTGACGGATATCGCCAGGAACACGCGCGCGGTAGTCGTTTCGGTGAGCGATGTGCCCAATCAGCTTTTGACCTACACGGACGACGGCAAGCCGAGAGCGGAAGACGATAGCGTGGCGCACAGCTGGACTCTTTTCATGCAGTCGCCGCATACGCGCGCCGCCATGCCGTTACACGTGCCGATGGCGGCGTCCGTCTGGCGCGCGATGTCGCTCGCGGAACGCGAACTGACCGCGCTCGGCATTCGTCGCTTCATCGTCTCGGGCATTTCGAAACGTGCTTGGACCACCTGGCTCGCGCTCATCGGCGACAAGCGCATCGATGCGATCGCCCCCTTCGCGATCGATCTGCTCTCGACGCGCGAAGCGCTCGACAACATGTATCGGTCATACGGCGGGAATTGGCCGCTGGCTTTCTATCCGTATTACGCCGAGGGTATCGACCAAACTCTCGACAGCCGGGCGTTCGGATCGCTGATGCAGATCGAAGATCCGTTGTCGTATCTAGGCACGCGGCACGGCTCGCGCCTGACCGTTCCGAAGTACATCGTCAACGCAAGCGGCGACGATTTTTTCGTGCCGGACAATTCGCGTCTCTATTTCGACAAGCTTCCCGGCACGAAGGCACTGCGCATGGTGCCAAATTCTTCGCACTCCGATATTCGCCGTGCCACGCGCGATTCGCTCATCCCCTTCGTTAAACGCATTCAGCACGGCAAGCCCCTGCCGCAAGTAGATGCGGTGCAGACCGAAATGAACGGTCAAACGATACTTCGGCTGCGCACGTCGGAACGACCCAGGCAGTTGCTGCTGTGGCAAGCGACGAATCCACAGGCGCGCGATTTTCGTTACGCGTGCGGCATCCGCTATACGTCGTCGCCCATCGCGACGGCCGGCGCCCCATCGCAGCAGTTGGTTCTCGCTCGGCCGGCAAGCGGATGGCGCGCCTACTTCGTCGAAGCGACATTCGACGACGGATTCATCGCGACGAGCCAGACGTATATTCTCGGCGACGGCTACCCGAACGCGGCTCCTCCGCAAATCGGCGACGGCTGCCGAACGTTACCCGGTCGCGATACACACTCATGATTTCGGAGCCGAGCGGCGCAAGCAGAAGTCGATCGACATCTGCCTGCCGCTGCTCGCCCGGTGCTTCCTGGCGCGCTACCAGCTGTACGACGCGCCTGCGCCCCACGTCGTCGACGCCGCGCTGATGCCCGCCCCCAACCGAACCTTCAGATTCTGTCCGATGCGAGCCGACGCGCCGACTGCAACGGCCTGATATCCGAGATAGCCGCCCGTCCCGACGCCGATTGAAAACGTCTTGCCGGCGTCGACGTCCGGAATCATTGCAAGCGCGGTGGCAGCCGCGATGCCGCTGTACGCGTAACGGGCGACTTCGCGCAGCTGCCGGAAATTGACGGCATCGGTGTCGTGCCATCCATTCGCCACGTTGGTGATGTTGCGCTCACCGCCGTCCGAACCAACCGACACCGAGTTGTCGCGGTCCGCAATCGACCCCTGCCCCAGCGCGACCGAATTCGAGCCCGCCGCCTGCGAGCCGGCGCCTAACGCCATACTGTGCTCACCCGTCGCCGATGCATTGGCTCCGAGTGCGATGCTTTGATTGCCCTGCGCCGAAGCATTCCCGCCGATTGCGACACCTTGATCCCCCGACGCATTTGCATTCCAGCCGGCCGCGACGCCTTGTGAGCCGATGGCCTGCGCGCCGGCACCCAGTGCGGTGCTTTGATGACCGGTCGCCGCTGCGTTGGCGCCGTTCGCGGTGCTGTTGCTGCCGGTCGCTTGCGAACCTTGGCCGGTTGCCGTGCTCGATTCGCCCGATGCGGTGGCATCCTGGCCCGTTGCCGTGCTGTTGTCACCCGTCGCTTGCGAGCCTTGACCCGTCGCCGTGCTTGATTCACCCGATGCGGTGGCGTCCTGACCCGTTGCCGTACTGTTGTCACCCGTCGCTTGCGAGCCTTGACCCGTCGCCGTGCTCGATTCGCCCGACGCCTTGGCGTCCTGACCCGTTGCCGTACTG
>NZ_JPWT01000054.1:0-92430 GCF_000773065.1 Burkholderia sp. ABCPW 111 | reverse complement strand
TCGATCGAGCAATTGCTTCCTCCGACATCCTTAAAATCAGGTGTCAGATTATGCAATCGCTCGAAAACCCTCCACGGTTTCCTGCGATGAACCTTTTTTTTGCCTGCCGTTGTGCCGCCGCCGCGTTACCGCCTCGGCTGATGCTTGCGGACCACCATCCAGCGCGGCGACTTGAACCGGACGATGCTCACGTAAAGCCACACGTACGTGAGCGCGAACACGATCACGAACGCGAACAAATGGATCGTGTGCTGCCAGAAGAGCGTCGCGGGAATCACCGCGACGAGGCAGAGCAGCCACAGGTACGGCGACGTCAGCGAATTCCGGCGCGTGAGCTCGTGCGCGGCGCGCGTGCCGACCGCCCAGCGCATCAGCCGCTTGTAGACGAGCATATGCAGGTGCACGCCGTCCGGGATGCCGGGCGACATGCCGCGAATGAATTTCTTCCGATAGATCGAGAAGCAGGTCTCGAAGATCGGATACATGAAGAGCAGCACCGGATACCACGCGGACACCTCGCGGTGCCGCATCACGAGCGAGATCGCGAGCTCGGCGAGCATGAAGCCGATGAAGTACGCGCCGCCGTCGCCGAGGAAGATGAGGCCCGCCGGAAAGTTCCAGATGAAGAAGCCCATGATCGCGCCCATCATCACGATCGAGCCGGACATCACGACCGGATCGCCGACCTGGAACGCGACGTACGCGAGCGACGCGAACATCATGAACGCGACCATCGATGCGAGGCCGTTGAAGCCGTCGATGATGTTGACCGCGTTCGCGAGCGCGGCGACGGCGAGCACCGTGACCGAGGCCGAGATCGCCGCGTAGCCGAGCAGGAAATCGAGGGGCGGCACGCTGATGCGCGTGATCGCGATGCCCATCAGCACGAACGCGAGCGCCGCGGCCGCCATCGTGCAGACAAGCCGCGCGGCGGGCGTCACTTTCTTCGTCAGATCCTCGATCAGCCCGGACGCGAACGCGGGCAGCCCGCACGCGGCGAGCCCGAGAATGCTGCCCGCGATCGCCGGATACCGGCGCGACAGCAGCGCCGTCGCGACCACGAGCCCGATCAGAATGCCGATGCCGCCCACCCGCGGCACCGGCCGCGCATGGAATTTCTGCACGCCGGCGAGATCGTTGTCGATCGAGAATTTCTCGTGCAGGTGCGCATAGCGGACGATGAGCAGCGTGACGAGAAGCGAGACGATGAAGCCGACGGCGAAGCTGAGCATGGGCGTGCCCGGAAATTGGACAGCGGATTATACAAAACCGCGCGGGTTGTTTTCCTGCCAGCGCCAGTGGTCCGCGCACATCCGGTCGAGGTCGCGCTCGGCCTTCCAGCCGATGATATCGGCCGCGGCGGCGGGGTTCGCGTAGCACTCGGCGACGTCGCCCGGGCGGCGCGCGACGAGCTCGTACGGCACGGGCCGCCCCGACGCCTTCTCGAACGCGCGCACGACTTCGAGCACGCTGTAGCCGCGGCCCGTGCCGAGGTTGACGGTGAGGCTCGCGTCGCGGCGCTCGAGTGCGTCGAGCGCCGCGATGTGGCCGCGCGCGAGATCGACGACATGGATGTAGTCGCGTACGCCGGTGCCGTCGGGCGTCGGGTAGTCGCTGCCGAACACACGCAGCTTCTCGAGCTTGCCGACCGCGACCTGCGCGACGTACGGCATCAGGTTGTTCGGAATGCCGGCCGGGTCCTCGCCGATGAGGCCGCTTTCGTGCGCGCCGACCGGATTGAAGTAGCGCAGCGTCGCGACGCGCCAGGCCGGATCGGCGAGCTCGACGTCGCGCAGGATCTGCTCGGCGATCAGCTTCGTCTGGCCGTACGGGTTGGTCGCCGAGAGCGGGAACGTTTCGTCGATCGGCGAGCGCTCGGGCACGCCGTATACGGTCGCCGACGAGCTGAACACGATCCGCTTCACGTTGCGCTCGCGCATCACGCGCAGCAGCGACAGCAGGCCGTCGAGGTTGTTGCGGTAATACTCGACGGGCTTCGCGACCGATTCGCCGACCGCCTTCAGCGCGGCGAAGTGAATCGCGGCCGTGATCGGATGCGCGTCGAACACCCGCGCGAGCGCGCGCTCGTCGCAGACGTCGACTTCGTGGAAGGCGGGCGTCTTGCCCGTGATCTTCTCGATCCGTGCGATCGCCTCGCGCTTGCTGTTGACGAGGTTGTCGGCGATCACGACGTCGTAGCCGTGCTCGAGCAGCTCAACGGCGGTGTGCGAACCGATATAGCCCGCGCCGCCGGTGACGAGGATCGTGCCCTTCGTGCTCATTGCTGATTGCTCCGTCAAAGTGTGACGCCCGTCAGGGCGGAAATGGTCTGATGATAACGTTCGATGACTTTCGCTTCGTCGAATTCCGCGGCGACCTTCCGCCGGCCGCGCTCGCCCATCGCGCGCCGCTCGGCGGCGCTCATGTCGAGCATCCGCGCGAGTTGCGCGGCGAGGCTCGCGCTGTCGCGCGCCGTGCACAAGAGGCCCGTGTCGCCGTCGGCGACGACGTCGCGGCAGCCCGGCACGTCGGTCGCGACGATCGGGCGGCCCATCGCGGACGCTTCCATCAGCGTGCGCGGCACGCCTTCGCGATACGACGGCAGCACGACGCAGTCGGCGCGGGCGATGTGCGGCCGCACGTCGTGCGCCTCGCCGAGGTAATCGATCACGCCCTCGCGCACCCACGCGTCGACGTCGGCGCGCGAGATCGCGCTCGGATTGTCGACGCCGACGGGGCCGAGCAGCGCGAAGCGCGCCTGCGGATAGCGCGTGCGCAGCGCGCGCGCCGCGTCGACATATTCGCGCACGCCTTTGTCCCACAGCAGGCGGCCAATCAATACGAACGTGAACGTGTCGCGCTCGGGCAGCGGCGCGAGCGCGAACTGCTCGAGGTCGACGCCTTCGCCGTGCAGGAGGCGCGCGCGCTGCGGATGCGCGAGGAGCCGCTCGTGCGCGAACGTGTCGAGATCGTCGCGGTTCAGGAACCAGATTTCGCGCGGGAAGCGGAACGCGAAGCGGTACAGCGCCTTCGCGACGCGTGCGGCGCGGCTTCTCTGGATGAATACGTAGCCCAAGCCCGTCGTCACCGCGATCGACGGCACGCGCGCGAGCCATGCGGCGATCGATCCGTAAATGTTCGGCTTGATCGTGTAATGGAACACGAGATCGGGCCTGATTTCCCGATAGTGCCGATAGAGCGCGGCGAGCGTGCGCAGGTCCTCGCGCGGGCTCGTGCCTTTCGATGCGACGGGCAGCTCCGCGTAGCGGCAGCCCATCCGCACGAGCGGCTCGACCGTGCGGTCGCGCGGCGCGAGCACCGTCACCTGCGCGCCGCGCGCGATCAGCATGCGCAGCAGGCCGTGCCGGTACGTGTAGATCGCCCACGCGGTATTGCAGACGAGAACGATGCGCAGGGCGGAAGCGGAACTCATGTCGGGCTGAAAAAAATAATCGGATGCGCGGGCCAGTCTGAGCGGGCGCGTGAGCGGGCGCGGCGCGTCATGCGGCGCCGCGCGGGGCGAACAGCAGGCGCTTCGCGCGCTGCAGCGTCGAATAGGGCGTCACGAAATGAAGCAGATTTTTCGCGACGCCGAGCCAATCGTAAGGATTGAGCGGATCGAAGTAATGCAGCGCCAGCGCGAGCGTCGACGCGATCTGCCGCCGCCGCTTCGTCGCGCTGATGCCGCCTTCGTTCAATTCGTAATACAAACCGAGCTCCGGCAGGTTCGCGCAATCGTAGCGTTCCATTAACCGTAAAAAAAGATCGAGGTCTTCCGCCGCGCGATATTTGATTCGATAGTTGCCGGCCTGTTTCACCGCCGCGATGTCGAGCATCATCGACGGATGGACGAACGGCGAGCGAAAGAAGCGCGTGCGGCGCAGCGTCGCGGGATCGGCGGCGGGCGTCAGCATGAAGAGCGGCCGGCCGTCGCGCGACACGACCTGCGTCCACGTGCCGAGGCCCGCCACGTGCGGATGCGCGTCGAAGTACGCGCGCTGCTTCGCGAGCCGGCCGGGCGCGGCGAGGTCGCCCGCGTCGATGCGCGCCGCGTAGCGGAAGCCGCGCGCGGCGAGCGCGTCGATGCCGGCCGCGAGCGCGCGCTCGATTCCGCCGTTTCGCGGCATCCGCAGCACGTCGATCGCGAGGCCCGGCAGTTCGGGCGCGGCGATCGGCGGCGTGCTGCCGTCGTCGACGACGAGCACGCGCACGGGCGCGTCCTCGCGAAACGACATCAGCGTGCGCAGCAGGTCGTCGTGCGCGTTGTATGCCGGAATCAGCACGGCGACGTCGTCGAGCGGGCGGGCGGCGCCGGGCGGGGCGAGGGAAGGCGTCATGGGCGCAGCTTCAGGCTGATGTAGTAGAAATTGACCGACGCGGCGGCGAGATAGCCGGCGGCGAGGCCCGCGAGCGCGCCATAGAGGCCGAGTGCGGGAATCGCGATCAGGTTGACGAGCGCGGCGAGCGCGAGCGCCGTCGACCATTTCGCGAGCAGCACGAACTTCGCCTGATACTTGAGCACGACGAGATTGCCGATCGCCTCGATGCCGGCCGGCACCGACAGCCACACCGCAAGGCGGAACACGTCGACCGACGTCTCGAAGCCGGGGCCGAACACCTTGCGGATAATGAAGCCCGCGAGCAGGTCGAGCACGAGCGCGCCCGCGGCCATCAGCGCGGCCGTCATGCCGATCAGGCGCCACACGTTGCGGCGCAGCCGCGGCGCGTCCTGCACGCGGTAGACGAACGCGGGCGCGATCGTTTGCGCGAGCATCAGCGCGAGCGTGATCCAGTTCTCGTTCAACTGCTGCGCGGCCGCGTAGCGGCCGAGCTCGGCGAACGACACGTAGCGCTCGAGCATCAGCCGGTCGAGCTTCAGGAACAGGTACATGCAGACGAGGCCGAGCCAGAAGACGGTGCCTGTCGTCGCGAACTCGCGCACGAGCGGGCGCTCGACGCGCCAGCCGAGCGCGCCGCCGTTGCGGCCGCGGTAATACCAGATCAGCGCGGCCGCGATCGCCGCGGCCTCGAGCGCCCACAGCCAGCCGAAGCGCGCGGGCGCGGCGGCGGCGCGCACCAAGAGCCACACGAGCGCCATCTTCGCGATCGCCGCCGCGATGCTCGCGAGCAGTTGCGGCTTGCTGTACGTCATGCTCTGCAGCCACGCATTGACGATGCCGACGAACGGCTCGCGCAGCACGAGCGTCACCGCGAGCCCGGCGAGCATCGCGCCGACGAGCGGATCGAACGCGCCCAGGGCGATCGCCGCCCACGTGAGCGCGAGCGCGGCGACCGACACCGCGAAGCGCAGCGCGAACGCGCTGCCGAGCACGGCGCCCAGTTGCGCGCCCGTGCGCTGGACGATCGTCGGCACGAGGATCTCCGCGCCGCACACCCAGGTGAGCGGCGCGAGGACGAGGAGGAGCGTATTCGCGTATTGCCATTTGCCGAACGCGTCGGGGCCGAAGTAGCGGGCGAGCAGGCCGCTCACGACGATCGCGACGCCGATCTGCGTGAGCCGCTCGAGCCCGAGCCACGCGAGGTTCGCGACGGCCTTCGCGACGTCGGGATTCGAAAGCCTGGATTTCAGCATGACGCGCCGCGGGCAAACGTGCGCGAGATGACCGGGCCGGCCGACCGCGGGAGCGGTTTTGCTGCGATGAAGCATTCAGGCATTAAAATGGGCGCGATCGGCGTAGCTGAAACCAGCGATTATAAGTTGGATCGGATTCGCTTCCGGCATCGGCAGAGCCATGCGTTGCCGCTCGCCGGTCGGTTCGGGCGACAATTTTTTACGCATTCGCGTTGAGGCGGCCAAATTTTTTATGGACGACACTGAGAGTGAATCGATGATCTCCCAATCCATCTTCAAGGCATACGATATTCGGGGCGTGATCGGCAAGACGCTCGACGCCGACGTCGCGCGCGCGATCGGCCGCGCGTTCGGCAGCGAAGTGCGCGCGCAGGGCGGCGACGCGGTCGTCGTCGCGCGCGACGGCCGCCTGTCGGGCCCCGAGCTCGTCGGCGCGCTCGCGGACGGGCTGCGCGCGTCGGGCGTCGATGTCGTCGACGTCGGCATGGTGCCGACGCCCGTCGGCTACTTCGCGGCGAGCGTGCCGCTCGCGCTCGCCAACGGCGAGCGCCGCGTCGACTCGTGCATCGTCGTCACGGGCAGCCACAACCCGCCCGACTACAACGGCTTCAAGATGGTGCTGCGCGGCGCCGCGATCTACGGCGACCAGATCCAGGCCCTCTACAAGCGCATCGTCGACGAGCGCTTCGAAGCCGGCAGCGGTTCGTATGAGCAATACGACGTCGCCGACCAGTACGTCGAGCGCATCGTCGGCGACATCAAGCCCGCGCGGCCGCTCAAGCTCGTCGTCGACGCGGGCAACGGCGTCGCGGGCCCGCTCGCGACGCGCCTGTTCAAGGCGCTCGGCTGCGAGCTCGTCGAGCTCTTCACCGACATCGACGGCAACTTCCCGAACCACCACCCGGACCCGGCGCACCCGGAGAACCTGCAGGACGTGATCGCGAAGCTGAAGACGACCGACGCCGAGATCGGCTTCGCGTTCGACGGCGACGGCGACCGCCTCGGCGTCGTCACGAAGGACGGCCAGATCATCTACCCGGACCGCCAGCTGATGCTGTTCGCGCAGGAAGTGCTGTCGCGCAACCCGGGCGCGCAGATCATCTACGACGTGAAGTGCACGCGCAACCTCGCGCACTGGGTGCGCGAGAAGGGCGGCGAGCCGCTGATGTGGAAGACGGGCCACTCGCTCGTGAAGGCGAAGCTGCGCGAAACGGGCGCGCCGCTCGCGGGCGAGATGAGCGGCCACGTGTTCTTCAAGGATCGCTGGTACGGCTTCGACGACGGTCTCTACACGGGCGCGCGCCTGCTCGAGATCCTCGCGCGCGTGGCCGATCCGAGCGCGCTTCTGAACGGCCTGCCGAACGCGGTGTCGACGCCGGAGCTTCAGCTCAAGCTCGAAGAGGGCGAGAACGTGAAGCTGATCGACAAGCTGCGCGCCGATGCGAAGTTCGACGGCGCCGACGAAGTCGTGACGATCGACGGCCTGCGCGTCGAGTATCCGGACGGCTTCGGCCTCGCGCGCTCGTCGAACACGACGCCCGTGGTCGTGCTGCGCTTCGAGGCGACGTCCGACGCGGCGCTCGCGCGAATCCAGGACGATTTCCGGCGCGCGCTGAAGGCCGCGAAGCCGGACGCGAACCTGCCGTTCTGAGCTTGACTTTCGCGCGTCGCGCGGCGGGGGCGGCCCGAGCGGCCTTGCGCTGACGCAAGCCTTGTCGAAAAAGCGGCGACGCATTCGTGCGTTCGCCGCTTTTTGTCTGTGCCGGCCGTCCGGCGCGATAAAATCCGTCCTTTCGGTCTGTGCCGGCGGCTGCCGGCCATTTTTTCAGCGTGCAAAAAATTCTGATCGTGCGCGTGTCGTCGCTCGGCGACGTCGTGCATAACATGCCGGTGATCGCCGACATCCGCCGGCGCCATCCCGACGCGCAGATCGACTGGCTCGTCGAGGAAGGCTTCGCCGATCTCGTGCGGCTCGTCGACGGCGTGCGCAACGTGCTGCCGTTCTCGCTGCGGCGCTGGCGCAAGCGCCTCGGCACGCCCGGCACGTGGCGCGAGATCCGCGCGTTCCGGCGGCGGCTCGCCGAAGAGCGCTACGACCTCGTGATCGATTGCCAGGGGCTCATCAAGACCGCGTGGGTCGCGAGCTGGGCGCGCGGGCCGCTCGTCGGCCTCGGCAACCGCACCGACGGCGCGGGCTACGAGTGGCCGGTGCGCTTCTTCTACGACAAGCGCGTGCCGATCGTGCCGCGCACGCATGTCGTCGAGCGCTCGCGGCAGCTCGTCGCGGCCGCGCTGGGCGACCCCGCGCCGGCGCCTGCCGATGCGATCGATTTCGGCGTCGACACGCGCGGCGCGTCGCAAGCGCTCGCGTCGCTCGATCTGAACCTGCCGGTGCCGTACGTCGTGTTCGTCCACGCGACGTCGCGCGCCGACAAGCAGTGGCCCGACGACGCATGGATCGGCCTCGGCGAGGCGCTCGTGCGGCGCGGCGCGTCGCTCGTGCTGCCGTGGGGCAGCGACGCCGAGCGCGCGACGAGCGAGCGTCTCGCGAAGGCGTTCGGCGCGGCGGCGATCGTGCCGCCGAAGCTGTCGCTGCCCGCGGTCGTCGGCCTCATCGACGGCGCGGCGGCGACGGTCGGCGTCGATACCGGCCTCGTTCACATCGCGGCGGCGCTGAAGCGTCCGACCGTCGAACTGTACAATTTCGCGACAGCCTGGCGCACGGGCGGCTACTGGTCGCCCAACGTCGTCAATCTCGGCACCGCCGGCGCGCCGCCGTCCCTTTCGCAGGTGAAGGACGCACTCGCGTCGTTCGGCCTCTTGTAATCCCGACAGGCGATCATGAGCGAATCCCAGATCATCGAAATTGCGTCCGCCGACTGGAGCGGCCAACATCTGTCCGTGCCGCGCGAGCAGCTGCTCGCCGGCCTCGAAGACGGCAAGGTGCTGTTCTTTTCACATCTGCGCTTCGCGATCGAAGGCGGCGAGGAAGCGCTGCTCGATCCCGCGTTCGCCGATCCGAAGCGCAAGAACATCAGCCTCGCGCCGAACGGCGGCGCGCTCGCCGGCGTGGCGGGCGACGCCGTCACGCAATCGGCCGTGCGCGCGCTGATCGCGCGTTTCCAGCAGCAGGCGGGCACGCTCGTCGACGGCCTCTTTCCCGAGTATCGCGGCAAGCTGCGCGTCGCGCCGACGAGCCTGCGCCTGATGCAGGTCGAGACGCGCGAGACGTCGTGGCGCAAGGACGACAGCCGCCTGCACGTCGACGCGTTTCCGTCGCGGCCGAATTACGGCGAGCGGATTCTGCGCGTGTTCACCAACGTGAACCCGGCGGGCGTGCCGCGCGTGTGGCGCGTCGGCGAGCCGTTCGAGGACGTCGCGAAGCGCTTCTTGCCGCGTATCAAGCCGCAGGTGCCGGGCTCCGCGTGGCTGCTCGAATTGCTGCACGTGACGAAGTCGCGCCGCAGCGCGTACGACCACCTGATGCTGAATCTGCACGACAGCATGAAGGCCGATCTCGACTATCAGAAGAGCAGCCCGCAGCAGACGATGCCGTTCCCGTCGGGCAGCGTGTGGGTGTGCTTCTCGGATCAGGCGTCGCACGCGGTGATGTCCGGCCAGTTCATGCTCGAGCAGACTTTCTTCCTGCCGGTGGACGCGATGGTCCGTCCGGAGCGCGCGCCGCTCGGCATTCTCGAACGCCTGCAGGGCAGGGCTCTCGTTTGAGCGCGAGCGACGTTTCCTTCGACGGAGCCGCCGCGCGATGCTGAGAGCGATCTATCGCGCGCTGTGGTGGCTGATCGCGCCGCTCGCGGTGCTGCGCCTGCTGTGGCGCTCGCGCAAGGAGCGCGGCTATCGCGAGCATATCGGCGAGCGCTTCGGCTTCGGGCCGGGCCGCGCGCTTGCGCGCCACATCGACGAATCGACGCCGATCGTCTGGGTGCACGCGGTGTCCGTCGGCGAGACGCGCGCCGCGCAGCCGCTCGTCGATGCGCTGATGCGCGCGCGGCCCGACGTGCACGTGCTGCTCACGCACATGACGCCGAGCGGCCGCGCGACGGGCGAGCAGATCTTCGGCGAGCGCGTCTCGCGCTGCTATCTGCCGTACGATCTGCCGCATCTCGTGCGGCGCTTCCTGCATGGGTGGCGGCCGTCGCTCGGCCTCGTGATGGAGACCGAAGTCTGGCCGACGCTCATCGACGAGTGCCGCCGCGCCGACGTGCCGCTCGTATTGACGAACGCGCGGATGTCGGCGCGCTCGTTCAGGCGCGCGGCGAAGTTCGGCTCGGCCGCGCGCGAAGTGTTCGGCGGCTTCTCGCGCGTGCTCGCGCAAAGCCCGGCCGACGCGGAGCGCCTGTCATCGCTCGGCGCGCGCAACGTCGCCGTGCTCGGCAACCTGAAGTTCGACATGACGACGCCGCCCGAGCTCGCCGCGCGCGGCCGCGCATGGCGCGAGGCGATCGGCGGGCGGCCGGTGTGGGTCGCGGCGAGCACGCGCGACGGCGAGGAGGCGCTCGTGCTCGACGCGTTCGCCGGGGTGACGACGCCGGGCGCGCTGCTGATTCTCGTGCCGCGCCATCCGCAGCGCTTCGCCGAAGTCGCGGCGCTCGTCGAGCGGCGCGGCTTGCGCCACGCACGCCGCACCGAATGGGCGGCCGACGCGGCCGCCGCCGCGGCGGGCCAGCCGGCCGCATCCGCGTTGCCGGCAAACGTCGACGTGCTGCTCGGCGATTCGATGGGCGAGCTGGGCGCGTACTACGCGGCCGCCGACGTCGCGTTCATCGGCGGCAGCCTGCTGCCGCTCGGCGGGCAGAATCTGATCGAGGCGTGCGCGGTGGGCGTGCCGGTGCTGATCGGGCCGCACGTGTTCAACTTCACGCAGGCGACGGCCGATGCGGTCGCGGCGGGCGCGTGCGCGCAGGTGCGGGATTCGGCGGATCTTGCGTGCACGCTCGACGAACTGTTCGCCGATCACGCGCGCCGCACCGCGATGGGCGCGGCGGGCGCCGCGTTCGCCGCGCGGCATCGCGGGGCGACCGCGCGCACGGTCGACGTGCTGAATGCGCTGTTGCCGCCGCCGCGCGCCGTGTCGGCGGCAAGCGACGAAGGCGAGGGCGGCGGGCGCGACACGGGGGCTGCGCGCGACTGAGCGCCGCATCGCGCCGTGCGTGGTTGCGAGACGGCGGCGTCATCGCAGCCGCGGCCGCCACGGCCGCCGCATCGCGCGATCGCGGTGTCGCGCCGCTCCGCGATCGCGCGAGCCCAGGCCGCGAACATCGCGCGCCGCGCGCTCAGACCGTCAGCAATCCTTTTTTCTCGATGAACGCGATCACGTCGGCGACGCCGTCGAGCGCCTTCAGATTGCACATCACGTACGGGCGTTCGCCGCGCATCTTCTTCGTGTCGGACGCCATCACGTCGAGATTCGCGCCCACGAGCGGCGCGAGATCCGTCTTGTTGATCACGAGCAGATCCGACTTCGTGATCCCCGGGCCGCCCTTGCGCGGAATCTTCTCGCCGCCCGCGACGTCGATCACGTAGATCGTCAGGTCCGACAGCTCAGGGCTGAACGTCGCCGCGAGGTTGTCGCCGCCCGATTCGATGAACACGATGTCCGCGTCCGGAAAGCGCGACAGCATCCGGTCGACCGCCTCGAGATTGATCGACGCGTCCTCGCGGATCGCCGTGTGCGGGCAGCCGCCCGTCTCGACGCCCATGATCCGTTCTTCGGGCAGCGCGCCCGCGATCGTCAGCAGGCGCTGGTCTTCCTTCGTGTAGATGTCGTTCGTGATCGCGACGAGGTCGTAGCGCTCGCGCATGCCCTTGCAGAGCATTTCGAGGAGCGTCGTCTTGCCGGAGCCGACGGGGCCGCCGATGCCGACGCGCAGCGGCGGGAGCTTCTTCGTGCGGCGGGCCGCCGCCGCGGAATGGGGTGCGTTCATGATTCGGTGCGTGAGAATGCTCTGGGATGCTTATGAACGGAACAGGCGCGAATACTGCGATTCGTGCCGCGCGGACAGGATGCCGAGCTGCGGCGCGAACGTGTTGATCGCGTCGGGCGGCGTCGCGAGCGCGCGGCGCACCGCGGCGCGGATCGGCTCGCGCAGCGCGACGATGATCTTCTGGCCCGCGAGCTGGCCGAGCGGCACCGCCTTGATCGCGGCGGCCGTCTGGTTCTCGACCCAGCCGAACGCGTACGCGGCGAGCGTCGCGTCGGGCGTCGCGCCGTGCGCGGCCGCCGCGAACGCGAACGCGCTCGGCAGCGCGATCGGCGAGATCGACGCGAGCGTCGCGCGGCGCGCGGCGTCGCCCCATTCGAGCGACGCGCACAGTTGCGCGAGCGACCAGCCCATCTGCTCGGTTTCGCGGCGCAGCTCGGACGATTCTCGGCTCGCGACGAATTCGTCGTTCGCCTCGGCGAGCGCCGCCGCGTCGTGCGCGTGCCAGCGCGCGAGTTGATGCGCGAGGAACGGCAGCTCGCCGTGCGCGAGCACGTCGGCGAGACCGCTCGCGATCCAGTCGCGCGCGTCGTCGGCGTTGCGGATGAGCGGCGCGTCGAGCGCGGCCTCGAGGCCCTGCGAATAGCTGAACGCGCCGATCGGCAAGGCCGGCGACGCGAGATGCAGCAGCGCGACGAGCTCAGCGGTGTCCATGGCCATGACCGTGCGAGCAGGACGGACCATGCTGATGATCGTGATCGTGATCGTGATCGTGATCGTGCGAGTGCGAGTGCGAGTGCGAGTGCGAGTGGCCGTGGTGCTCGCCGAACACCTGCTGCGCGAGCGCGTAATCCTCGGCGAACGTCGCGTCGTGCCCGTGCCGATGCCCGCCGCCGTATGCGCCGGCTTCCGGCTGGAACGGCGCGTTCGCGCGCTCGATCGTCGCGCCGAGGCGCGCGAGCATGTCGGCGAGCACGGGATCGTATTCGAGCTTCAGGTAATGCGCGCCGACCTCGACGGGCGTATGCCGGTTGCCGAGATGGTACGCGGCGCGCGTGAGCGTGAGCGCGTCGGGCGCGCGCACGAGCAGCACGGCTTCGTCGGCCGCGGCGACGCGCACGAGCGCGCCGTCGTCGGCGACGAGCACGTCGCCGTCGGCGAGCACCGTGCCGCGCGGCAGCACGAGCGCGATTTCCTCGCCCGTGTCGAGCGTCGCGGCGAGCCGGCTCTTGCAGCGCGCGTCATAAGCGAGCGTGAGCGCCGGCGCGCGCGCGACGAGCGAGGCGGCGAGTTTCACGTTCGGGGCGATGCGTTTGTCGATCGTGCGCATGATGATTCGTCAGGACTTCAGAACAGGAAATAGCGTTGCGCCATCGGCAGCACGGCGGCGGGCTCGCAGGTGAGCAGCGTGCCGTCGGCGACGACGTCGTAGGTTTCGGGATCGACGCTGATGGCGGGCCGCCACGCGTTGTGGATCATGTCGTTTTTCGTCACGGTGCGGCAGCCGCGCACCGGCACGAGCCTTTTCGCGAGCCCGTAGCGTTGGCCGATGCCCGCGTCGAGCGCGAGCTGCGACACGAACGTGAGCGACGTGCGCGCGAGCGCGCCGCCGCGCGTCGCGAACATCTCGCGGTAATGAACGGGCTGCGGCGTCGGGATCGACGCGTTCGGGTCGCCCATCTGCGCGAGCGCGATCATGCCGCCTTTCAGGATCATCGCGGGCTTGATCCCGAAGAACGCGGGCTCCCACAGCACGAGGTCGGCCCACTTGCCCGGCTCGATCGAGCCGACTTCGTGTGCGATGCCGTGCGTGAGCGCCGGATTGATCGTGTACTTCGCGACGTAGCGCTTCGCGCGGAAGTTGTCGTGGCGCACGCTGTCCTCGGCAAGCGCGCCGCGCTGCACCTTCATCTTGTGCGCGGTCTGCCACGTGCGGATGATCACTTCGCCGACGCGGCCCATCGCCTGCGAATCGGACGAGAGCATCGACAGCGCGCCGAGATCGTGCAGGATGTCCTCGGCCGCGATCGTCTCGCGGCGAATGCGCGATTCGGCGAACGCGAGATCCTCGGCGATCGACGGGTCGAGGTGATGGCACACCATCAGCATGTCGAGGTGCTCGTCGAGCGTGTTGATCGTGTACGGACGCGTCGGATTCGTCGACGACGGCAGTACGTTCGGCTCGCCGCACACCTTCAGGATGTCGGGCGCGTGGCCGCCGCCCGCGCCTTCGGTGTGGTACGTGTGGATCGTGCGGCCCTTGAACGCGGCGACCGTCGCTTCGACGAAGCCGCCTTCGTTCAGCGTGTCGGTATGGATCGCGACCTGCGTGTCGGTGTCGTCGGCGACCGCGAGGCAGTTGTCGATCGCGGCGGGCGTCGTGCCCCAGTCCTCGTGCAGCTTGAGGCCGATCGCGCCGGCCTCGATCTGCTCGACGAGCGGCTGCGGCCGGCTCGCGTTGCCCTTGCCGAGGAAGCCGAGATTGATCGGCCAGCCGTCGGCCGCCTGCAGCATGCGCTCCATGTGCCACGGTCCCGGCGTGCAGGTGGTCGCGTTGGTGCCGGTCGCGGGGCCCGTGCCGCCGCCGATCATCGTCGTCACGCCGGAAGCCAACGCCTCGTCGATCTGCTGCGGGCTGATGAAGTGGATGTGCGTGTCGATGCCGCCCGCCGTCACGATCAGGCCTTCGCCCGCGATGATCTCGGTCGCCGCGCCGATCGCGATCGTCACGCCCGGCTGGATGTCCGGATTGCCCGCCTTGCCGATCGCGGCGATGCGGCCGTGCTTGATCGCGATGTCCGCCTTCACGATGCCCCAGTGATCGAGGATCACCGCATTCGTGATCACGGTGTCGGCCACGTCGGCCGCGCTCAGTTGCGATTGCCCCATGCCGTCGCGGATCACCTTGCCGCCGCCGAACTTCACTTCTTCGCCGTAGATCGTATAGTCGCGCTCGATTTCGATCAGCAGCTCGGTGTCCGCGAGGCGAATGCGGTCGCCCGTCGTCGGCCCGTACATTTCCGCGTACGCGCGGCGGCTCAAACGTAATGTCATGTCGTCGAATCCTTCGGATGCCCGTGCGGGCGTGTCAACGAGTCGCGTCGGGGCGGGCGCTCAGAGCGGCCCCATCACCTTGCCCTGGAAGCCGTAGACGGCGCGCGCGCCCGCGAGCTCGACGAGCTCGACCGTGCGCGACTGGCCGGGCTCGAAGCGCACCGCGGTGCCGGCCGCGATGTTCAGCCGAAAGCCGCGCGCGGCCGCGCGATCGAACGACAGCGCGTCGTTGACTTCGTGGAAGTGATAGTGCGAGCCGACCTGCACGGGGCGATCGCCCGTGTTCGCGACGGCGAGCTCGATCGTCTTGCGGCCCGCGTTCAGCTCGTGCTCGCCTTCGTCGATGAGGATTTCGCCGGGGATCATGCTGCCCTCCGGCCAAGCGTGCGTGCGGCGCGGAATCCGTCAGCGGAATGCGCGGGGAAATGAACCATGCGGTGAATCATGATGCGCCTTCACGGAATCGGGTGGTGGACGGTGACGAGCTTCGTGCCGTCGGGAAACGTCGCTTCGACCTGGATGTCGGGAATCATCTCGGGCACGCCTTCCATCACGTCGTCGCGCGTGAGCAGCGTCGTGCCGTAATGCATCACCTCGGCGACCGTCTTGCCGTCGCGCGCGGCTTCCATCAGCGCGGCCGTGATGAACGCGATCGTCTCCGGGTAGTTGAGCTTGAGCCCGCGGGCTCGGCGGCGCTCGGCGAGGAGCGCCGCCGTGAAGATCAACAGCTTGTCTTTTTCTCGGGGAGTCAGTTTCATGAAAGAAACATTTTGGAAAACGTAATATTCGGGCGGCGCGCTGCGCGGCGGGCGCGAAGATATCGTAGCACTGCGAACGTGCGCGTGCGGCGAGGCCTGCTGAAGCAAGAGAGCAAGGCACGTGCCACGCGTTTTATCCGCGCGTTCGTGCCGCGCGGCGGTGCGGCGCGCACCGAGATGGCGCGTTTTTCTGAAAGGCGTGCGTCAGGAACGTGCGGCGATCAGGTCTGCCAGAGACGCAGCGGCTTCGCGTCGACGCCGTGGACGATCGGGCGCAGCGCAAGCCATTGGTCGATGAACAGGCGCTGCAGCGTTTCCATCGAATGGGCGAGCGCGCGAATCAGCATCACGCCGGGCGCGACGCACGTGACGCCGGCGCGCAGCGCGTCGTCGAACGGCAGCGCGGGCGCGATCGATTCGGCGAGCGCGTCGGTGCATGCGGCGCCGAGCGCCCACAGCGTGCCGTAGACGGGAAAGCCGCCGAGCCCTTGCGGCGCGGCGCGCAGCGGATCGGCCGCGTCGAGGCGCGCGCGCTCGACCCACCATGGCCGCCCCGACGGGCCGACGATCTTCGAGAACGATGCGATGCTGCCCGTCGACCACGCTTCGCCCGCCGCCTGGCGGCCGAGCTGCGTCGCGTCCCAGCCGAGCGCGCTCGCGCCGTCGCCGAGCTTCAGCACGAATTCGAGCGACGCGTGCGCGGCGTCGAAGAACAGATTGTTCTGCGGCAGCCAGTCGAGCTTCGCGTGCGCGCCGACGTCGATGTCGATCCGCTGCCGCGCGTCGAGCCCGTTCGACTTGTACCACTTCGTCGCGCCGGGCGTCGTCAGCACCGCGTGCGTGCCGGCGTCGAGCCTCACGTCGATCTCGAGGCGGTCGCCGCCGGCGACGCCGCCCGGCGGATGAACGATGACCGCGTGGCAGATCGCGTCGCCTTCCGGATAGAGCGCGCGCTGCACGCGCAGCGGCCCCGCGTGCCGGCGATGGGCGAGCGCGGTGCGCCCCGCCGGCTGCCGCTCGAAGCCGAGCTCGAGGCGGGCGTGCCACGCCTTGGCGGCGGGGCGGACGAGCGTGGCGTGGGGTTCGTGGGCGGACATCGGTCGAATCTGGAAAGCGGGCGCATCAATGCTACAGGATACCCGGCGTGCGGGCGCGGCCGGGCGCGATGGTTGCGCGCGACGATTTCGCGCGAGCGAGCCGCGTCGCGGCGCAGCCGCTTGCCGCTCGCGGATTGACGCAATGCGCGTTCGGCACGGGCGCGCTCGGCTCGCCTTCGCCGCGAAGCGCGCGGCTCAAACCGCGATCATCTCACGCACGCCGTGCGCGTCCATCTCGCTGCCCGCGCCGCCCGCGACGATCTCGCCGCGGCTCATCACCCAGTAGCGATCGGCGATCGAGCGCGCGAAATCGTAGTACTGCTCGACGAGCAGCACCGTCATCTTCGATTCGTCGACGAGCTGCCGCAGCGTGCGGCCGATGTCCTGGATGATCGACGGCTGGATGCCTTCCGTCGGCTCGTCGAGGATCAGCAGTTGCGGCTCGCTCATCAGCGCGCGGCCGATCGCGAGCTGCTGCTGCTGGCCGCCCGACAGGTCGCCGCCGCGCCGCGCGCGCATGTCTTTCAGCACCGGAAAGAGATCGTAGATGCGGTCGGGCACCTTGGACGGCGCCTTGCGGCTCGCCGCGCCGACGAGCAGGTTCTCCTCGACGGTGAGCCGCGGAAAGACGTCGCGGCCCTGCGGCACGTAAGCGAGGCCCGCGGCGACGCGCGCGTAGGGCGGCAGCGCGCCGAGCGGCTTGCCGCGCCACGCGATGCCGCCGCTTTTCGTCGGCACGACGCCCATCACGCAGCGCAAGAGCGTCGTCTTGCCGACGCCGTTGCGCCCGAGCAGCACGGTGAGCTTGCCGTCGCCGGCTTCGAGCGTCACGTCGCGCAGGATGTGGCTGCCGCCGTAGTATTGGTTCAGCGCTTCGATCGTCAGCATCGCATCATCGTCCGAGGTAAGACTCGATCACCGCTTCGTCGCGCTTCACCTGATCGAGCGTGCCTTGCGCGAGCACCGCGCCTTCGGCCATCACGGTCACGCGGCCCGCGTCGCCCGCGAGCGCCGCGACGAACTCCATGTCGTGCTCGACGACCATCATCGAGCACGTGCCGCGCAGCGTGTTCAGCAGCTCGGCGAGCGCCATCGTCTCGTGGTCGGTCATGCCGGCCGCGGGCTCGTCGAGCAGCAGCAGCGCGGGGCGCTGCATCAGCAGCATGCCGATCTCGAGCCGCTGCTTCTGCCCGTGCGACAGCTCGCCCGCGAGCCGGTACGCGCTGTCCTCGAGCCGGATCAGCGCGAGCGTCTCTTCGATCCGCGCCTGCGCCGCGCGGTCGAGCCGCGCGCGCAGCGACGCGAACCAGCGCTTGTCGGCCGCCATCGCGAGCTCGAGGTTTTCCCATACCGGGTGCTGCTCGAACACGGTCGGCTTCTGGAACTTGCGGCCGATGCCGGCGCGGGCGATCTCCGGCTCGTTCATGCGTGCGAGGTCGAGCGTCTGGCCGAGGAACACCTTGCCCGCGTCGGGGCGTGTCTTGCCGGTGATCACGTCCATCATCGTCGTCTTGCCGGCGCCGTTCGGGCCGATCACGCAGCGCAGCTCGCCGACGTCGATCGACAGCGACAGCTTTCTCAGCGCCCGAAAACCGTCGAAGCTCACTTCGACATCCTCAAGATAGAGGATCGTGCCGTGCGACGTGTCGATCGCGCCGGGCGTGACGACGTGCGACATCGGCGCCGTGCCGCTGACCGCGCGCAGATCGACGCCGTCCGGCTGCGCGAGGTCGGGAATCATCGCGTTCTCGTTCATCGTGGCGTTCCCTTGCGCGTGACGGTGTCGACGAGGCCCATGATGCCGCGCGGCAGCACGAGCGGCACGAGCACGAAGATGAGGCCGAGGAAGAACAGCCAGTATTCGGCGAAGTACGCGGTGAACACGCTCTTCGCGCCGTTGACGGCGAACGCGCCGACGATCGGGCCGATCAGCGTGCCGCGGCCGCCCACCGCGACCCAGATCGCCATCTCGATCGAATTGCCGGGCGACATCTCGCTCGGGTTGATGATGCCGACCTGCGGCACGTACAGCGCGCCCGCGATTGCGCACAGCACGGCCGACACGACCCACACGAACAGCTTGTACGCGAGCGGGCTGTAGCCGAGGAACATGATGCGCGTCTCGCCGTCGCGGATCGCGGTGACGACGCGGCCGAGCTTGCTCGTGACGATCGCGCGCGCGGCCACGAACGACGCGACGAGCGTCGCGAACGTCATCAGCAACAGCGCCGTGCGCGTGCCGGGCGACGTGATCGCGAAGCCGGCGATGCGCTTGAAATCGGTGAAGCCGTTGTTGCCGCCGAAGCCCGTCTCGTTGCGATAGAAGAGCAGCATCGCGGCGAACGTCGTCGCCTGCGTGATGATCGACAGATAGACGCCCTTCACGCGCGAGCGGAACGTGAAGAAGCCGAACACCCACGCGACGGCGGCAGGCACGAGCACGACGAGCGCGAGCGCATACGCGAGATGCTCGGTGCCGCTCCAGTACCACGGCAGCCGATGCCAGTCGAGGAACACCATGAAGTCGGGCAGGTCGCTGCCGTACTTGCCGTCGCGGCCGATCGCGCGCATCAGGTACATGCCGATCGCGTAGCCGCCGAGCGCGAAGAACAGGCCGTGCCCGAGGCTCAGGATGCCGCAGTAGCCCCAGACGAGATCGAGCGCGAGCGCGGCGATCGCGTAGCACATCAGCTTGCCCGCGAGCGTCATTGCATAGGATGACAGATGAAAAGCGCTCGACTCGGGCGCGACGAGCGCGGCGAGTGGCACGCCGACGCCCACCGCGACGCACAGCGCGACGAGCGCGAGCCACGCGCGCCGCGACAGCAGCGCGGGGCGCGGCGGCAGGCCGAGCGCGAAGCGCGGCGCGGCGGGGGCGGCCGCCGCGGGGGAGGCGGCGCTCGGCGCGACGCAAAGGGATTGGATCGTCGAAGTCATGTCAAGCCTCCGCGCTGCGGCCCTTCAGGGCGAACATCCCTTGCGGGCGTTTCTGGATGAACAGCACGATCATCACGAGCACCGCGATCTTCGCGAGCACGGCGCCCCAGAACGGTTCGATCGCCTTGCTGACGAGCCCGAGGCCGAAGCCGCCGAGCACCGTGCCCGCGATCTGTCCGACGCCGCCGAGCACGACCGCCATGAACGAATCGATGATGTAGCTCTGGCCGAGATCGGGGCCGACATTGCCGATCTGCGACAACGCGCAGCCGCCGAGCCCCGCGATGCCCGCGCCGAACGCGAACGCATACGAATCGACGCGCGCCGTCTTCACGCCGACGCACGCGGCCATCCGGCGGTTCTGCGTGACCGCGCGCACGAACAGGCCGAGCCGCGTCTTCGTGAGCACCGCCCACGCGACGCCGGCGACGGCGAGCGCGAACGCGAGGATCGCGAGCCGGTTGTACGGCAGGATCAGGTTCTGCATCACGGTCACGCCGCCGCTCATCCATGACGGATTGACGACTTGCACGTTCTGCGCGCCGAAGATCATTCGCGTCGCCTGGATCAGGATGAGGCTCACGCCGAAGGTTGCGAGGAGCGTCTCGAGCGGGCGGCCGTACAGGTGCTTGAGCACCGTGCGCTCGAGCACGGCACCGAGCGCGGCCGCCGCGAGAAACGACGCCGGAATCGCGGCGAGCGGATACCAGTCGAACGCGCCCGGCAGGTAGCGCTGCACGAGCGTCTGCACGACATAGGTCGCGTATGCGCCGATCATCAGGAATTCGCCGTGCGCCATGTTGATGACGCCGATGAGGCCGTAGGTGATCGCGAGGCCGAGCGCGGCGAGCAGCAGCACGCTGCCGAGCGACAGGCCCGCGAACAGCGTGCCCGCGATCTCGCCGCGGCGCTGGATCGTGTGCAGCGCGTCGAGCCCTTGCTGTGCGGCGTCGCGCACGCGCGCATCGGGCTCCGCATAGCTGCCGTCGGCATTTTTCGCGGCGAGCGGGCGCAGTTGCTCGATCATGTCGAGATCGCGGCGCGCGGCGACGAGCCGCACCGCTTCGA
Organism: Burkholderia sp. ABCPW 111; assembly: GCF_000773065.1. Lineage (NCBI taxonomy): Bacteria > Pseudomonadati > Pseudomonadota > Betaproteobacteria > Burkholderiales > Burkholderiaceae > Burkholderia > Burkholderia sp. ABCPW 111. The sequence continues at coordinate 71,984 of NZ_JPWT01000054.1, read as the reverse complement.
GGCGCTTCGCCGGATCGGCGTCGTGCAGCGCGGCGATCGCCCGCAGCGCGTCGAGGCGGCGCTTGAGCGTCGGGTCGGTCTCCTTCGCGCGCGCCGCGTCGATCATCGGTTTCAACGATGCGTCGGGGCTCTTCAGCAGCGCATCGATCGCGCCGCGCCGCGTGTCGGGATCGGGCGAAGCGAGATCGAGCCCGGACAGCGCATTCGCGATCTTCGTGCGCAGCAGGTTGTTGAGCATCACGGGTTGCGCGTCGCCCGCCTGCGCGGGGGCGTTCGTCAGCGCGTCGCGCGCGGTGTCGCCGCTCTGGATCAGGATGCGTCCCGCGTCGGTCGCGAGCGCGTCGCCGTTCGCGAGCGCGTTCAGGAGCGCGACGGCGGCGGCGTCGTGCTCGGCGGCGAGATGGTCGACCGCGGCGGTCTTCGCGTCGAAGTCGTCGCCGGCGAGCGCGGCGACGTCGGCAGCCGTGACGGCGAGCGCCGCGCGGGGCGCGCCGAGCGCGAACGCCGCGCACGCGGCGAGCGCCGCGAACGCACGGGCGGCGCGGCTCAAAGGCGTGGGCATCGGTATGTCCTCGCGAAGGGAGAGGGCGCGCGCGGCGCGGCCGCGCGCGATGAAGACGCCGCGCTTTCGCGCGGCGCGTGCGCAGGCGTCAGGCGAGCGCCGTGCGGCGGCGGCGCAGGAACTCGGAAATCGAGCCGACCACATCGGGCTTGCCCTGATTGCCCGCGATGAACGGGCTCCACGGCTGCGCGCGGACGGCCGTCTTCGTCTTCCAGACGACGTTGAACTGGCCGTCGCCGCGGATCTCGCCGATCATCACCGGCTTGTGCAGATGATGGTTGCCGTCCATCGTCAGCGTGAAGCCCGACGGCGCGGCCACGCTCTGGCCGATCATCGCGGCGCGCACGCGGTCGACATCGGTGCTCTTCGCCTTCTCGACCGCCTGCTTCCACATGTGGATGCCGACGAACGTCGCTTCCATCGGATCGTTGGTCACGCGTTTCGCGCCGCCCGGCAGGTTCTGCGACTTCACCCACGCGGCGAACTGCTCCTTGAACTTCGCGTTCGCCGGCCCCTTCACCGACATGAAGTAATTCCACGCGGCCAGGTGCCCGACGAGCGGCTTCGTGTCGATGCCGCGCAGCTCTTCTTCGCCCACCGAGAACGCGACGACGGGCACGTCGGTCGCCTTGAGCCCCTGATTGCCGAGCTCCTTGTAGAACGGCACGTTCGAATCGCCGTTGATCGTCGAGATCACCGTCGTCTTGCCGCCTTGCGCGAAGGTCTTGATGTTCGCGACGATCGTCTGGTAATCGCTGTGCCCGAACGGTGTGTAGACTTCCTGAATATCGGAATCCTTGACGCCCTTCGATTTCAGGAACGCGCGCAGGATCTTGTTGGTCGTGCGCGGATAGACGTAATCGGTGCCGAGCAGGAAGAAGCGCTTCGCGCCGCCGCCTTCCGAGCTCATCATGTATTCGACGGCCGGAATCGCCTGCTGATTCGGCGCGGCGCCCGTGTAGAACACGTTGCGCGACATCTCTTCGCCCTCGTACTGAACCGGGTAGTAGAGCAGGCCGTTCAGCTCCTCGAACACGGGCAGCACCGATTTGCGCGACACCGACGTCCAGCAGCCGAACACGCACGCGACCTTGTCCTGCGTGAGCAACTGGCGCGCCTTCTCGGCGAAGAGCGGCCAGTTCGAGGCGGGATCGACGACGACGGGCTGAATCTGCCGCCCGAGCACGCCGCCGTTCTTGTTGATGTCGGCGATCGTCATCAGCGCGGTGTCCTTGAGCGAAGTCTCGGAGATCGCCATCGTGCCCGACAGCGAATGCAGGATGCCCACCTTGATCGGGCCTTTGCCCGCATCCGCCGCGCGCGCGAGCGGGCTTTGCCCCGCGAGCGCCATCACGCCTGCCATCGATCCGAACTTCAAAAGACTGCGACGTTTCATCGAATTCCCCTTGCCTGTTGGAGTGTGGGCGCGCACCGGAGCGGACACGCGGCGAACCGATTACGCAAGGCATGTGCCAGAAGCGGCGCGGCGCGCGTGCGCGCGCCCGTCGGCGGGGCTTTCGGCGATGCGCCGCGGTGCCTGTGATGCCCGCGTTCGCGCATCGCGTGGTCCGTCGCGGTGCAGCGCCGGGCGCGCGCATGCTGCATGGTTGTGCATCGCGTGCCGCGTGCTTACACTCTCAATGCGAATTCCCCGCGGTGCGGCGCTCGGGCGCCGCGCCCGTCAGCGCGCATCAAGACGTATTCCAGGCATCGTTCGATCGATCTCCGAGGAGCCTCCATGGCCGAACACGTTTCGAAGACCCCCGACCTATCCGCGTTCTGGATGCCGTTCACCGCGAACCGGCAATTCAAGGAAGCGCCGCGCCTGCTCGTCGCGGCGAAGGGGATGTACTACACGTCGCACGACGGCCGCCGGATTCTCGACGGCACCGCGGGCCTCTGGTGCGTGAACGCGGGGCACGGGCGCGACGAGATCGTCGCCGCGGTGAAGGCGCAGGCCGAGGAGATGGATTTCGCGCCGACGTTCCAGATGGGACACCCGAAGGCGTTCGAAGCGGCGACGAAGATCGCGCGCCACACGCCGGGCGACCTGAAGCACATCTTCTTCACGAATTCGGGCTCGGAGGCGGTCGACACCGCGCTGAAGATCGCGCTCGCGTATCACCGCGCGCGCGGCGAAGGCGAGCGCACGCGCTTCATCGGACGCGAGCGCGGCTATCACGGCGTCGGCTTCGGCGGCATCTCGGTGGGCGGCATCGCGCCGAACCGCAAGGCGTACTCCGGGGCGTTGCTGCCGTCCGTCGATCATCTGCCGCACACGCTGAACCTGAAGGAGGCCGCGTTCTCGAAGGGGCAGCCCGCGTGGGGCGCGCATCTCGCGGACGAACTGGAGCGGCTCGTCGCGCTGCACGACGCGTCGACGATCGCCGCCGTGATCGTCGAGCCGGTCGCGGGCTCGACGGGCGTGCTGATTCCGCCGCAGGGCTATCTCGAGCGGCTGCGCGAATTGTGCGACAAGCACGGCATCCTGCTGATCTTCGACGAAGTGATCACCGGCTGGGGGCGGCTCGGCGCGCCGTTCGCATCGCAGTTCTTCGGCGTGACGCCCGATCTGCTGACGATGGCGAAGGGCACGAACAACGCGGCCGTGCCGATGGGCGCGGTGGCCGCGAGCGGCGCGATTCACGACGCGATCGTGAACGGCGCGCCCGCCGGCATCGAGCTGTTCCACGGCTACACGTATTCGGGGCACCCGCTCGCGGCCGCGGCGGCCGTCGCGACGATCGATCTCTACGAGCGCGACGGGCTGCTCACGCGCGCCGCGCAGATCGCGCCGACCTTCGAGCGCGAGATCCACCAGCTGAAGGACGCGCGCCACGTGATCGACGTGCGCAATCTCGGCCTGGTCGGCGGCGTCGAGCTGAAGCCGCGCGACGGCAAGCCGGGCGCGCGCGCGTACGAAGTCTTCGTCAAATGCTTCCAGAAGGGCGCGATGATCCGCTACACGGGCGATATCCTGGCGTTCTCGCCGCCGCTCATCGTGGAGGAGGCGCAGATCGTCGAGCTGTTCTCGATCGTCGCGCAAGCGCTGAAGGAAACGGAGTAGGCGGGACGGGAAGCGGGCGGGACGCTCGGGCGAAGCGGCGCGCATCGCGCGCGCCGCCGCGATGCGCGCTCAGTAGCGCGGCACCGACGGATCGACGTCGCGCGACCACGCGTCGATCCCGCCTTGCAGGTTGTAGAGCTTCGTGAAGCCGCGCGATTCGAGGAACATCGCGACTTGCGCGCTGCGCATGCCGTGATGGCACATGCAGACGATCTCCGCCTCGTCGTCGAGCTCCTCGCTGCGCGCGGGGATCTGCTGCATCGGGATCGATACGCTGCCGTCGATCTTCGCGGTCGCGATCTCCCACGGCTCGCGCACGTCGAGCACGACAGGCGCCGGGCGCGCCGGGTCGCGCAGCCATTCGGCGAGGGCGGAAGCGGTCAGGATCTGCATCGGCACGCGCTGCCTCAGAACTTGAAGCGCGACGGCTCGATCGCGTTGACGAGGTGCTCGACGTAGGTCTCGAACACATCGGCGACGCGGTATTGCTTCTCGTCGATGCGCGTGATGATCTGCGCCTCCATCACCGGCCGGCCGCCGACGAACGCGGCGAGGCGGCCGCCCACCTTCAGTTGCTCGAGCAGCTCCTGCGGGACGACGGGCAGGCCGCCCGACACGCAGATCACGTCGTACGGCGCTTTCGCGGGCCAGCCGCGCGAGCCGTCGCCGAGCGCGACTTCGACGTTCGTCACGCCGTTCTTCTTCAAGTTTTCCTCGGCGAACTGCGCGAGCTCCGGATCGATCTCGACCGTCGTCACGCGCTGGCCGCGCGCGCCGAGGAGCGCCGCCATGTAGCCGGAGCCCGCGCCGATCTCGAGCACGTTCTCGTGCTTCTTCACCGCGAGCTCCTGCAGGATGCGGGCCTCGACGCGCGGGAACAGCATCTTCTGGCCGTTCGGCAACGGCAGCTCGATGTCGGTGAACGCCAGCTCGCGGTACGCGGCCGGCACGAAGTTTTCACGCTTGACGACCGACAGCAAGCTCAAGACGTCGTGATCCAGTACGTCCCAAGGGCGGATCTGCTGTTCGATCATGTTGAAACGCGCTTTTTCGATATTCATGGTGTCATGCGGGCCTGGACGGCCGTCAGCGAGGGGACGAAGAACTTTCGAATTGTACCAAACGGGGTTGAGGTCTTGCCTTCAGAACGCCTGCAGCCCGAAACCGGCTAGCGCTTGCTGTTCTTGATCTGCTGCTCGAAGGCGACGTCGAGCTTGCTCGCCTTGCGCGGCTTCTTCGGGCCGAGGCCGTCGACGAACGCGACGAAATCCTCGAGCGGCAGCGGCGCGCAGAGCTTCTCGGCGGCGCCGCTTGCCCGGTCGACGAGGTAGAAGAGGCCGCCCGGCATGCCGACCGCCGAATACTGCGGGTTGCCGGCGCGGGCTTTCAGGCGTTCGACCGCGCGGGTCGCTTGCGTGGTGCGCATCGTGCGTCAAAACGGAGTGCGATGAAACCGTCACTTTATCAACAACGCGGGCCGAGCGCGCGCCGCGCTCAGACCGTCTTCGAATAACGGTTTTCGGACGCGCCCGACAGGTATGCGTCGAACACCATCGCGATGTTGCGCACGTAGAGGCGTCCCGCCGGATGAATCGTCAGACGATCGCCGCCGATCGACAGCAGGCCGTCGCGCTCGAAGCCGCGCAGCGTGTCGAGCTCGCGCGAGAATTTGTTCGCGAAGCGCACGCCGTACGCCGCCTCGAAATGCGAGAACGGCAGCACGAGGTTGCACATCAGGTGCGAGATCACGTCGCGCCGCAGCCGGTCGTTCGCGGACAGCCTCACGCCGCGCGCGATCGGCAGGCGCTGGTCGGCGAGGGCCGCGCCGTAGCGCGGCAGATGCTTCGCGTTCTGCGCGTAGACGTCGCCGACCTTGCCGATCGACGACGCGCCGATGCCGACCAGATCGGCGTCCGCGCGCGTGCTGTAGCCCTGGAAATTGCGCTGCAGCGTGCCGTTGCGCTGCGCGCGGACGAGCTCGTCGCCCGGCCGCGCGAAATGGTCCATGCCGATGTACGCGTAGCCCGCGCGAGTGAGCCGCTCGATCGCGAGGCCGAGGAGCGCGATCCGCGTCGCGGGCGGCGGCAGCGCGGCGGCGTCGATCTGCCGCTGCATCTTGAACAGATGCGGCATGTGCGCGTAGCCGAACACGGAGAGCCGGTCGGGCTCGAGCTCGACGATCGTGTCGAGCGTGCGTGCGAAGCTCGACACCGTCTGGTGCGGCAGCCCGTAGATGAGATCGACGCTGACCGAGTGGTAGCCCGTCGCGCGCGCCGCGCGAACGAGGTCCGACGTCATCTTGAGCGGCTGCACGCGGTTGATCGCGCGCTGCACGTCGGGATCGAAGTCCTGCACGCCGAGGCTCACGCGGTTGAAGCCGATCGTGCGCAGATGAACGATCGTCGCGGGCGACGCGGTGCGCGGGTCGATCTCGATCGAGAATTCGCCCGTGCGGTCCGACGCGAGCGTGAAGTATTCGCGGGTCGCCGCCATCAGCTCGGCCGTCTCGGCGTTCGACAGGAAGGTCGGCGTGCCGCCGCCCCAATGGAGTTGCGTGACGGTCCGCTCGGGGTCGAAGAGCGCCGCCTGCAGCGCGATCTCGTGCGTCAGCTGATCGAGATAGGGCCGCGCGCGCTTGCGGTTGCGGGTCGCGATCTTGTTGCAGCCGCAGTAGAAGCACGCGGCCGCGCAGAACGGGATGTGGAAATAGAGCGACAGATCGCTTGCCGATGCGCCCGGATCGGCCGCCGCGCGGATGTAGTCGGCGGGATCGAAATCTTCGCGGAACTGCAACGCGGTGGGGTAGGACGTGTAACGAGGGCCGTTCGCCGTGTATTTGGCGAGCAAGTCGGGTCGAAACAGCGCTTCGGACGGGATCGGCGGCGTCATGCTGGAAGCTCGAATCGTGCTCTGTGACGCCGGTCAGTATATAAATCGGCGCTTTCATTGAATTGTGTAATAACGTCGCAGCGGCGGATGGCACAATACGGCTTTCGTTCGACGCGGGCCCGCGATCCCGCATTTTGCGGCGGTTGCGGCTTGTTATGGGATGTTTGATGTGATGATTGGCGAAGTTGCCGTGATGTCGGGGAAGGCGCCCGCGCACGCGTGCCGCGAAGGCTGCGGCGCGTGCTGCATCGCGCCGTCGATCTCGAGCCCGATTCCCGGCATGCCGAGCGGCAAGCCGGCCGGCGTGCGCTGCGCGCAACTCGCCGACGGCGAGCGCTGCGCGATCTTCGGCCGGCCGGAGCGGCCCGCGTGCTGCTCGGGCCTCAAGCCGAGCGACGAGATGTGCGGCGCGTCGCGCGCCGACGCGCTCGCATGGCTCGCCCGCCTCGAAGCCGATACGCGGCCGGCCGCGCCGCTTGCCTCAGCAGGAGATTCCGCATGACCCAGACGAGCGCGCCCGACCGGCGCCGCTTCCTGATCGCCGCGTGCGCGGCGGCGGGCGTCACCGTGTCGCTTGCCGCGTGCGCGTCGACGTTCCCGTTCATTCCCGATCACTACACGTTCTCGCAAGGCGACGTGCAGCGCGCGGTCGCCCGCAAGTTCCCGTATCAGAAGACGGTCGCGCAGGTGATCGACGTCGCGCTCGCGAATCCGGTCGTCGGGCTGCTGCCCGACCGGAACCGCGTCGCGGTGCGGCTCGACGCGCGCTTCGGGACCCCGTTCCTGCGCGAGCCCGTCAACGGCAAGTTCACCGTGTCGGGCCAGCTCGCGTACGACGCGCCGAGCCGCTCGGTCGTGCTGAAGGCGCCCGCCGTCGACAGCGTGAGCGTCGACGGCGACGCGCAACTCTATACGCAGCAGATCAGCGCGGCGGCTGGCCTGCTCGCGACCCAATTGCTGACCAACTATCCGATCTACACGTTCAAGCCGGAACAATTGCAATTTGCCGGCGTGAATTACGAACCCGGTACAATCACAATTCTTACAAACGGCATACGCGTGGCGATCGTCGAGAAGTGACGTCGCGCCGCGCGCGGCCGGATCGGCCGCGGCGGTTCCGTGGCCTCGGTTGATTCACTTTGGAAACGGGCCACGGATGGACTGGATACTGATTTGCAAAGCGCTGGCGCTTGGCATCGTCGAGGGACTGACCGAATTCCTGCCGGTGTCGAGCACCGGCCATTTGATCGTCGCAGGCAGCTTTCTGCGCTTTCATCCCGAGCAGGCGAAGACCTTCGACGTCGTGATCCAGTTCGGCGCGATTCTCGCGGTGTGCTGGGAATACCGCCGCCGGATCGTCGACGTCGTGACCGGCCTGCCGGCGCAGCGCGAAGCCAGGCGGTTCACGATGAACGTCGTGATCGCGACGCTGCCGGCGATCGCGCTCGCGCTCCTGTTCGAGAAAACGATCAAATCGGTGCTGTTCGCGCCCGTGCCCGTTGCGGTCGCGCTCGTCGTCGGCGGCGCGGCGATCCTGTGGGTCGAAGCCCGGCAGCGCGAGCGAGGCGCGCCGGCGCGCGTGCAGTCGATCGACGAGCTGACGCCGCTCGACGCGCTGAAGGTCGGCCTCGCGCAATGCTTCGCGCTGATTCCGGGGATGTCGCGGTCCGGCTCGACGATCATCGGCGGGATGCTGTTCGGGCTCGAGCGGCGCGTCGCGACCGAATTCTCGTTCTTTCTCGCGATCCCGGTGATTTTCGGCGCGACGCTGTACGAAACCGCGAAGGATTGGCGCGCGTTCAGCGTCGATTCGATCGGCCTCTTTTCGATCGGCCTCGTCGCCGCGTTCGTCAGCGCGTTCGCGTGCGTGCGCTGGCTGCTGCGCTACGTCGCGTCGCACGATTTCACCGCATTCGCGTGGTACCGGATCGCATTCGGGCTGTTCGTGCTGCTCGTCGGCTATAGCGGCTGGGTCGAGTGGAGCTGAGGCCGCGGTTCTGAATTTTCGCCCGGGTAGTCGACGAGTTTGACGGCGGCGGCGAGCGAGCCGCCATCGCCGCCGAGCCGTGCGGTCGCCGCGACGCGCGGCGACCGTATTGGACGTTCAATCGACCGGATTCTCTTTCCCCGGTCTGCGCCGCGCGCGAGTCGCGCGTCAGCCCGCGCGCTTCCGGAACACCAGATCCCACACGCCGTGCCCGAGCCGCAGCCCGCGGCGCTCGAACTTCGTCACCGGACGATAGTCGGGGCGGGGCGCATAGTCTTGCGCGGTGTTCTCGAGCGTCGGCTCGGCGCCGAGCACCTTGAGCATCTGCTCCGCGTAGTTCTGCCAGTCGGTCGCGCAGTGCAGGTACGCGCCCGGCTTGAGCCGCGCCGCGAGCTGCGCGACGAACGGCGGCTGGATCAGCCGGCGCTTGTGGTGGCGCGCCTTGTGCCATGGGTCCGGGAAGAAGATGTGCGCGCCGTCGAGGCTGCCGGGCGCGATCATGTGCTCGAGCACTTCGACCGCGTCGTGCTGAATGATCCGGATGTTCGTCAATTGCTGCTCGCCGATCAACTTCAGCAGCGCGCCGACGCCGGGCTCGTGCACCTCGACGCCGATGAAGTCGTCGCCCGGGCGAAGCGCGGCGATCTCGGCCGTCGACGTGCCCATCCCGAAGCCGATCTCGAGCACGCGCGGCGCGCGGCGGCCGAAGATCGCGTCCCAGTCCGGCTGCGTGCTGCCGTACGGGACGACGAAGCGCGGACCGAGCTCGTCGAGCGCGCGGCGCTGGCCCGTCGACACGCGGCCGGCGCGCGTGACGAAGCTGCGGATGCGGCGGAGATGGAGCGGGTTCGATTCGTCGTCGGCGTTGCCGGCTGCCGGCGCGGCGTCGATGGCCGGTGCGGAGGCTGCGTCGTTGGCGTCGTCGTGCGGCACGCCGGGGGCGTTCGGGTCGTCGTGAGTCATCGTGACAATGAAAGGCGAGTGGCGGGCGTGGCGCCGCGGCGCGCGACGGCGTCGCGTTCGACGGGCCGCCCGATACTGCGTACGAAATACGAAAAAGCCGCCTTCGACGAGGCGGCTTCGCGTGCTTCGGCGGCGGATGGCATCCACGGCCGGGAAAGTGGAGCGGGCGATGGGAATCGAACCCACGTCATCAGCTTGGGAAGCTGAGGTAATGGCCATTATACGACGCCCGCAGAACGCGTGATTCTACAGGGTTTGAAGCGGGGATGGCAATGGGCCTGGTTTGCCGATGGCGGAAGCCGGTGCCTGGCCTCCGTTCGATGCATACGCCGCTGCCCGCTGCTGCTGCCGCCGCTCGACGGGCATCCTGATGCGTTGTTGTACGCGTCGCCGGCATCGTCGGACGAGCGGGCAGCGCGCATGGAAAGGATATTCGCGAGCCCGCACGACGCACGACGCACGACGCGCGACGCACGACGCACGACGCACGACGCACGACGCACGACGCACGACGCACGACGCACGACGCGCGCGAGCGTCGCGCGTCGTCATCGTCCGCGTCACACGGTCAACATCACGCTTCCCGTTGTCTTCCCCGCCTTGAGCTCCGCGTGCGCGCGCCGCATCGGTCAGCGCATAGCGCGCGCCGATCGGCGCGACCATTCCGTCGACGAGCGCATCGAGCAGATCGCTCGCGCCGCGCGCGTACAACTCCGGATCGTTCGCGTGCGCAAGCGAGCCCGGCCGCAGGCGCGTGACCTCGCCGCCCGCCGCCTCGACGACGCCCGCGCCTTCGAAGCCGAGCACCGCGGGCAGCGACGCGACCGGGTACGGGCCGCTGCGAAAGTCGGTGTCGACGAAGTTCGCGCCAATCACCGTTTGCTCGATGCGCACGTCGAGCGGCCCCGGCGGGGAACGTCGACGTCGATGGCCTTCAGCCTTCATCGTCGAGCTGCTGCGAGGCGCGCCGGCGCTGCAGCGCGCGAGTGCGGCGGCGAAGTGAAGGGGATCGCGGAGCGACCGAGCCGGCGGCCGCGCGTCGGCCGACAGCGCGCGCGCCATGATCGCTCGGTGTCGAAAACGCTTCTGAGCGCGCGCCGCGCGGGCGTATGATCGTGCCGACTTCGATCGACGATTCCGAGCCATGTCCGACTCACGCCGCGCATCCTTTGGCACATCGCCCGACGCATCCGACGCCGCGGCGCGCATCGCCCCCGAGCGCGTCGACGCGGCCGTACGCGCGCTGTCCGGCGCCGACGCGCTGCTCGTCGCGGCGGGCGCCGGCATCGGCATCGATTCCGGGCTGCCGGATTTTCGCGGCGCGGAAGGACTGTGGCGCGCCTATCCGGCGCTCGGCCATGTCGGCTATGCGTTTCACGAGATCGCGTCGCCGCGCGCGTTTCGCGAGCGGCCGCGCCTCGCATGGGGCTTCTACGGCCATCGGCTCGCGATGTATCGCGCGGTCGTCCCGCACGAGGGATTCGGCATCCTGCGGCGCTGGGCCGGGGCAATGCGCAACGGCGCATTCGTGTTCACGAGCAACGTCGACGGCCACTTTCAGAAAGCGGGCTTCGATGCCGTGCGGATCGTCGAGATCCACGGCTCGATCCATGCGATGCAGTGTCTGCGCCCGTGCTCGGCGCACACCTGGAGCGCCGCGTCGTTCGTGCCCGTCGTCGACGAGCCCGCGTGCAGTCTCGTCGGCGATGTCCCCACGTGTGCGCATTGCGGCGGGATCGCGCGGCCGAACATCCTGATGTTCGACGATGCCGAATGGCTCGGCGCGCGCTACGACGCGCAGCACGATGCGTTGCGCGACTGGCTCGCGCGCGCGGGGCGCGTGGTGGTGGTCGAAGTCGGGGCCGGGACGGCGGTGCCGACGGTGCGCTTCTTCAGCGAGCGAATCGGCGACGACGTGATCCGAATCAATCTTCGCGAAGCGCATGCGCGGCGAGCCGACGTGATCGGACTGCCGGGCGGCGCGCTCGAGACGCTGCGCGCGCTCGATGCCGCGTGGCGGCGAGACTGACGAGCGGCCGCCCGCGCCGCCGCGCGCCCGTCACGGTTGCGCGACGAGCCCTTGAACCAGGTCGAGCGCGCGCGGCGAGCCCAATCCCGTCACGTAGTCGTAGCCGCCGCTCGCGGTGCAAACCATCCCGCAGGTGCCATTGGAGCCCGACGTCACGTCGTGATAGTCGCTGCCGTACGCGGACTTGCCGGCCGTGTAGAGCAGGTTGTACGAGCCGGCGAGCTTCGCTTTGCCGGCGGCGGCGCGCATCGAGTTCGCGATCGCGAAGAGCGCCGCCCATTGGGGCGCGCCCGCGCTCGTGCCGCCGACGACGAACCATCCCGACTGCCCTTGGTAGGTCACCGAGTCGTACACCGCGAAGCCCGAGCTCGGATTCGCGTTGTAGGCGACGTCGGGCACGCCGCGGCTGCCCGCGTACGGAATCGGCCACAGCGCCTGTCCGGACGGCTCCGGCTCGTACGTGCCGACGCCGCCGCCGCTGCCGCTCCACGCGGTTTCGCCGATGTAGTTGCCGGACGCGTCGGCGGACAGCGTCGTGCCGCCGACCGCGACGACGTACGGCGACACGGCCGGATATTCGGTGCCGTTGCCGCTGTCGCCGGACGATGCGACGAACGTGACGCGCTGCGGCGAGCTGAAGTGGCCGTCGAAGCCCGTCTCCCCGCTGAACTCGCTGCCGCCGAAGCTCATCGAGACGACGGATGCGCCGGCGCCGACCGCGGCGTCGACCGCGGTCATCAGGTCGTTGAGGCTGTTCGACGCCGCCTCGACGAGCACGATTTTCGCTTTCGGCGCGATCGCGTGCACCCATTCGACGTCGAGCGACATTTCGAGCGACCAGCCTGCGTCGGCGCGCGGCTTGCCGCCGCTCGCGTAGATCTTCTTGAAGCAGCCGTTCAGCGTCGTGCACGGCGGCAGCGAGAAGTTCTTGCTGAACACGCCGAGATCGGATTCGATCCTCGGATCGTCGTAGGCGTCGACGATCGCGACCACCATGCCGTCGCCCTGATTCGCGATCGAATCGAAGCCGTATGCGTGCCGCACGGCGGCGGGCGCGAGGCCTGCGACGCCGGTGGTCGAGAAGCGCGTCGGATTCGTGTGGAACGGCGGTCGCGCGTAGCCTTTCGGCACGCGGGTGCCTTCGACGTACGAGGGCGAATGGCCGTCGCCTTGCGCGAGCGCGGCCGACGTCGCGAATGCCTGAATGCATGCGGCCGCCATCAGGACGGACAGCAAGGGTTTGTTTTTCATGTTGAATTCTCCATATCAATAAATGGAGTGGTCTGTTTGAATTCTACGGGGCGGAAGATTTTTTTTGTATAGGAATGAGAGAATTGAGGGAATTCCCCGAGCCCATTTCGATATTCAGAGGATGGGGATCGTTGTTCTTTTCGAATCGATCGGACGGCTCGGGAGATTGGCGGTGGCGGGCGATCGTCAAGCGGCGGGGAATGCGCTGGAGCGGGCCGTACGATATCCGGAGTAACCCAGGGGAGAGTTTCTTGATAATCCGAATGGTTGATCTATTGGTTTTTCGATTGCGTTTTATTTGACGCTTCGAAAATAGAACGAACGGAAGTTTTATTCGGGATTTTTTCATGACGATGACGAACGGTCGAAGCGGTGCCGCCGATGCGGCCGGCGAGCGAAACCGCGGGCGCATTCGGGGGGGCGGCCGATATCGCGCGCGTCGACCGATTGCCGGACATCCCGCAATCCGCATAAAGTTGAGCGTGCGCGGCCGATGCGGGCGCGTCCGGCGTCACGCGCCGCCGATGCGGCGCGGGATGCGTGGCCCTTGCCGCATGGGCCGCACGGGCCGCGCGCGGATCTTCCCCGTCAATCATGAGGTATGGCCTTGTTCTATTCGATCGTCGCGATCTTCGTCGGCGCCGGGCTCGGCGCGCTGCTGCGCTGGTTCCTGAGCCTCGCTCTCAACGCGATCTTCCCCGACGTGCCGCTCGGCACGCTCGCATCCAACCTGATCGGCGGTTATCTGGTCGGCCTCGCGGTCGTCGCGTTCACGACGCGGGCGGGGCTGCCGCCCGAATGGCGGCTCTTCGTGATCACGGGCTTCATGGGCGGGCTCACGACGTTCTCGACGTACTCGGTCGAAGTGATGACGCACGCGGCTCAGGGCGAGTTCGGCTGGGCGCTCGCCGTGGCTGCCCTACACTTGATAGGTTCGTTCACATTGACGGGGCTCGGCATGTGGACCGCGCGGGCGTGGCTCGCGCCGGCCTGACCGGCGCCGGCGGAGACGGCTATGGACGCGATCTTCCTGCGTTTTTACGTACACGAGAATCACCGGCTGCACTGGAAGCCGCTCTGGGAGTGGCTGCTCGAGGAGGCGAACCGGATGGGCATCGGGGGCGGCTCCGCGTTTCGCGCGATGGCCGGGTTCGGCCAGCACCGGGTGCTGCACGAGGACCGCTTCTTCGAGCTGCAGGGCTCGCTTGCGATCGAGATCGAATTCATCGTCACGGCCGAAGAGGCGCAGCGGCTCGTCGAGCGCGTGTCGCGCGAGAAGGTGCGCGTGTGCTACGCGACGATTCCCGCGCGCTTCGGCGTGATCGACAATCTCGGCGACGGCGCGCCGGCCGCCGCTGATTCGCCGAAGGGATAGCGCGTCAGATTCCGAACAGCGTGAGCGACACCGCCGCGCGCGTGACGACCATGATCAGCACCTGGACGATCACGAACAGCAGGATCGGCGACAGGTCGATGCCGCCGAGATGCGGGATCAGCCGGCGCAGCGGGTTCAGGAACGGCGCCGTCAGCTGATACAGGATCGCCATCGCGGGCGAGCGCGGATTCAGCCACGACAGCAGCGCCATCAGGATCGTCAGCCACAGCATGAGATTGAGCGCCCACTTCACGACGGTCAGCAGCGCGACGATGAGGATCGTCGGGATGATCGACAGCGCGTCGACGCCCGCCATCGTCACCATCAGCGCGACGTAGACGAGCGACGTGACGACGGCTGCGGCGATGCTCGCCCAGTCGACGCCGCGCACGCCCGGGACGATATGCCGCAGCGGCAGCACGATCCAGTTCGTGGCCTGCAGCACGGCCTGCGTGACGGGGTTGTACGGCGGCACGCGCACGGCCTGCAGCCAGACGCGCAGGATCAGCGCGGCGCCGAACAGCGTGAAGACGGTATTGAGCAGAAAGCGGGCGATCTCGCCGAACATCTTTGAATCCTTTTCGTTATCCAGGCCAGTCGGGTAGCGTGCCGTCGCCGCCCGTGGGCGGCGCGCATCGGGCGTCACCTTATCACGGCTCGCCGCGGGCGGGGCGTGCGAGGTCGAGCGAACGTGCGAGCGATGCGTCGACGGCTTGCTCGAGCGCGTCGAGCGACGGGGGCGGCGACGCGCGCTTGCGCGCGAGCGCGACCGCGCGACGGGTGTTGAGGGCATAGAGCGTCGCGTGGTCGCCGCCGAGCGATTCGAGGAGCGCGAGCTGCCGCTCCACGATACCGACGTCGCCGCGCGACACGGGCCCCGCGAGCGCGTTCGCGAGCCCCTTGTCGCGCGCCGTTTCGATCGTGCCGGCGAGCATCGGCAGCAGTGCGCGCAGCGCGTCGCCCTCGGCGAAGCCGAGCGAGCGCCACAGCTCGACGCATTCGGCGAGATTGCAAAGCGCGAAGCTCGCCGCGTAGTTGGCGGCCGCGTGATAGAGCATCCGGCCGCCCGCCGGGATCGACAGCGGATGGCAGCCGAGCGCGGCCGCGAGCGCGACGAGCGCGTCCTTCAGCGCGCCGTCGGCCTCGATCGTCACCGAGCAGCCGTCGATCCGCGCGAGATCGGCGTCGCCGCCGCCGAACAGATAGAGCGGATGGAAGCCGCCCGTCGCCGCGCCCTGCGCGCGTGCGGGCGCGAGCAGCTCGACGCTCGACGCGCCGCTGCAGTGGACGAGCGCCTGAGCGCCCGCGCGCGCCGGCGAGAAGCGCAGCTCGGCGGCGATTCGGCCGAGCGCGTCGTCGGGCGCGGTGATGAAGACGAGGTCGGCGGCGTCGACGACAGCCTGCGGCGAATCGGCCGCCGCGCAGCGCGCGTTGGGCGTCGCGCTTGCGCGATGGCCGTCGTGGCCGGCGGGTGCGGCTGCGGCGGCAGCGGCGGCGACGCGCACGGCGAGATCGGCGTCGATCTGCGCGGCGAGCGCCGCGGCCGACGCGTTCGAACGGCTCGCGATCGCGGTGACGGCGTACCCGGCGCGCGCGAAGCGGCGGGCGACGCAGCGGGCAAGGCGGCCCGCGCCGATGAAGCCGATGCGGGGCGTGGCGGACAAGGACATGGCGGCGATCCGTAATCTGCGGCAAACCGTCAGTATCGCGTATTCGGTCGCGACGGCGTTCGCTCTGGCCCCAAGGCGGCTCGCTTTAGGGGACGGAACGAGGGGCGGAGTCGTCCGTCTCGCGCCGTCCACAAGCTGTCTCTAATTTGTAATCGTTCATTACCGTTCGCCGGACGGGCGGCGGGGCCCGCCGAGCGGCGCGTTCGGCGACTTCCCGCCATCCGCCGAATTGCCGCCGGATCGCACCCGCGCGGCGGCGTCCGATTTCGCGCATCGCCGCGCCGCGAGGCTTTGTGCAATTGCAATTTGCAACAAATGGGCGTGGCTCGCGATCCCGGATTTCGCTACATTCGTCTCATGCGGCAAGCATGCCGTCGCTGTTGATGTGGCGGGCACCGAAGCCCGCCGCCAGGAGAACCAAAGTGAAAAAGCTCATTCCGTTGATCGCCGTCGCAGCACTGGGCCTCGGGGCTGCGGCCGCCGTGCAGGCGCACGTGTCGATCGGTGTCGGCATCGGGGTGCCGATCGCGCCGGCTTACCCGGTCTATGCCGCGCCGCCGCCCGTTTATTACGCGCCGCCCCCGCCGCCCGTCGTCTACGCGCCGGCGCCCGTGTACTACGGGCCGCCCGCCGTCGTGGTCGGCGGCGGCTACTACGGCTACGGCCGCCCGTACTGGCGTCATCACGGCTACTACGGCCGTCCGTACTGGCGTCGCTGATAACTGACGTCGACGCGCCGCCCGGCCGGCGGCGCGCCTGATGCCACGGCGCGGCACGGCGAAGGTTCGTGCCGCGCCGTTTTCCTTTCGGGCTGCTGCGCGAGTCGAGCGAAGCTGGGACAATGATTGTTCCCTCGTCCAACGATGCGTTTTTCGCTCTCGCCGCCATGCCTGTTCAATCCGCCTCCGATCTCGTTCTCCCGACCTTCGCCGACGTGACCGACGCAGCCGCCAGGCTTGCCGGCGTCGCGCATCGCACGCCCGTCCTCACGTCGAGCACCGCCGACGCGCACACCGGCGCGACGATCTTCTTCAAGTGCGAGAACTTCCAGCGGATGGGCGCGTTCAAGTTCCGCGGCGCGTACAACGCGATCTCGCACTTCGACGCCGAGCAGCGCCGCGCGGGCGTGCTCACGTATTCGTCCGGCAACCACGCGCAGGCGATCGCGCTCGCCGCGCGCCTCGCGGGTATCCGCGCGACGATCGTGATGCCGCACGACGCGCCCGCCGCGAAGGTCGCGGCGACGAAAGGCTACGGCGGCGAAGTCATCACCTACGATCGCTACACCGAAAACCGCGAGGAGATCGGCGCGCGGCTCGCGCAGGAGCGCGGGATGACGCTCGTGCCGCCGTACGACCATCCGCACGTGATCGCGGGGCAGGGGACGGCCGCGAAGGAACTGATCGACGAAGTCGGCGAGCTCGACCTGCTCGTCGCGCCGCTCGGCGGCGGCGGGCTGCTCGCGGGCAGCGCGCTGTCGGCCGCCGCGCTCGCGGCCGGCTGCGCGGTGATCGGCGTCGAGCCGGAAGCGGGCAACGACGCGCAGCAGTCGCTCGCGCGCGGCGAGGTCGTGCACATCCCCGCGCCGCGGACGATCGCGGACGGCGCGGCGTCGACGCACGTCGGCGCGTACAACTTTCCGATCATCCAGAGGCTCGTCAAGCAGGTCGTCACGGTCAGCGACGCGCAATTGATCGACACGATGCGATTCTTCGCGCAGCGGATGAAGGTGGTCGTCGAGCCGACGGGCTGCCTCGGCGCGGCCGCGGTGCTCGACGGCGTGCTGCCCGTCGCGGGCAAGCGCATCGGCGTGATCGTGAGCGGCGGCAACGTCGATCTGGCGCGCTACGGCGAGTTCCTGCGCGGGTGAGCGGGGGGATGGGCGGCGGCGGTGCGCCGCCCGTTGCCTGAAACGTTCGCGCGCACGCGACGGGCGTGCATGCGATGCTGGCGGGCGCGATGATCGACCGGCGGTGCGGTGTCGTCGCTCGTCGGCGGGCGTGCGTGTGCGAGCGGCATCCTGCGCGGCAGGTCGATTCGGTCGGCGATGCGATGCCGCTCGGCACGGATGCCTCCGATGGACGCCGAGCGGACGGCCGCGAAGCGGCTTGGTTCTTGATCGCGGTGGCCGTGTCGGTGTCGGTGGCGGCTCGGCGCGAGAGGCCGACGCGCGTGAAAGGGGCGCGCGAAAGGGGCGCGCGGATCGCCGTGCGCCGCCTCGCGGGCGAGGCTGGCGAGGCTGGCGAGGCGGGTGTCAAGCCGCCGCGTTCAGGATCAGGTCGCGATAGCCGCCGACGATCACGCTGTACGAGAAATACGCGAAGAGCAGCGCGGACACGACGTGGCACGCGCGCATCAGTCCCGCGCCCGCGCGCTTGCGGCCCTGGCTCGCGAGCGTGCAGAGAAAGAGCGTCCACGCGAGCCCGCCGAGGAAGAAGCCCGACAGGAATATGGATGCCGTCGAGGGCGTCGTCGCGCCGGCCTTCGCGATCAGCGCGCCGCCGACCGCCGCGAACCACAGGATCGCCGACGGCGACGACATCGCGAGCAACATGCCGCGCGCGAAATGGCGCCAGGTGCTCGCTTGAACGGGCGCGGCGGGCGTGTCGTTGCCGCCGGTGGCGGGCGCCGGCGCGGGAAGGAGCGCCTCGCGCGCCATCTTCCATGTGAGGACGAGCAGCACCGCGCCGCCGCCGAGCCATACGGCCCAGCGCACTGCCTCGAACTGCAGCAGCACGGCCATCCCGGCGAGCGCGAGCGCCGCATAGACGAGATCGCCGATGCACGAGCCGATGCCGAGCCAGAAGCCCTGCTTGAATCCGTGCGACAGCGTGAGCGACAACATCGCGACGTTCGCGATGCCGATGTCGAGGCAAAGGGAAAGCGACAGGAAAAAGCCGTCGGACAACATCGACGTGGGCGCGAAGCTCATCATGGGGTGTGTCGTTATCGAAGATTGGAGGCGCGCCGGCTCACGACAGGCCGATTTCGGTCCACAGGCGATCGACGCGCGCCTTCACGGCGGCGTCCATCTCGATCGGCCGGCCCCATTCGCGCTGCGTTTCGCCCGGCCACTTGTTGGTCGCGTCGAGTCCCATCTTCGAGCCGAGGCCCGCGACGGGCGACGCGAAATCGAGATAGTCGATCGGCGTGTTCTCGACGAGCACGGTGTCGCGCGCCGGATCGACGCGCGTCGTGATCGCCCAGATCACTTCCTTCCAGTCGCGCACGTTCACGTCCTCGTCGACGACGACGATGAACTTCGTATACATGAACTGCCGCAGGAAGCTCCAGACGCCGAACATCACGCGCTTCGCGTGGCCCGCGTAGCTCTTCTTCATCTGGACGATCGCCATTCGGTAGCTGCAGCCTTCGGGCGGCAGATAGAAGTCGGTGATCTCGGCGAATTGCTTCTGCAACAGCGGCACGAACACCTCGTTCAGCGCGACGCCGAGCACGGCCGGCTCGTCGGGCGGCTTGCCGGTGTAGGTCGAGTGGTAGATCGCGTCGCGGCGCATCGTGATCCGCTCGACCGTGAAGACCGGAAACCATTCCCGCTCGTTGTAGTAGCCGGTGTGGTCGCCGTACGGGCCTTCGAGCGCGTGCTCGTAGGCGGCCGCGGCGCCCGCGGCCGGGCGCGGCGGCGCGCCTTCGGGCGCCGCCGCGGGCGAGCCCTGCTGCGGATGGATGAAGCCTTCGAGCACGATCTCGGCGCGCGCGGGCACCTGCAGCGTGTCGACGCCGGGCGTCAGGCATTTCGCGAGCTCGGTGCGCGCGCCGCGCAGGAGCCCGGCGAACTGGTATTCGGACAACGTGTCGGGTACGGGCGTGACGGCGCCGAGCGTCGTCGCCGGATCGGCGCCGAGCACGACGGCGACCGGATACGGCTGGCCGGGATGCTTGAGCGCGAATTCGCGAAAGTCGAGCGCGCCGCCGCGATGCGCGAGCCAGCGCATGATCAGTTTGTTGCGTCCGATCAGCTGCTGCCGGTAGATGCCGAGATTCTGGCGCGTCTTGTTCGGCCCGCGCGTGACCGTGAGGCCCCACGTGAGAAGCGGGCCGGCATCGCCCGGCCAGCAGGTCTGGATCGGCAGCTTGTGCAGGTCGACGTCGGCGCCTTCCCAGACGATTTCCTGGCACGGCGGCGCGGACACCGTCTTCGGGCCCATGTCCCACACGGCCTTCGCGAGCGACAGCAGCTTGCCCGCGTCCTTCAGGCTCTTCGGCGGATCGGGCTCCTTGAGCGCGGACAGCAGCCGGCCGATGTCGCGCAGCGACGCGAGCGCCGCTTCGTCGTCGGCGTCGACGCCCATGCCGAGCGCGACGCGCCGCGGCGTGCCGAACAGGTTGCCGAGCACCGGAAACCGGTAGCCCGTCGGCGCGTCGAACAGGAGCGCGGGGCCGCCCGCGCGCAGCACGCGGTCGCAGAGCTCGGTCATTTCGAGCACGGGCGACACGGGTTGCGCGACGCGCCGTAACTCGCCGCGCTGTTCGAGGCTGTGGATGAAATCGCGTAAGTCTTTGTATTTCATGAAGGATGTCCGGGCCGCGCGCGGCAGGCGGGCGGCGGTGGGGGGCGGGCACGGCGTCCGCCCGGAAACGAGCGCCGATTTTACCCGGCCGGACGGCCAAGCGATGAAAACGCAAAAAATGGCGGCGGATCTGAACGCCAGACGGCACGAGGCTCCCGATTCCGACCCGTAACAAATCATTACTTTTTGTTATGAAATCGTATTTCTATAGTGTTGACGATCTATAAAACCCTGCTAGAATCCGCTCACATTGGTTGCAGGCCCCAGTGTTGAACCTTCAATCTTTGGTCCTATAGACGCAACGCGTCGCCGTCCGCCGATACCTGCACGGCCTTCTGACGGTCTGTTTGTTGTCCTAGCCAGCGCCCAGTCGACGCTGGTTTTTTGCGTAGGAGCCTCGCGCGTCCGCCTGCCGCAAGTGCAGGCCTTGTTTCGACGTGGCTCTGAACGGTACTTATACCGTTTCTCCGATACCGATGCGGTCCGACCAAGACGCTCGGTGTCTTGATTCCGCGGCAGCGCGTCATGTCTCGTCTCGAGCGCCGAGCGAGCCGCATGAATCATGTCCATGGAGGATCTGAATGAATGCTTGGTTATCGTGGCGTCCCAGTGAGCGGCATGCGCAGCTGTTGCGCGCAGCGCTGCGTCGCGGGACGCGTGTCAGTCACCATCTATTCAGCGTGGTCGGTTGTTGTGCGGTAGCGATCGGGCTTGCGCTGTGGCTGCTGCCCAACGTGCGCGGCACGCTCGCAGCGAAAGTCATGCCGTTCGTGTCGGCGGCCGTGCAGGCCGGTCCGGCGCGGCTTCTCACCGGTCATCCGGTGCCTGCTTTCGGCCCGGCGAACGCCGAAGAAAGCGAATCGATCAGCGCGGACGCAACGCCCTCGTCGACGGCCTCGCCCGTCGACGCCGCCGCGACCCTCGACGCCGCGCGCAACGGCCCGTCGCCCGTGTCGCTCGCGAAGCTCATCCCGATGCAGCGAGTCGCCGCCGACGCGCGCGACGACCGCGTGCTCGCGTCGAACCGCGAACAGGCGCTCGTCGCCACGTACCTCGCGCGCCGCTATCGTGTCGCGCAGGAGCCCGTCGGCCAGCTCGTCAAGGCGGCGTTCGAGACGGGGCGCGACGTCGGGCTCGACCCGCTGCTGATCCTCGCCGTGATGGCGATCGAATCCGGCTTCAATCCTTATGCGGAAAGCGGCGTCGGGGCCCAGGGCCTGATGCAGGTGATGTCGAAGGTGCATTCGGACAAGTTCGAGTATTTCGGCGGCACCGATGCCGCGCTGCAGCCGCTCGTCAACATCCAGGTTGGCGCGCTCGTGCTGAAGGACTGCATCGCGCGGGGCGGCTCGCTCGCGGGCGGGCTGCGTCTGTACGTCGGCGCGACGACGCCCGACGACGGCGGCTACGGCGCGAAGGTGGTCGGCGAGCGCGACCGGCTGCGCGACGTCGCGCGCGGCCGCAAGGTGTCGATCTACGCGTCGCAGCAGCCGGCGCAGGGCGCGGTGACGGTCACGACCGTGTCGACGTCGGGTGCGACGCAAAAGCGCGTGCGCACGACGCTCGACGGCGCGCACCCGCTGACGATCAAGTCAGCCACCGCGCCGAAGGCGCCGCAGCAGGACGACGCGAGCGTCGACACGGCGGCGAAGCACGATGCCGCCGCTTCGGAGCTCGGCACCTGACGACGCGCGAACGGCGGATTCGCCGCAGCGGCAGGTTGCTTCGGCCGCGAGCGCGAGTGGGTGGAAGATCGGGAATCATCGAAAAGGCCGGGTCCTGTGTTGAGCGGGGCTCGGCCTTTTTGCCTTTGCGGGCGGCGACGGTGGTGCGTCATGAATGCAACTAACCGAAGGCGACGCGGTGGTGGCGCAGTGACGCTGAATTGTTGCGATTTGTTGCGACTGTGGCCGGCCGTGCGAATTGCGCCGGAGTCCGAAGTCTTCGACTTTCAAGCTTCGAGCTTCCGAAGCGTCGAACAGTCGGGCCGAAGCGTACGCCGCGACGACAGATGCGAAAACCGACAAATAAAGAAGCGCGAAAGCGAAAGAGGCGGGCGCCACGCTATAAATAGCGTGCGACCTGCCGCGCACGCCGGGCGCGATCGACTCGCTACGCGCGCGGCGGGTTTGCGCATGAGGTTGCGCGTTAGCGCACAGCCGTCGCCCGTTCTATCGTCCGAAGAGCGTGCCGAGACGCTCGACGGCCTCCTCGAGCCGTGAGTACGCGGTCGCATAGGACAGCCGGATATAGTCGCGCGGCGCATGGACGCCGAAATCCATTCCCGGCACGAGCACCACGCCCGCGTCATGTAGCATCGCGTTCACGAGCGCGGCGCTGTTTCCCGCCGCAGGGTGCGCGACGCCGCCGCATTGCGCGTAGACGTAGAACGCGCCGTCCGGCATCACGGGCACCTTGAAGCCGAGCGATTCGATCGCCGGCACGATGAAGTCGCGGCGGCGCTGGAATTCGGCGCGGCGCGCCTCGTAGATGTCGAGCGTGTCCGGTTCGAAGCACGCGAGCGCCGCGTGCTGCGCGAGCGCCGACGGGCAAATGAACAGATTCTGCGCGAGCTTTTCGAACGTGCCGACGAGCGCGGGCGGCACGACGAGCCAGCCGAGCCGCCAGCCCGTCATGTTGAAATATTTCGAGAAACTGTTGACGGTGACGACGTCGTCGCCGAACGACAGCGCGGAGACGGGCGCGCCGTCGTAGCTCAGGCCCTGGTAGATCTCGTCGACGATCGTGAAGCCGCCGCGTGCGCGCACCGCGTCGACGATCCGGCCGAGCTCGGCCGGATCGAGCGACGTGCCCGTCGGGTTCGACGGCGACGCGAGCAGCACGCCGCGCGTGCGCTCGCCCCAGCGCGTCTTCACGTCGTTCGCGGTCAGCTGGAAGCGGGCTTCGGGGCCGCTCGGCACGAGCACCGCGCGGCCTTCAGCCGTCGCCACGAAGTGGCGATTGCACGGGTAAGACGGATCGGGCATCAGTACTTCGTCGTCGCGCCCGACGAGCGCGAGGCACGCGAGCAGCAGCGCGGCCGACGCGCCTGCCGTCACCACGATCCGTTCCGGCTCGATCGACAGGCCGTACGCACGCGCGTAGTGCGCGGCGATCGCCTCGCGCAGCGGCGCGATGCCGAGCGCACTCGTGTATTGCGTGACGCCGCGGCGCAGCGCCGCGGCGGCCGCCTCGACGACGGGCTCCGGCGCGGTGAAATCCGGTTCGCCGATGCTCATGTGAATGATGTCGCGGCCGGCGCGCTCGAGAACGGCGGCCTCCTTGACGATTTCCATCACGTAGAACGGCTCGATCGCGTCGACGCGCGACGCAAGCCTCAGGAGCGAATCGGCAGCGGTATTCATCGTCGAATCAAAGCGGTGCGGAAAGAGCGAAAAGCGGGCGCGCGCCGCGCGCCCGCGAAGGGGGTTACGCGTCGCGTCGCGCGTGCGTTTCGGCCGGGCGCAGCTTGACGGCCAGCTTGTCGAGCACGCCGTTCACGTACTTGTAGCCGTCCGAGCCGCCGAACGTCTTCGCGAGCTCGACGGCTTCGTTGATGATCACGCGGTACGGCGTTTCGATCTGATGCGTGAGCTCGTACGTCGCGATCAGCAGCACCGCGCGCTCGACGGGCGACAACTGATCGATCGGACGGTCGAGATTCGGCGAGATTGCCTCGGCAAGCGTCGCATGCTCGCGGATCACGCCATGCAGGATCGTGTCGAGCAGCGTCTTGTCAGCCTTGTCGTAACCCAGCGCGCCGCGCAATTGCGCGTCGATCTCGCCCGGCGCCGCGTTCGACAGCAGCCACTGATACAGGCCCTGCGTCGCCAGCTCGCGCGATTGTCGGCGGGCGCTCTTCTTCATGCGCGCTCCTCTTCGTCTTCGTCGTCCTCGTCTTCGTCCTCTTCGTCTTCATCGTCGCTCAGTTGATCGAGCGTCATCGTGAGGTTCGCCATCTCGATGGCGACGCGCGCGGCGTCGCGGCCCTTTTCGGTCATCCGGGCGATCGCCTGCTCGTCGGTTTCGGTCGTGAGGACGGCGTTCGCGATCGGCGTGTTGAAGTCGAGCGCGATGCGCGTGATGCCTGCGCCGCTCTCGTTCGACACGAGCTCGAAGTGATACGTCTCGCCGCGGATCACCGCGCCGAGCGCGATCAGCGCGTCGAACTGGTTGCTTTCCGCGAGCTTTTGCAGCGCGAGCGGGATTTCGAGCGCGCCCGGAACCGTCACGAGCAGCACGTCTTCGCCGGAGACGCCGAGGCGCTCCAGCTCTTCGACGCACGCGTCCGCGAGGCCGTTGCAAACGGGTTCGTTGAAGCGCGATTGAACGATGCCGATACGCAGGCCATCGCCTTCGAGGTTCGGTTGATATTGTCCGATTTCCATATTCTTTCCGTGGAGTGGATGAGCGGTGATAGGGGCTGCAGCACAGGCTGACAACGGTACGACACTACGACACGAAACCGTCACGCGGCGTCGCAGGCGGATGCCGCGCCGCCCGGCATCGGCGCGAAGCCGGTGACTTCGAGACCGTAGCCGGACATGCTGCCGAGCTTGCGCGGATTCGACAGCACCTGCATCTTGCCGACGCCGACGTCGCGTAAAATCTGCGCGCCGATGCCGAACGTCTTGAAATCGACCGGCCGGCGCTTGAGCACGGCCGCCTTTTCCTTCTCGTCGAACGCGCGGAACACGTCGACGAGATGCTCGCTCGTGTCGCCGCAGTTCAGGAGCACGATCACGCCGAGCTCGCGCGAGGCGATTTCCTTCATCGCGGCGTCGAGCGTCCACGAGTGGGTCGACACGCCGGTCTCGAGCAGGTCGAGCACCGACAGCGGCTCGTGCACGCGCACGGGCGTTTCGTCGTGCGGCGCGGGCTTGCCGCGCACGAGCGCGATGTGCGGCGAGCCCGTCGGGTGATCGCGGTACAGCACCGCCTTGAACGGGCCGTGCGCGGTCTGCATCGTGCGTTCGGCGACGCGCTCGACGATCGATTCGGTGCGGCTGCGATAGTGGATCAGATCGGCGATCGTGCCGATCTTCAGGTCGTGCTCCTTGCCGAATTCGATCAGGTCCGGCAGGCGCGCCATCGTGCCGTCGTCCTTGATGATCTCGCAGATCACCGCGGCGGGCGTCAAGCCCGCGAGCGCGGTCAGGTCGCAGCCCGCCTCGGTGTGGCCCGCGCGCACGAGCACGCCGCCCGGCTGCGCCATGATCGGGAACACGTGGCCCGGCTGCACGATGTGCTCGGCGCGCGTGTCGTGCGCGACCGCCGTTGCGATCGTGCGCGCGCGGTCCGCGGCCGAGATGCCCGTCGTCACGCCTTCGGCCGCCTCGATGCTGACCGTGAACGCGGTGCCGTACTGGGTGCCGTTGCGATACGTCATGAGCGGCAGGTTGAGCTGCTTGCAGCGCTCCTGCGTGAGCGTGAGGCAGATCAGGCCGCGGCCGTAGCGGGCCATGAAGTTGATCGCTTCCGGCGTGACGAACTCGGCGGCGAGCACGAGGTCGCCCTCGTTTTCGCGGTCTTCTTCGTCGACGAGGATCACCATCCGGCCGGCTTTGAGCTCGGCAATGATGTCGGGCGTGGAGGCGAGCGTCATAAAAGGATCAGGGCAAGGGAAAGCGCGTATTTTACGCCACGCCGGCCGGGTTTTAGCCGGATGCGGCGAGGGCGGCCGGCGCGTTGGCCGAATGGCCGACGGCGGCGCGTGCGACGATGCGGCCGGATAGCCCGGCGGCGGCCGTCCGGCGGGTGTTTGCGAGCGTCGGTGAAGATCGGCGCGCGATGCGTCGCGCACGGCGAGCAGGCGTAAAGGGCGCCATGCGCGCGCCGAAGAGCCGATCGTTCCGATGCCCGGTCGCGCGCGCATGCGTCGCACCCCGGGCGCGTCCGGCGGCGCGCGGCGCCGGACGTGTCGGGGCGGGCGCTTATTTCGGCGCGGTCGTCATCCGCTCGACATACCGCGCGATCATGTCGATTTCCAGATTGACCTTCGCTCCCGGCTTCAGATGCCGCAGCGTCGTCACCTCGACCGTATGAGGAATCAGGTTGATCGAGAATTCGCAGCCGTCGTCGCGGTCCTCGACGGCGTTGACGGTGAGGCTCACGCCGTTGACGGTGATCGAGCCCTTGTAGGCCAGGTAGCGGCCGAGCTCGCGCGGCGCGAGCACCCGTAGTTCGTGCGATTCGCCGACGGGCGCAAAGCGCGTGACGGCGCCGAGCCCGTCGACGTGCCCGGACACGATGTGGCCGCCCAGGCGATCGTGCGCGCGCAGCGCCTTTTCGAGATTCACGTCGCCGGGTTCGGCGAGGCCGACCGTCTTGTTCAGGCTTTCGCGCGACACCTCGACATCGAACGTGTCGGCCGTCTTCGCGACGACCGTCATGCACGCGCCCTGGATCGCGATGCTGTCGCCGAGCGCGACGTCGGCGAGGTCGAGCCCGCCCGCGCGCAGCGTGAGGCGCACGCCCGCGTCGGGCGAGGAGGCGATCGGCTCGATCGTTTCGATGCGGCCGACTGCCGCGACGATTCCGGTAAACATCGTGTCGGGTTCCGTTATCAGTGAGTGGGGGGCGCGCTCGCGTGTGCGGGCGCGAAGCGCGCGAGGATGCGCAGGTCGTCGCCGACGCGCTCGACGCTGTGGAACGCGAGGCGCGTGCGATCGGCGAGCGACGCCGGCGCGGCGAGATCGAACATCGCGGCCGCGTCGGCACCGAGCAGGCTCGGCGCGAGATAGACGAGCAGCTCGTCGACGCAGCGCTCGCGCAGCAGCGAGCCGTTCAGCTTGTGGCCCGCCTCGACGTGCAGTTCGTTGATCCCGCGTTCGCCGAGCACGGCGAGCATCGCGGGCAGGTCGACCTTGCCGCGCGCGTTCGCGAGCGGCACGATCTCCGCGCCGCGCTCGCGCAGCGCCAGCGCGCGCGCTTCGCTTTGCGAATCGAGCGCGCCGCAGAAGATGAGGAGCGAGCCGCCTTCGAGCAGGCGCGCGGTGAGCGGAATGTCGAGGCGGCTGTCGATCAGCACGCGGCGCGGCTGGCGCGGCGTGTCGACGCCGCGCACGTTCAACTGCGGATCGTCTTCGCGCACGGTGCCGATGCCCGTCAGGATCGCGCACGCGCGCGCGCGCCACTTGTGGCCGTCGTCGCGCGCGGCGTCGCCCGTGATCCATTTGCTTTCGCCGGAGGCGAGCGCCGTGCGGCCGTCGAGCGACGCGGCCGTTTTCATCCGCACCCACGGCCGGCCGCGCGTCATTCGCGACACGAAGCCGATGTTCATTTCGTGCGCCTCGTGCGCGAGCAGGCCGCAGCGCACGTCGATGCCCGCGTCGCGCAGCATCGCGAGGCCGCGCCCGGACACCTGTGGGTTCGGGTCCTCCATCGCCGCGACGACCTTGCCGACGCGCGCGTCGATCAGCGCGTGCGCGCACGGCGGCGTGCGGCCGAAGTGGCTGCACGGCTCGAGCGTCACGTAGACGGTCGCGTCGCGCAGGTCGTGGACGCGCGCGCGCGCGTCCTTCAGCGCCTGCACTTCGGCGTGATCCTGGCCCGCCGGCTGCGTGAAGCCCTCGCCGATCACGACGTCGTCCTTGACGATCACGCAGCCGACGCGCGGATTCGGTGTCGTCGTGTACATCCCGCGCGCGGCGAGCGCGAGCGCGCGCTGCATGTGGGTGAAGTCGCTTTCCGAGAACATCGATTCGTCCTGTCAGTCGTGCGGCAGATCAGGGGCGCAGCGCCGCGAACGCGCGGCGTGCGGCGGCGAGCGTCGCGTCGAGCGTGTCGTCGTCGTGCGCGCTCGACACGAAGCCCGCTTCGTACGCGGAAGGCGCGAAATACACGCCTTCGTCGAGCATCAGATGGAAGAAGCGGTTGAAGCGCTCGGTGTCGCTCTTCGTCACGTCGGCGAAGCTCGCCGGCACGTGCTCGGTGAAGTAGAGGCCGAACATCCCGCCGATCGCGTCGGCCGAGAACGGCACGCCGGCCGTGCGCGCTTCGGCGGCGAGACCGTCGGCGAGCCGGCGCGTCTTTTGAGCGAGCGCGTCGTAGAAGCCGGGCGCCTGGATCAGCTTGAGCGTCGCGAGGCCCGCGGCGACCGCGATCGGGTTGCCCGACAGCGTGCCCGCCTGATAGACGCCGCCGAGCGGCGCGAGATGCGACATGATGTCGCTGCGGCCGCCGAACGCGGCGGCCGGCATTCCGCCGCCGATCACCTTGCCGAGGCACGTGAGGTCCGGCGCGATTCCATAGTGCTGCTGCGCGCCGCCCAGCGCGACGCGAAAGCCGCACATCACTTCGTCGAAGATCAGCACGGCGCCGTGCTTCGTGCAGAGCGCGCGCAGCGCGTTCAGGAACTCGGGCGTGCCGCGCACGAGATTCATGTTGCCCGCGACGGGTTCGACGATCACCGCGGCGATCTCGTCGCCGAACGCGGCGAACGCTTCGTCGAGCGCCGCGACGTTGTTGTATTCGAGGACGGTCGTGTGCTTCGCGACGTCGGCGGGCACGCCCGCCGAGGTCGGATTGCCGAACGTGAGGAGCCCCGAGCCCGCCTTCACGAGCAGGCTGTCCGCGTGGCCGTGATAGCAGCCTTCGAACTTGACGATCCGGCTGCGGCCGGTGAAGCCGCGCGCGAGGCGCAGCGCGCTCATCGTCGCTTCGGTGCCGCTCGACACCATCCGCACCTGTTCGATCGACGGCACGAGCTTGCAGATTTCCTCGGCGATCTCGATCTCGGCCTCGGTCGGCGCGCCGAACGAGAAGCCGTCGGCGAGCACGCGCTGCACGGCGGCGAGCACGTCCGGATGCACGTGGCCGACGATCATCGGGCCCCACGAGCCGATGTAGTCGATGTAGCGTTTGCCGTCCGCATCCCAGAAGTACGCGCCTTGCGCGCGCGCGACGAAGCGCGGCGTGCCGCCGACCGAGCGGAACGCCCGCACCGGCGAATTGACGCCGCCCGGGATGGTTCGCTGAGCGCGTTCGAAGAGAGTCTGATTGTTCGACATGAATTGGACCTGCGAGAGAGTGCGCGCGAGCGGCGAAGCGCCGCGGCTCGCGTCGGGCGTAT
Organism: Burkholderia sp. ABCPW 111; assembly: GCF_000773065.1. NCBI lineage: Bacteria > Pseudomonadati > Pseudomonadota > Betaproteobacteria > Burkholderiales > Burkholderiaceae > Burkholderia > Burkholderia sp. ABCPW 111. The sequence continues at coordinate 42,586 of NZ_JPWT01000054.1, read as the reverse complement.
CGATCCGACCGATTGTACCGGAGACGCGCGGCGCGGGCTTTCCCGGCGCTGCGGCGGTTCGGCGCGCGGGGCGGGGCGTGTGGGCGGAGCGCGGGCAACGCGGGTCCGGGCGACGCCGCGGCGCGGCGTATCGAGGAACGGTTCGCGATCGACGCTCGGGCGCGGCGAGATTCGCGCGATTCCTGCGGTGCCGGACGGATTCGTCGCGTCGATCGACGAATGGGTCGTGGTTCGGTGCCGATTGACGTTGTTCGCCGCGGCGAACGGCGGGATGAGGCGCGGGGCGAATCGCCGCGCGAATTGCAGCACGAATTGCAGCGCGAATTGCCGTACGAATCGCTGTACGAATCGCCGCCCGACGGGCGGCGCGTGACGAGCGGCGGTGCGCCGGCTATGCGCGCTTCGGTGGCTTGCGCTTGCCGGTGAGTTCGGCCCAGCGTTTTTCGAGCGCACCCTCGACCATCGGCTTGATCGACGTGCCCGACGTCTGCGCGTCCCACGTCTGCACCGAGAACGGATGCGCGCGCAGCGCGTCGCGCGGGATCACGACTTCGCTGTGGCCGTCGACGAGCCAGTCGTAGACGAAGTCGATGCAAAGCCGGTAGCCGCGCTTCGTCTGCGGATCAGGCACCTCGTACGGCTCGCGCGTCACGTAGCCGGAACCGAACACGCCCTTCGGCTCTTTCGCGACACGATGCAGGAACACGCGGTCGCCCGGCAGGATGCTGCGCGAGAAGCCGCAGCCCCAGACGTCGGCGACCGCTTCGCCCGCCTTCACGCGCGCGGCCATTTCGGGCAGCTCGGGCCAAGGCCATTTCTTGGGGCTCCAGATCAGCAGGAAGGCGGTCATGTCGGCAGCTCGGCGCGGAATCGTCCAACGAAAACGCCGAGCTTAACCGATGCGCGGACGCCGCGCGACGGCGGCGCGCGGAGACGATGGCCGGGATCATGAAACGCGGCGTGGGCCCGCCGACCCGCCGCTCGCCGACCTGCCGACTCGCCGACCTGCCGACCTGCCGACCTGCCGACCCGCCGACCCGCCGACCCGCCGACCCGCCGACCCGCCAAACCGCCAAACCGCCATGCGCCGGACATCACGCCGGCCACTCCAGTCGGCCCTGCATCAAGAACGCCGGCAACCGGTCGCGTACAATCGAGCCTCGCGGCGGCCCGACCGGGCGCCGCCCTCCTTGCCTGGCCGTCGCGCGCGCCCACCCGCGCACGGCGGCCGCTTCCGTGGAATTCCAATGCCTCACGTCGCAAGACGCCGGCCGGACGGCCGGCTGATCCTGTTGCTCGGCGCGCTCGCCGCGTGCGGGCCGATCGCCACCGACATGTACCTGCCGAGCCTGCCCGCGATCGCGGCCGGCTTCGGCGTGAGCGCCGCCGCCGCGCAGCGCACGCTGACGAGCTTCATGGCCGGCTTCTCGATCGGCATGCTGCTCTACGGACCGCTGTCCGACACCTACGGCCGCCGGCCCGTGCTGCTCGGCGGCATCGCGCTCTTCACGCTCGCGAGCGTCGGCTGCTTCGTCGCCGCGTCGATCGACATGCTGGTCGTCGTGCGCTTCCTGCAAGCGTTCGGCGCGGGCGCGGCGTCGGTGCTCGCGCGCGCGATCGCGCGCGACGCGCACGAGCCGGCCGACGCGGCGAAGGTGCTGTCGATGGTCGCGATCGTCACCGCGATCGGGCCGCTCCTCGCGCCGCTCATCGGCGGGCAGGTGCTGCGCTTCTCGGGCTGGCGCGGCGTGTTCGTCGTGCTCACGCTGTTCGGCGCGGTCTGCGCGACGGCCGCGTTCCTGCGCGTGCCCGAGACCTGGCCGCGCGAGAAGCGCGCGAGCTCGGCCGTGCTCGCATCGTTCTCCGCATACGGGCGCATCGTCGCCGATCCGGTCGCGTGGGGCCATATGCTGTGCGGCGGAATGGCGTTCGCGTCGATGTTCGCGTACATCACCGCGACGCCGTTCGTCTATATCGATTACTTCCACGTGTCGCCGCAGCATTACGGGCTGCTGTTCGGGTTGAACGTCGTCGGCATCATGCTCGGCAACTTCCTGAACACGCGCCTCATCGGCCGCGTCGGATCGCTGAAGATCATCGCGGGCGCGTCGCTGCTGAGCTGCGCGGCGTCGCTTGCCGTCGCGTTCTTCGCGCTGACGGGGCTGGGCGGATTGTGGTCGATCGTCGCGAGCCTCTTTTTCGTCGTCGGCGTCGTCGGGATTCTGTCGGCCAATTGCACGACCGACCTGATGCACCGCTATCCGCACAACGCGGGCGCCGCGGCCGCGGTGTTCGGCGCGATGCAGCTCGCGCTCGGCGCGCTCGCGAGCGTCGCGATCGGCGCGCTCGCCGACGGCACGCCGTTCGCGATGGGCGTGACGATCGGCGTCTCGGGCCTCTTGTGCCTCGGCGGGCGCATGCTCGTGCTGCGCTGGCATGGCCTGCCGGTGAAGGGCAGGTTCCGCAACGTCGACGTCGCGTAGCGAAGCCGGCGGCTTGCGCGCGCCGCCGCCGGCATGCGGCTTTTCGTTGCCGCTGGCGCCGGTTGCCGCGCGGCACGAAGGGCCGCGTTCGGCGTCGCGCGGTCACGACGCGTGCGCGACGCGTGCGCGACGCCGTATTGCGACGACAGATAGCGCCGGATGCCGTCGGGCGCGGCGATGTGCGCGAACGCGGGGTGACGGCGCTTCAGCGTTCGCGCGACGTCATGCGTTCGCGCCGCACGCGTCGCGATACGCGAACAGCGCGGGCGCGCCGCCCGTATGCAGGAACAGCACCGGGCCGTTTCCTTCGATGCGGCCGCTCGCGATGCCGTCGAGCAGGCCGGCCATCGCCTTGCCCGTGTACACGGGATCGAGCAGCAGCCCCTCGGTTCGCGCGAGCAACCTGACTGCGTCGTTGCCCGCGCGATTGGGCTCGCCGTAGCGCGGCGCGAAGTAGTCGTCCCACAGATCGATGCGCGTCTCGGCCGGCGTTTCGACGCCGAGCAATGCGCTCGCCCGGTCGAGCAGTTGCCGCACCTTCGGGCGCTGCGCGGCATCGGTGCGCGACACCGTGACGCCGATCACGGGCAGCGATGGCAAGGCATGCGCGAGCGCCAACGAGAGGCCCGCGTGCGTGCCCGCGCTGCCGGATGCGAGCACGACGGCCGAGAAGTCGAGCGACGCGGCGCGGATCTGCTGTTCGAGTTCCAGCCCCGCGCGCACGTAGCCGAGCGCGCCGAGCGCGTTCGAGCCGCCGATCGGAATCACGTACGGGCGACGTCCTTCGTCGCGCAGCCGTTGCGCGGCCGCTTCGAGCTGCCGGTCGGCGTCGTCGAGGTTGTCGACGTCGTGCACGCGCACACGGAACAGATCGAGCAGCAGCCGGTTGCCGCTGCGCAGGTAATCGTCGCGCGCGGTCCCGATCGGGTTTTCGAGCAACGCGACGCAGTCGAGGCCGAGTTGCGCCGCGAGCGCTGCGGTCTGCCGGACGTGATTCGACTGGATCGCGCCTGCCGTCACGAGCACGTCCGCGTTTTGACGGAGCGCGTCCGCGGCGAGGAATTCGAGCTTGCGCAGCTTGTTGCCGCCCATCGCGAGCGGCGTGCAATCGTCGCGCTTCACGTAGACGTCGCGGCCGACGTGCGCCGACAGGCGCGGCAGCCGTTGCAGCGGCGTCGCCGCATCGATCAGATTCAGGCGGGCGAAAGTGTTCAGTTTGGTTGAAAGCGTCGTCGTGTTCATGCCGGGTGGAGGTGTCGGGTCGTCATGACGCCGCCGGGCGGCGGCAGGCCAAGCGGGTCAGTGCAGGATCTTGTCGAGAAAGTCGCGCGCGCGCTCGGAGCGCGGCGTGCTGAAGAACGTCGCGCTCGCCGCGTCTTCGACGATCACGCCGCTGTCCATGAAGAGCACCCGATTCGCGACCTTGCGTGCGAATCCCATCTCGTGCGTGACGCAGATCATGGTCATCCCTTCGCGCGCGAGCTCGACCATCACGTCGAGCACTTCGTTGATCATTTCAGGATCGAGCGCGGATGTCGGCTCGTCGAACAGCATCGCGATCGGGTTCATCGACAATGCACGCGCGATCGCGACGCGTTGCTGCTGTCCGCCCGACAGCTGGCCGGGAAACTTCTGCGCATGCGCTTTCAGGCCGACGCGATCGAGCAGGCGCAGCCCGATGTCGCGCGCCTCGTCCTGGTCGCGGCGCAGCACCTTGATTTGCGCGAGCGTCAGGTTCTCGAGCACGGACAGGTGCGGAAACAGTTCGAAATGCTGAAACACCATGCCGACGCGCGCGCGCAACTGGGCGAGCTTGATCGACGGATCGCCAAGGCGCGCGCCGTCGACGATGATATCGCCCCGCTGGAACGGCTCGAGGCCGTTGATCGTCTTGATGAGCGTCGACTTGCCCGAGCCGGACGGCCCGCAGACGACGACCACTTCGCCTTTCGTGACGGTTGCGCTGCAACCGGTGAGGACTTGATGGGCGCCGTACCACTTCGATACGTTGTCGAGAGTAATCATGTTCGGAAACCTTGCGAATTGCACAACGCGCGGCCGTGCCGCGATCCGGACGGCCGCCGCATGTTCAGTGCGCCGACGGTAGCACGCAGCGCTTTTCGACGCGCACCTGGAGCCGCGACAGCAGCGTACTCAGGACCCAGTAGATGGCCGCGGCCGCGAGATACAGCGGAAGCGGCTGGAACGTCGATGCGATGGCTTCCTGCGTCGAGCGCAGCAACTCCGTCACGGTGATGACGGAGACGAGCGACGTGTCCTTGATGAGGCTGATCAGCGTGTTCCCGAGGCTCGGCACCGCGAGGCGCAGCGCCTGCGGGCAGACGACGTGGCGCAGCGTCTGCACGTGCGTGAGGCCGAGGCTGTGCGACGCGGCCCACTGGCCGCGGCCGATGCCGAGGATCGCGCCGCGCATGCTTTCGGACAGATAGGCGCCCGCGTTGAGCGTCAACGTCAAGATGCCGGCCGAAGTCGGGTCCAGCGAGATGCCGATGTCGGGCAGCCCGTAGTAGACGACGAACATCTGCACGAGCAGCGGCGTGCCGCGCATCAGGCTGACGTAGCCTTGCGCGATGGCGGACAGTATCCGGTTGTTGCCGATTCGCACGATCGCGACGACGAGGCCGACGATCAGGCCCAGCACCATCGACGCGAGCGCGAACTTCATCGTCAGAATCGCGCCGTTCGCGAGCACGGGGAGGGCGTGCACGACCACATCGAACGCTTCCATGAATTGGACTCCAAAACATTTACGGGCGCGCCGGCGGCCCCTGGGCGTGCCGACGCGCGCGGTTGGTGACGGTTATTGCGCGTTGGGGACCGACGTGTCGACGCCGAACCACTGCACCGAGATCTTCTTGAGCGTGCCGTCTTTGCGCATCGAGGCGAGCGCGTCGTCGATCGCCTTCGCGAACTTCGGATTGCCCTTGCGGAACGGGATGCCCATCTGCGTCTCGCCGCCCTTGACCGTCGCGCCCGGCCGCAGCGGCATGTGCGCGTTCTTGATCAGGTACGGCAGCATCAGCCGGTCGTCCATGCTGACGTCGATGCGGCCCGCCGCGACGTCGCGCAGCTTCTCCGGCGCGCCCGGGTACGTCTTCACGTCGACGCCGGGCAGCGTCTTCGCGAGATCGGCGAAGTTCGTGCCGAGCGTGACGCCGAGCCGCTTGCCCTGCAGCGCGCCCGGCGCGCCGTAGTCGAACTTGTCGTCCGCACGCTGGATCAGTTGCGCGGCGGAGTACACATACGGCTGGCTGAAGTCGAGGGCCTGCTTGCGCGCCGGCGTGATGCCGACCTGGTTCACGATCACGTCGAACTTGCCCGCCTGCAGGCCGGCGAGAATCCCGCTCCATTCGGTCGTGATGAATTGCGGTTTCACGCCGAGCCGCGCGGCGACTTCCTTCGCGACGTCGACGTCGAAACCTTCGAGCTGGCCGTCGCTGTTGCGGTAGTCGAACGGGGGGTAAGTGCCTTCGAGCGCGATCTTGAGCACGCCGGCCTGCTTGACGCTGTCGAGCAGGTCGGCTGCGTGCGCGGAAGCGGCAGCGATGCCGAACAGCGCGGCGGCGAGTGCTGACGTGAACATCGGTTTGAATGCCTTCATCTTCAATCTCCGTGGGACAAAACTGAGCGAGTGATTTTACGGCTGCGTCGTCGCATCGACGGCGTTCGCCGCCCGCGCGGATTCGTGCGGCATCGGTGCGGACGGCAGTGACGAATGCGTGCCGAGTGAAGGCAAGCATAGTTTTGTCAAAATGGAAAATGTTTCCAAAGAATCCCGGATTTACACGGCCGCGTGGAAAGTTCTTCTATCGTTCGCGTGGGTTGCGCAAGTGCTCCGCTGTCGGCGCAACCGGGTGCAATCGTGGGGAAGCCGAGTCGACGCGTTGCCCGTCGGTTCCGGGCCGCGCAACCAAAAAAAAGCCGGAGCCCGAAGGCTCCGGCTTGCGGCGATCCGCGAGGCGCGGCGCGCGTCGAATGCTCTCGTCAGTCCTTCGCCGCGGGCGCCGCGCCGTGGCTCAGCCAGTCGAGCACGTCGGCGGCCTCGTCGTCCGCGCTCGCGCCCGCGCGCGCCTTCGCGCGCGCCATCGCTTCGGCGAGCTCCGCGTTCGGCGCGGCGCGGCGAATCGCGACGCCGACCGCGAGGATGTCGATCATCACGAGATGCAGAATCCGCGAGATCATCGACAGCTGCGATTCGCGCATCTCGATGTGATCGGTTTCGAGCGCGACCGTCGCGCGTTTCGCGAGCGGCGTGTTGCTCGACGTGATCGCGATCACCTTCGCGCCCGCCTGCATCGCGACGTCGAGCACGCGCAGAAGCTCCGGCGCGCGGCCCGACTTCGACACCGCGACGATCACGTCGCCCTTGCCGAGAAGCGCCGCCGACGCCGCCTGCATGTACAGGTCGCCGTAAGCGATCGTCGGGATGCCGAAGCGGAAGAACTTGTAGTGCGCATCCTGCGCGACGATGTTCGAATTGCCGAGCCCGTAGAACTCGATGCGCCGCGCGTTGTTCAGGATGTCGATCGCCTGCTCGACGTGCTCGAAGTTCAAGTGTTCGCGCAACTGAAGGATCGCCGACACCGTGTTGTCGAGCACCTTCGCGCCGAAGTCGGTGGCGGTGTCGCCGAGATGCACCTGGCTGTGGCTCATCGGGATCGTGCCCGTCAAGCCCGTCGCGAGCTTCAGCTTGAAGTCCGACAGCCCCTGGCAGCCGAGCGAGCGGCAGAAGCGGATCACCGTCGGCTGGCTCACGTCGGCCTTGCGCGCGATGTCGACGATCGGATCGTTGATGATCGAGCGCGGATGGTTGAGCGCGAGATCGGCGACGCGCCGCTCGGCGGGCGTCAACGCATCGCGCATCTGGCGGATTCGTTCGAACACGGCCGACGACGCGCCGCCCGTGCGGTTCGACAACTGCTCGGCGAGAATCGCCGACACGCCGAGGAACGCCGGATACTCGGCGGTGATGAGATAGGTCGGGATGTTCGCGAGATATGCCTCGAAGCGGCCCTTCGCCTCGAAGCGCGCGCGGAACGACGAGCGCAGGAACAGCTCGCCCAGCTTCGGCACGACGCCGCCGCCGATGTAGATGCCGCCGAGCGCGCCGAGCGTCACCGCGAGATTGCCGGCGAACGTGCCGAGAATTCCGCAGAAGCACTCGACCGCCTCGAGCGCGAGCGCGTCGCCCGCGTGCGCGCGCTCGACGATGTCGGCCGTGTCGACGTTCGCGGCCACCCGCTTCTTGTCGCGCGTGGCGAGCGCGCGGTAGATGATCTCCATGCCCGGGCCCGCGCACACGCGCTCGAACGAAACATGCGGATACTTGCGGCGCGCGTACTGCAGCACCAGATCCTCGCGCTCGTCCATCGGCGCGAACGTCGCGTGGCCGCCTTCGCTGCCGAGCGCGATCCAGCGGTCGTCGGCGGGGATGAGCCCGGACACGCCGAGCCCCGTGCCCGGCCCCATCAGGCCGATCACGCTGTTCTGCCGGCGCGCGCCGCCGCCGATCTGCACGCGCTGCGCGTCGGTCAGGCCGGGCAGCGCCATCGCGAGCGCGGTGAAGTCGTTGACGACGAGCAGCGTGTCGAAGCCGAGCGCGCGGCGCGTCGCCTCGATCGAGAAGCTCCAGTTGTGATTCGTCATCCGGACCTGATCGCCGTCGACGGGGTTCGCGATCGCGATCGCCGCGTGATTCACGCGGCCGATCTTCACGTCCTTCAGATACCTGCGGATCGCGTCGGTGAGCGTCGGATAGTCGGCGCCCGGGTACACGCGGATCTGCGTGATGTCGCCCGGGCCCGTCTCGAGCGCGAAGCGCGCGTTCGTGCCGCCGACGTCGGCCAGTAGGCGCGGCCCGTCGGCGTGCTGGGCCGCGGCGGCGGCCTTAGTTTGCGCACCAGTAGACATCGAGCTTCGTCCCCTTGTCGTTGGCCAGTTGCGAAATCGCGTTCTTTTGCGGCGCGGCCGCGGCCGCCTCCAGCACCTCGCGCTTGCGGCTTCCCGCGATCAGCAGGAACAGGCGCTCGATGCGCTTCAACGCATCGAGCGACAGGCTCACGCGCGCGTGCGGCGCGGCGCCGGGGTGGACGGCGACGAAGCGCTCGGCCGTCGCGATCGCGCGGTCCCATTCGGGCGCGTCCGCGAAGATCGACGCGGTGTGGCCGTCCTCGCCCATGCCGAGCACGGCGACGTCGGGCAGCGGGTGCGCGGGGCTCTGGTTGAGCGCCGCGATCTGCGAGTCGAGCGACTCGCGCACGTCGACGAGCGGCGCGAAGCGCGCTTGCGCGGCCGCGTTGCGCAGCAGCGTCTCGCGCACGAGCTTCGCGTTGCTCGCGTCGTCGGTGTCGGGCACCCAGCGGTCGTCGACGAGCGTCACGTCGATCCGCGGCCAGTCGAGCGCGGCGCCCGACAGCGTTTGCAGGAACGGCCGCGGGCTCGTGCCGCCCGACACGGCGAGCGTCGCGCGCGCGCTGCGCGCGAGCGCCGCCGCGAGCGCCTCGCCGACCGCTTGCGCGAGCGCTTCGGATTGCGCGCGCGGGGTTTCGAAAGCGTGAACCTCGATCACTTCTCCTCCAGACTGCTTTTATTGAATTGAATGAATTCGGTGGGAACCGTCGGGCGGCGCGCGGGCGAAGGCCGCACGCGCGCCGCGTTACGTCAGTTTTCTTCTTCGAGCCAGCAGGTGCCGTGCTGCGCGAGCATCGCGCTCGCGGCGGCGGGGCCCCAGGTGCCGGCCGCGTACGGCTTCGGCGGCTTCGCCGAGCGCGCCCATTCGTTCAGGATAGGCTCGACCCAGCGCCACGCGGCTTCCTGCTCGTCGCGGCGCACGAAGAGCGCGAGCCGGCCGTTGATCACGTCGAGCAGCAGGCGCTGGTACGCCTCCATCTGGCCTTCCTTGAAGAACTGATCGAATGCGAGATCGAGGTGCACGCTCGCGAGGTTCATCCCTTCGCCCGGCTGCTTCGCGAGGCAGTACAGTCGAATCGACTCGTTCGGCTGCAGCCGGATCACGAGGCGGTTCGCGCCCGCGCGCAGCGCGGTGGGCCCAAGCGCCGAGTGCGGCACCGGCCGGAAGTTGACGACGATTTCCGCGACGCGGTCGGCGAGGCGCTTGCCGGTGCGCAGGAAGAACGGCACGCCGGCCCAGCGCCAGTTCTCGATCTCGACCTTCAGCGCGACGAACGTCTCGGTCGGGCTCTCGGGCTTCACGCCCGGCTCGGTCGCGTACGCGGGCACCTGCGCGCCCCTGATCACGCCCGCGTGATACTGGCCGCGCACGGCGACCTTGCCGATGTCGCGCGGATCGACGGGCTTCAACGCGCGCAGCACGCGCAGCTTCTCGTCGCGCACCGAATCGGAATCCATCGAGTGCGGCGGCTCCATCGCGACGATCGACAGCAACTGCAGCAGGTGGTTCTGCACCATGTCGCGCAGCGCGCCCGTATTGTCGTAGAAATCGCCGCGCGCCTCGACGCCGAGCTCCTCGGCGATCGTGATCTGGATGCTCTCGACCCACTCGCGGCGCCACAGCGGCTCGAACAGCGCGTTGCCGAAGCGCAGCGCGAGCAGGTTCTGCACCGGCTCCTTGCCGAGATAGTGGTCGATCCGGTAGATCTGGTCTTCGGCGAAGATCTCGCCGACCGCGTCGTTGATCGCGTTCGACGAGCGCAGGTCATAGCCGAGCGGCTTCTCGAGCACGATCCGCGCGCCTTCGTTCAGGCCCACGGCGGCGAGCGCCTTGCAGATCGGCACGAAGAGCGACGGGCCCGTCGCGAGGTAGAACACGCGGATGCCGGACAAGCGTCCGACCGTGTCGCGCAGCAGCGCGTAGTCCTCCGCGCGGCCGAGGTCGAGCTTCACGTAGACGATGCGCTCGAGAAAGCTCTGCCAGACCGCTGCGTCGAACGCGCCGCCCGCCGCCTTCGCCGCATGCGGCTTCACGTGCTCGTCGATCCACTGCAGGTAGCCGTCGCGGTCGGCCGCATGGCGGGCCACGGCGACGATCCTGCCGGCCTCCGACAGCATGTTCGCGCGGTGAGCCTCGAAGAGCGCGGGGAGGATCTTGCGCATCGACAGATCGCCGGTGCCGCCGAAGAGAACGAAGGTGAAGCTCGAATCGGTATGCATGTGTCTCCGCCGTTTGGGGATGCCCGCGACGCGGGCCGTAGTGCGATAAAAATATTTTTGACACTGAATTGTAGTTTAACTACAATCCGCCGCAAGGGGTAGCACCCGAACGAAGAAAAGAAGCGCACGGCATGAAGAGGCGCGGTCTTCGGGCGGGCCGTGCGGCGCGCGCGCCGCACGCGGCAAATGTTATCGGACATTGATGAAGCGCATGTTCGCGCGGCGTCGCTGCCCCGGGTTCGAGCCGCGAGGCGGCGGAACCGGTTAGCCCAAAGAGGAGACGGTCGTTGAATTTCGAGTCACTCAGTTCCTAAGAGCCCGCGGCCGGCATCGGCCCGAACGCATCGATCATGCGTCGTTCGCGGCTCGATTTCCCGTGTCGTTCCGTAGCAAAGCCGGCTTTCGCGCATCCGCGTAGTCGAAAGCCTGACGAATCGATCCAAATCTGGAGGAGATAACTGATGAAAATTCGCGCGATCATGGGCGCGCTCGGCGCCGCAGGCCTGTTGTTCGGCGCCGCCGCGGCGCAAGCGGCAGAAAACGTCACGGTGCTGCACTGGTGGACGTCGGGCGGCGAATCGAAGGCGGTCGGCGTGCTGAAGGACGACCTGCAGAAGCAGGGCTACGTCTGGAAGGATTTCGCGGTCGCGGGCGGCGCGGGCGCCGCGGCGATGACCGCGCTGAAGACCAAGGTCATCAGCGGCGACGCGCCGTCGGCCGCGCAGATCAAGGGGCCGCTCATCCAGGATTGGGCGGACCAGGGCGTGCTCGTGAACATCGACGCGGCCGCGGGCGACTGGAAGCAGAACCTGCCGCCCGAGATCGACAAGATCATCAAGTACAAGGGCAACACCGTCGCGGCGCCGTTCTCGGTGCACCGCGTGAACTGGCTCTACATCAACAAGGCCGCGCTCGACAAGATCGGCGCGAAGCCGCCCGCGACGTGGCCCGAATTCTTCCAGGTGGCCGACAAGCTGAAGGCGGCGGGCATCCAGCCGGTCGCGATGGGCGGCCAGCCGTGGCAGGACCTGACGCTGTGGGAAGACGTCGTGCTGTCGCAAGGCGCCGACTTCTACAAGAAGGCGCTCGTCGACCTCGACCAGAAGACGCTCACGTCCGACAAGATGCTCGAAGTCTTCAACACGGTCCGCAAGATCCAGGGCTACTTCGACTCCGGCCGCAACGGCCGCGACTGGAACCTCGCGACCGCGATGGTCATCAACGGCCGCGCCGGCATGCAGTTCATGGGCGACTGGGCGAAGGGCGAGTTCGAGGCGGCCGGCAAGAAGTCGGGCAAGGACTACATCTGCGCGGCGGTGCCGGGCACGGCGAATGCGTACACGTTCAACGTCGACTCGTTCGTGTTCTTCCAGCAGAAGGGCCAGAAGGCGGCGACGCCCGGCCAGATCGCGCTCGCGAAGACGATCATGACGCCCGCGTTCCAGGAGCAGTTCAGCTTGCTGAAAGGCTCGATCCCCGTGCGTCTCGGCGTGAAGATGGACAAGTTCGACGATTGCGCGAAGAAGTCCTACGCTGATGAGCAGACGGCGATCAAGGCCGGCGGCTACGTGCCGTCGCTCGCGCACGGCATGGCGCAGAGCGACGCGACGGCGGGCGCGATCACCGACGTCGTGACGAAGTTCATGAACTCGCAGCAGGACTCGAAGAGCGCGGTCGCCGCGCTCGCGCGAGCCGCGAAGGTGAAGTAACGCACGGCGCGAGCGCCCGGATTCGCGCATCGTCGCGCCGGGCGCTGCGTGCTGCACCCGCAGCAAACGGGCCGCGAGCCGGCCCGCGCCGTACCCGCCGCCCGCGCCGGCTTCGTGCCCGCGCGCGGCGATCTCGTCCCAGGAGTCGAAACACGTGGCTGCCCCTCTTAGCGGAAACGGAACCAGCGCGGCTGCCGCGCACCGCACGTCGCCGCTGTCGGCGTTCGCCGACCGCTGGATTCCGAAACTGGTGCTCGCGCCCAGCATCGCGATCGCCTTGGTTTTCATCTACGGCTTCATCGTCGTCACCGGCTATCTGTCGCTGACGAATTCCCGGCTGTTGCCGAACTACGATTTCGACGGCTTCGGCCGCTATTCGGACCTGTTCCAGAACGACGTCTGGTGGACGTCGGCCGCGAATCTCGGCTGGTTCGGCATCCCGTTCGTCGCGATCTGCGTCGTGCTCGGGCTCTTTCTCGCGATCCTGCTCGACCAGAAGATCCGCAACGAAGGCGCGCTGCGCGCGGTGTTCCTGTATCCGATGGCGCTGTCGTTCATCGTCACGGGCACGGCCTGGCAGTGGATACTGAATCCGGGCCTGGGCCTCGAGAAGGTGATGCACGACTGGGGCTGGACGAATTTCTCGTTCGGCTGGCTCGACGATCCGGACAAGGCGATCTTCTGCGTCGTGATCGCGGCCGTGTGGCAGTCGACGGGTTTCGTGATGGCGCTCTTCCTCGCCGGCCTGCGCGGCGTCGACAGCGAAATCTTCAAGGCCGCGCAGGTCGACGGCGCGACGCTGCCCACGATCTACCGCAGAATCGTGATTCCGAGCATGCGCCCGGTGTTTTTCTCGGTGCTGCTGATCCTCTGCCACATCACGATCAAGACCTTCGACCTCGTCGTCGCGCTGACGGCGGGCGGGCCGGGCACGTCGTCGTCGCTGCCCGCGATGTTCATGTACACGTATTCGTTCAACCGCGGGCAACTCGGCGTCGGCGCGGCGTCGTCGGTGATGATGCTCGCCACCGTCGTCGCGGTGCTCGTGCCGCTCATGTATCTGGAATCGAGGAGCACCCGCAATGCAGCCTAAGATGACCCTCAGTCGGGCAGTCATTTACGCGGCGTTGATCCTGTTCGCGTTGTACTTCCTGTTCCCGATCTACGTGATGCTGTCGACGTCGTTCAAGGATCTCGACCAGTTGCGCACGGGCAACCTGCTGACGCCGCCGTCGAACTGGACGGTCGCGCCGTGGGCGAAGGCGTGGAGCGAGGCGTGCACCGGCGTGCGCTGCGACGGGATGAAGCCGTTCTTCTTCAACTCGATCAAGATGGTGATTCCGGCGGTGCTGATCTCGTCGCTGATCGGCGCGTTCAACGGCTACGTGCTCACGCACTGGCGCTTTCGCGGCGCGGATGCGCTCTTCACGATGCTGCTCGTCGGCTGCTTCATCCCGTTCCAGGTGATCCTGCTGCCGATGGCGCGCGTGCAGGGCTTCTTCGGAATGGCCAACACGATTGCGGGCCTCGTGTTCGTGCACGTCGTGTACGGGATCGCGTTCACGACGATGTTCTTCCGCAACTTCTACGTGAGCGTGCCGGCGGAACTCGTGAAGGCGGCGCGCATCGACGGCGCGGGCTTCTTCACGATCTTCACGAAGATCCTGCTGCCGGTGTCGCTGCCGATCTTCATGGTGTGCCTGATCTGGCAGTTCACGCAGATCTGGAACGACTTCCTGTTCGGGATCGTGTTTTCCGGCGTCGATTCGATGCCGATCACGGTCGCGCTGAACAACCTCGTCAACACGTCGACGGGCGTGAAGGAGTACAACGTCGACATGGCGGGCGCGATCATCGCCGCGCTGCCGACGCTCGTCGTCTACGTGATCGCCGGGCGTTACTTCGTGCGCGGCCTGACGGCGGGCGCGGTGAAGGGCTGAGCTCGGCACGAACGACGCGAACGGGCGGGCGCCGCGCGCGGCGCAACGATACGAGACATACGAGACACGACGCGGCGCACGCGCGCCGCACTGAAGACAGAGGATTCACAGCATGGCAAGCCTTTCCATCCGCGACGTGTACAAGACCTACCCGAACGGCGTGCCTGTCCTGAAGGGCGTCGACATCGACATCGAGGACGGCCAGTTCCTGATTCTCGTCGGCGGTTCGGGCTGCGGGAAATCGACGCTCCTCAACATGATCGCGGGCCTCGAGACCGTGACGAAGGGCGAGATCCGGATCGGCGAGAAGGTCGTCAACGACCTGTCGCCGAAGGATCGCGACATCGCGATGGTGTTCCAGTCGTACGCGCTCTATCCGTCGATGACGGTGCGCGAGAACATCTCGTTCGGCCTGAACATCCGCAAGGTGCCGAAGGGCGAGCAGAAGCAGATTGTCGATCGCGTCGCCGCGATGCTGCAGATCGAGCACCTGCTCGATCGCAAGCCGGGGCAACTGTCGGGCGGCCAGCGGCAGCGCGTCGCGATGGGCCGCGCGCTCGCGCGCGATCCGGCGCTGTTCCTGTTCGACGAGCCGCTCTCCAACCTCGACGCGAAGCTGCGCATCGAGATGCGCGCCGAGATCAAGCTGCTGCATCAGCGCCTCGGCACGACGATCGTCTACGTGACGCACGACCAGATCGAGGCGATGACGCTGGGCGACCGGATCGCGGTGATGAAGGACGGCGTCGTCCAGCAGTTCGGCGCGCCGCAGGACATCTACGATTCGCCGTCGAACCTGTTCGTCGCGGGTTTCATCGGCGCGCCGCCGATGAACTTCATCAACGGCAAGCTCGTCGAGCAGGGCAGCGGCGTGGGCATCGAGCTCGACACGGGCGCGATGCGCGGCGTGCTGAACCTGCCGTTCGACGCGAAGCGGATGAACGGGCACGTCGGCCGCGACGTGATCCTCGGCCTGCGGCCGGAGCGCATCACCGATGCGCGGAGCGCGCACAACGGCGAGAGTTCGCGCCTGCAGCCCGTCGATGTGACCGTCGACGTGACCGAGCCGACGGGCCCCGACACGCACGTGTTCGCGCAGGTCAACGGCAAGCGGATCGTGAGCCGCGTGCACCCGGCCGCCGATCCGAGGCCGCAGCAGAAGCTGTCGCTGTTGTTCGACGTGTCGAAGGCGGTGTTGTTCGATCCGTCGACGGAGGCGCGGATCGCGTGATTCCGCGCGCGCGGGCTGCGGCGTCGGATGACGGCGCCGCACGCGCGACGCGTGCGCGGCTCGATCGCCGCGCCGATCGCGGGCGAAACCCGAACGGCGGTGAGACGGCAAGGGAGCGGGGAAGAGAAGGGCGGACGTGCCGGCACGGGCCGCCTTTTTTTCGCCTGCGTCGCATGCCGCGAGCGCAGCGAGCGCCGCTAGTGCGGCAGCCGGATGTCGAGCTTGTACGTGACGAGCCGCGCGACGAGGATGAAGGCCGTCGCCGCGAGCACGCTGTAGACGGAATCGAATTGCAGCCACACGAGCAGCAGGTAGATCAAGCAGCCGGCGAACGCGCAAGTCGCGTACGGCCGCGAATCGCGCAGGATCAGCGGAATGTCGTTGCACAGCACGTCGCGGATGATCCCGCCGAGCACGCCCGTCGTCACGCCCATCATCGCGGCGACGAACCACGGCATCTGCGCGTCGAGCGCGATCGACGTGCCGGAGATGCTGAAGATTCCGAGGCCGACCGCGTCAGCGACGAGCAGCAGCCGCTCGGCGGACAGCCGCGACGCCATCCTGAGCACGAGCGGCGCGGCGAGCGACAGGCCGAAGATCGCGATCATGTAGCCCTGGTGCTCGACCCAATAGAACGGGCGCCGCTCGAGCAGCACGTCGCGCATCGTGCCGCCGCCGAACGCGGTCGCGAGCGCGACGACGAACGTGCCGACCGAGTCGAGCCGGTTCTTGCGCGCCTCGACGAAGCCGGAGATCGCGAACGCGAGCGTCGCGATCGCCTCGAGGACGGCGATCGCGAGCGCGAGCCTGGGATGCACGCTGCCGCCCGTCTTGGTTTCGCGCTTAGGCCGGCTGCAATAGCACGAGGACGGCGCCCGCGCCGCCGTCGTGGCCGCGCGCCTGGCAGAACGCGATCACCTCGTCCTTCTGCACGAGCCACGCGCGCACCTTGCCCTTGAGCACCGGCTCCTTGCCGACCGAGCCGAGCCCCTTGCCGTGAATCACGCGCACGCAGCGCAGGCCTTTCTTGCCCGCGTCGCGGATGAATTCGGCGAGCGCCTCGCGCGCCTCGTCGCGCCGCATCCCGTGCAGGTCGAGCTGCGCCTGGACGATCCATGCGCCGCTTCTGAGCTTGCGCACGACGTCTTGGCTCACGCCGGGGCGGTGGTAGTACAGCGTCTCGTCGGTGTCGAGCAGCGTCTCGGGATCGAATTCGTCGGACAAAGTCTCGGACAGCACCGCCTCCTCGTCCTGCTGCGTGTGCTTCGGCACGGGCTCGGGCACCGGACGGCCGCTCGCGGCGCGCGGCGGCGCGGCGAGCGGCTTGATCTCGCCGATCTCGCGGCGAAACAGATCGGCGTCGGCGTTGGCCTGGCGGGCCGCCTGCTTCGCCTGCGCCGCTTCGCGCGCGCGGCGCTCGGATTCGCCGGCGAGCGACGCGCGCAGCGCGCCGAGCCCGGTGAGGCCCTGGCCGCGCAGCGCGGCGGGCGACGGTGGCGGGCTCGCGGGCGCGGGCGCCGGTTCGACCGCCCGTGCGGCGGCTTGCCGCTTCGCGGGGTCGCTCGGGTGAGGCTGGTTCTTCGCCATGATGAATCGAATGCGGGGAAGGGCGGGCGCGCCGACGCTGCGGATTCGCCCGACGGACATGAAAAAGAAAAAGCCGCTGCGCGATGCACAGCGGCTGCGGTGTGTCGGACCCGGCAGGCGGCGCGCGGCGAGACGCCATTGTAGCGCCCGCGCGGCGCGCTTACTTGCGGTCGTGCAGGCTTTCGAGATAGCGCTGCGCGTCGAGCGCCGCCATGCAGCCCGTGCCCGCGCTCGTGATCGCCTGGCGGTAGATGTGGTCCTGCACGTCGCCCGCCGCGAACACGCCCGGCACGCTCGTACCCGTCGCGTTGCCCGACAGGCCGCTGTTCGTGATGATGTAGCCGTCCTTCATCTCGAGCTGGCCCTTGAAGATGTCGGTGTTCGGCTTGTGGCCGATCGCGACGAAGAGGCCCTGCACCGCGACATCCTCGGTCGCGCCCGTCTTCACGTGCTTGACGCGCACGCCCGACACGCCGGAATCGTCGCCCGTCACTTCGTCGAGCACGTGGTCCCACTTGATCTCGACGACGCCTTCCTTCTCCTTCTCCAGCAGGCGGTCGACGAGGATCGGCTCCGCGCGGAACTTGTCGCGGCGGTGGATCACCGTGACCTTCTTCGCGATGCCCGTCAGGTAGAGCGCTTCCTCGACGGCCGTGTTGCCGCCGCCGACGACCGCGACGTTCTGGCCGCGATAGAAGAAGCCGTCGCAGGTCGCGCAGGCCGATACGCCCTTGCCCATGAACGCTTCTTCCGACGCCAGGCCGAGATACTGCGCGGATGCGCCCGTCGAGATGACGAGCGCGTCGCACGTGTATTCGCCCGCGTCGCCGACGAGGCGGATCGGCTTCTCGTGCAGCTTCGCGGTGTGGATGTGGTCGAACACGATTTCGGTGTTGAAGCGCTCCGCGTGCGCGAGAAAGCGCTGCATCAGCTCGGGGCCCTGCACGCCGTCCGGATCGGCCGGCCAGTTTTCGACGTCGGTCGTCGTCATCAACTGGCCGCCTTGCGCGATGCCCGTGATCAGGAGGGGCGACAGGTTCGCGCGGGCCGCGTAGACGGCCGCCGTGTAGCCGGCGGGGCCGGAACCGAGAATCAGGACTTTCGCGTGTTTGGGCGTGGACATGTGCAGGATCCGTAAAAAGCGGCCGGCCGGGCGGATGACGCTGCCGGGCGGCCCGTTGCGAGCGGGATACCGTCGCAGATGGGTGCAAAGCTCGCATTATAAAGGGCTGTCTGCTGCGCTGCCGAATGGACTTTTCAATCGACGCGATAGCTTCGCGCGGCGCCAACTGTGGTAACGCGTGCACATTCCCGGCGCGAGTCGGCGGGGCGTTACCGTCATTTACACTTGGCGCGGCGGCGCAGCGTTTACAATAGATCGGATCGAACGATCGGCCGTCCTGCCGCGCGCAGGCCGCCTCATCGCCCTCTTGACGGATTCATGGCAAAAGCACCTTACACCGCTCAGGCCCAAGCGCTGCCGCATCGCATGTCGCGCCTACTGACCGAGATCCGCTGGATTCTCCAGGTCGCGCTGCTCGCGTTCCTGCTGATGGCGCTCCTGAGCTACAGCCGGCGCGACCCGAGCTGGACCCACGCCGCGCAGGTCGACCACATCGCGAATTGGGCAGGGAGGGTCGGCGCGTGGACGGCCGACATCATGCTGCTGCTCTTCGGCCTCTCCGCGTATTGGCTCATCGTGCTGCTCGGGCGGCGCGTCGCCGCGAATTATCGGCGGATCACCCGCCACGACACGCTGCCGGACGAGCCGGCACGGCCGGCGGGCTGGCTCGCCGAGGGCTTCGCGTTCGTTCTCGTGCTGCTCGCGAGCGACGGCATCGAGGCGCTGCGGATGTGGTCGCTGAAAGTGCAACTGCCGCGCGCGCCGGGCGGCGTCGTCGGCGAGGCGCTCGCGCGCGGCGTGTCGCACGCGTTCGGCTTCACGGGCGGCACGCTCGCGCTGCTGATCGCGCTCGCGATCGGGCTGTCGCTGTATTTCCGTTTTTCCTGGCTGTCGGTCGCCGAGCGCGTCGGCGATGCGATCATCAACGCGTTCACGCTCGCGAAGCTGCGCCGCGAGGCCGAGCGCGACCGCAGGCTCGGCGAGGCCGCGGCCGTCAAGCGCGAAGGCAAGGTCGAGGAGGAGCGCGTGCGCATCGAGGAGCACGAGCCCGTCACGATCGTGCCGCCCGTCGTCACGCCGGCGAAGTCCGAGCGCGCGGAGAAGGAGCGTCAGCAGCCGCTCTTCACCGATCTGCCGGGCGACTCGACGCTGCCCGCGATCTCGCTGCTCGATCCCGCGCCGACGTCGCAGGAGACGATCTCCGCCGACACGCTCGAATTCACGTCGCGCCTGATCGAGAAGAAGCTGAAGGATTTCGGCGTCGAGGTGAGCGTCGTCGCCGCGTACCCGGGCCCCGTCGTCACGCGCTACGAGATCGAGCCCGCGACGGGCGTGAAGGGCAGCCAGATCGTCAATCTGTCGAAGGATCTCGCGCGCGCGCTGTCGCTCGTGTCGATTCGCGTCGTCGAGACGATCCCCGGCAAGAACTACATGGCGCTCGAGCTGCCGAACCAGCGCCGGCAGACCGTGCGCCTGTCAGAGATCCTCGGCTCGGAAGTCTACGCGGACGCGCCGTCGATGCTCACGCTCGG
Source organism: Burkholderia sp. ABCPW 111 (assembly GCF_000773065.1). Lineage (NCBI taxonomy): Bacteria > Pseudomonadati > Pseudomonadota > Betaproteobacteria > Burkholderiales > Burkholderiaceae > Burkholderia > Burkholderia sp. ABCPW 111. The sequence goes on along the minus strand of NZ_JPWT01000054.1, from coordinate 22,830 downwards.
CCTCGGCAAGGACATCGGCGGCAAGCCGGTTTGCGCGGACCTGGCAAAAATGCCGCACCTGCTCGTGGCCGGCACGACGGGCTCGGGCAAATCGGTTGGGATCAACGCGATGATCCTGTCGCTGCTCTACAAGGCGAGCGCCGAGCAGGTGCGCGTCATCCTGATCGATCCGAAGATGCTCGAAATGAGCGTCTACGAAGGCATTCCGCATCTGCTGTGCCCGGTCGTCACCGACATGCGCCAGGCGGGCCACGCGCTCAACTGGACGGTCGCCGAGATGGAGCGCCGCTACAAGCTGATGAGCAAGCTCGGCGTGCGCAATCTCGCGGGCTACAACAACAAGATCGAAGACGCGAAGAAGCGCGAGGAGAAGATCCCGAATCCGTTCAGCCTGACGCCGGACGATCCGGAGCCGCTCGGCCGGCTGCCGAACATCGTCGTCGTGATCGACGAGCTGGCCGATCTGATGATGGTCGTCGGCAAGAAGGTCGAGGAGTTGATCGCGCGGATCGCGCAGAAGGCGCGCGCGGCGGGCATTCACCTGATCCTCGCGACGCAGCGCCCGTCGGTCGACGTGATCACGGGCCTCATCAAGGCGAACGTGCCGACGCGGATCGCGTTCCAGGTGTCGTCGAAGATCGATTCGCGCACGATTCTCGACCAGATGGGCGCGGAGTCGCTGCTCGGCCAGGGCGACATGCTGTACCTGCCGCCCGGCACCGGGCTGCCCGTGCGCGTGCACGGCGCGTTCGTGTCGGACGACGAGGTGCATCGCGTCGTCGAGAAGCTGAAGGAGCACGGCGAGCCGAATTACGTCGAGGGGCTCCTCGAAGGCGGCACGGCGGACGGCGACGAAGGCTCGGGCGCGGGAACGGGCGATGCGAACGGCGAGTCTGATCCGTTGTACGACCAGGCGGTCGAGGTCGTCATCAAGAACCGGCGCGCGTCGATCTCGCTCGTGCAGCGCCATCTGCGGATCGGCTACAACCGCGCGGCGCGCCTGCTCGAGCAGATGGAGCAGTCCGGGCTCGTGTCGGCGATGTCGTCGAGCGGGAATCGCGAAATCCTCATGCCCGCGCGCGATGCAGATTGAATTCGCGCCGGCGCCGTCGGTCGAACGCACGCCGGCCGTCTACGGAGAAAACCTTAACATGCAGCATCAGTCGTTGGCAGTTCACCCCGCTTTTCGCGTCGCGCCGAAGCGCACGTTCGCGCGCACGCTGCGCGCCGCGCTCGCGGGTGCGGCGCTCGCGCTCGTCGCGTCGCACGCGTTCGCGAGCGGCACCGAGCAGTTGAAGGCGTTCGTCGCGAAGGTGCACGCGGCGAAGGGCGATTTCACGCAGCAGATCGTCAAGGCGCCGTCGAAGGCGGCGAGCGGCGCGGTGCCGACCGTGAAGCCGACCGACAACTCGAGCGGCAGCTTCGTGTTCTCGCGGCCCGGCAAGTTCATCTGGACGTATCAGAAGCCGTACCAGCAGGTGCTGCAGGCCGACGGCGACAAGCTCTACGTGTACGACAAGGATCTGAACCAGGTCACCGAGCGCAAGTTGGCGGGCGCGCTCGGCGCGAGCCCCGCCGCGATCCTGTTCGGCAGCAACGATCTCGAGAAGAACTACACGCTGCGCGACGCGGGCGAGAAGGGCGGGATCGACTGGCTCGAGATGGTGCCGAAGGCGCAGGACACGCAGTTCCAGCGGATCGGCATCGGCTTCAGGAACGGCGTGCTCGCCGCGATGGAACTGCACGACGTGTTCGGCAACGTGACGCTGCTCACGTTCTCGAACATTCAGACGAATCCGCCGCTGAAGGCCGACCAGTTCAAGTTCGTCGTGCCGAAGGGCGCGGACGTCGTCACCGGCTGAGCGCGGCCGGGGCGCATCGACCGACGACCGGGCCCGCCAGCGATGGCGGGCCCGGTTCGTTTGGGCGCGCGCCACGTCGCGTCGCTGCCTCGCGCGCCTAGCCGCCGCGCCGCTGCCCGGCCCGCCGTGGCAGCGGGCGGCGCGGCTGTCATAATGTCCGGTCCGGCGGCGAACGCTTGCCGCCATCGTTTTTCGTGGGAGCCAAGGTCCATGTCCGACCTGTTTGCAGTCGAACCGCGCCGGCCGCTCGCCGAGGCGCTGCGCCCGAAGACGCTCGCCGACGTGATCGGCCAGACGCATCTTCTCGGCGAAGGCAAGCCGCTCAGGCTCGCGTTCGAATCGGGCAAGCCGCATTCGATGATTCTCTGGGGGCCGCCCGGCGTCGGCAAGACGACGCTCGCGCGCCTGACCGCGCTCGCGTTCGACTGCGAGTTCATCGCGCTGTCCGCCGTGCTGGGCGGCGTGAAGGACATTCGCGAGGCGATGGAGCAGGCGCGCGACATGCTGAACCGCACCGGCCGCCACACGATCCTGTTCGTCGACGAGATCCACCGCTTCAACAAGGCGCAGCAGGACGCGCTGCTGCCGTTCGTCGAATCGGGGCTCGTCACGTTCATCGGCGCGACCACCGAGAATCCGAGCTTCGAGGTGAACTCGGCGCTCTTGTCGCGCGCGCAGGTGTACGTGCTGAAGTCGCTGACGGAAGACGAACTGCGCCAGTTGCTCAAGCGCGCGCAGGACGCGGCGCTCGAAGGGCTCGCGTTCGACGACAAGGCGGTCGACACGCTGGTCGGCTACGCGGACGGCGACGCACGGCGCTTCCTGAACCTGCTCGAGCAGGCGCAGACGGCGGCAACGTCCGCGGGCGTGACGACGATCGACGCGGCGTTCGTCGAGAGCGCGATGACGATGAATGCGCGCCGCTTCGACAAGGGCGGCGACAACTTTTACGATCAGATCTCCGCGCTGCACAAGTCGGTGCGCGGCTCGAGCCCGGACGGCGCGCTGTACTGGTTCTGCCGGATGCTCGACGGCGGCGCCGATCCGAAATACCTCGCGCGGCGGATCGTGCGGATGGCGTGGGAGGACATCGGCTTGGCCGATCCGCGCGCGATGCAGATCGCGAACGACGCGGCCGGGACGTACGAGCGGCTCGGCTCGCCGGAAGGCGAGCTCGCGCTCGCGCAAGCCGTGCTCTACCTTGCGTGCGCGGCGAAGAGCAACGCCGGCTACAACGCGTACAACGAGGCGATGGCGTTCGTGCGTCAGGACAAGTCGCGCGAGGTGCCGGTGCATCTGCGCAACGCGCCGACGAAGCTGATGAAGGAGCTCGGCTACGGCCACGCGTACCGCTATGCGCACGACGAGCCGAACGCGTATGCCGCGGGCGAGACTTATTTGCCGGACGGGATGCGCGAGCCGCGCTGGTACAAGCCGGTGCCGCGGGGGCTTGAAACGAAGATCGCGGACAAGCTCGCGTGGCTGCGCGAGCTGGATCGCGACGCCGGCAAGAAGGATTAGCGGCGGCCGCGGCCGGCTGCCCGTTCAGCGCTTGCGCGCGGGCTGCTTCTTCCAGTAGTCGAACGGCTCGTGATGGCAGTCGATGTCGAGCTCGGCGACGCGCGCTTGCAGGCTCGATTGCGCGTCGGCGACTGCGAGGTTGTAGATCGCGGGCCCGATTTCCTGGACGAAGAAATGCAGCAGCGCGCCGGCCTGGATGTTGCCGATCGGCTCCTCCATGTTTTCGGTGAAATAGCGTTGCAGCGACGCGATCGCGCGGTCGCGCACGTCCTTGTCCAGTTCGATGCCCATCGTTTCTCCGTGTCGACCAGAGTTAGCGCTTTAGCGCTTACTCTGGTCCCATGCACCGCAGTCGACGAGAGTTAGCGCTTTAGCGCTTACTCGGGTCCCATGCGCCGCGGTCGACCAGAGTTAGCGCTTTAGCGCTTGTTCAGGTCCCATGCACCGCGGTCGACCGGGGTTCGCGCGCCAGCGCTCGCTCCGGTCCCATGCTTCGCAATCCGGTCCCATGCAAAGCGGCTTCGCGGCGCGCGGCACGCATGCCTGAAACGCGATACTGCCACGAACAGCGGTCCGTTTGCGACGCCGGCCGTCCGGCCGACGCCGTGGCGGTCGCGCGGTGCGTTAGAATTCTCCTCTTACACAACGATTCTCCTGTCCTCCCATGCTCGACATCCAGTTGCTGCGCAAAGACCTCGACGGCGTCGCGAAGCGCCTAGCCGATCGCGGCTACACCCTCGACGTCGCCGCGTTCTCCGCGCTCGAATCGGAGCGCCGCGCGATCCAGACCCGCACCGAAGAGCTGCAGGCGCGCCGCAACAGCCTCTCGAAGCAGATCGGCGCGATGAAGGGGCGGGGCGAGGACACGTCGGCGGTGATGGCCGAAGTGGGCGGCATCGGTGACGAGATGAAGGCGTCGGCGGTGAAGCTCGACGAGATTCAGGCACGTGTGTCCGATCTGATGCTGCAGATGCCGAACCTGCCGCACGAAAGCGTGCCGGTCGGCCGCGACGAAACGGAGAACGTCGAAGTGCGCCGTTGGGGCACGCCGCGCCAGTTCGATTTCGACGTGAAGGACCACGTCGACGTCGGCGCGCCGCTCGGCCTCGATTTCGAAACGGGCGCGAAGCTGTCGGGCGCGCGCTTCACGGTGCTGCGCGGTCCGATCGCACGGCTGCATCGCGCGCTCGCGCAGTTCATGCTCGACACGCACACGCAGCAGCACGGCTACAGCGAAATGTACACGCCGTACATCGTCAATCCCGACGTGCTGTACGGCACGGGCCAGTTGCCGAAGTTCGCCGACGACATGTTCCGCGTCGAGAAGGGCGGCGCGGAGAATACCGTCACGCAATACCTGATCTCGACGTCCGAGATCTCGCTGACGAACACCGTGCGCGATTCGATCGCCGAGGCGTCCGCGCTGCCGATCAAGCTGACCGCGCATTCGCCATGCTTTCGCTCGGAGGCGGGCTCGTACGGCCGCGACACGCGCGGGATGATCCGTCAGCACCAGTTCGACAAGGTCGAGATGGTGCAGATCGTCGCGCCGGAGGCGTCGTACGCGGCGCTCGACGAGATGGTCGGCCATGCGGAGGCGATCCTGCAGAAGCTCGAGCTGCCGTACCGCGTGATCACGCTGTGCACGGGCGACATGGGCTTTGCGGCGGCGAAGACGTTCGACCTCGAAGTGTGGCTGCCGGCGCAGAACACGTATCGCGAGATTTCGAGCTGCTCGAACACCGAATCGTTTCAGGCGCGCCGGATGCAGGCGCGGTTCCGCAACGCGCAGGGCAAGCCGGAACTCGTGCACACGCTGAACGGCTCGGGTCTCGCGGTCGGCCGCACGCTTGTCGCGGTGCTGGAGAATTACCAGAACGCCGACGGCTCGGTGACGGTGCCGGTCGCGTTGCGGCCGTACATGGGCGGCGTCGAGCGGATCGATGCGCCGTCGAACGCGGCCTGAGCGGGCTTCCGAGCGGCTTCGAAAAATATTTGAGAAAAAACTTGGAAGTCGGCAAAAGGGTGTTCTATAATCTTCGCTTCGCCGGGACGACCTACCGGTGAGCGAAAAAAGGAAAGGTGGCAGAGAGGTCGAATGCGCCGGACTCGAAATCCGGTATACGGTTATACCGTATCGTGGGTTCGAATCCCACCCTTTCCGCCAGATGAGAGAGCAATCTCGGATTGCTCTTAAGGAAGCGCCGGATTCTATGGAAGAATCCGGCGTTTTTTTATGCCATACGAGCATCGATTACGCCGGAGTTTCCGCTCAAGAACAGGAAACGCGTGCGCGGATCGAAGCGTCGGCGAAGACCGGCGTCGACGCATTCCACAAGAAAAACGGCTCCGCGCAACGCTGCGACGACCCGTTCCAGACACGCTCCCCAGAAATCTCAAGCGCGGCGACACGCTAGCCGTCTACCAGCTCGACCGCATTGCGCGGTCAAACACATGCTGAGCAGCATCGATGGGATGCAGGAACGCGGCGTGGGATTTTGAGAGCCTGGCCGGGCGCATCGACACCAGTTCCCCCGCCGATGAGTACCGCGTCGCCATCCTTCACGCTGAGCGACGATTCGAACTCGCGCGTGTTCTTCGTCGGCGAATTACTGACGCCGGTCGTCGTGCGCACGAAATCGTTTATCTCCTTTGTCACAGTCAAGCCGATCATGCTCGCCTGAGCGGTTGGCTGAACCGGGAAGATCGCGTCTTCATTCCGATACTTCAGGCTCCATGCCGGCGCGCGCCGTCGCGCCGGGATACGGCGCGGCACCACGATCGGCGCCGATTGCTCGACGTTTCAACATGTCAACGCATACCTGCCTCGATCGCACGCGCAGATTCGGCGAAGTCACAACCTTGAGTCGCGAATCGCGATTCAATGCCGCAATCGCGGCTTCGAACCTACCCGCAAGCAGCCGTGTCACGTTCGAATCATCGCCGACGCGGCCCGCGCCGACGAGGCGCGAGCCCCCGACGCATCCACCCAAGAGACTCAGCGCAAACCGGAACGCGGAGTCGTGATTCGCTTGCTCAGTAACCTCATGCGCCCGCGGCTTTGCCGTCGTCGTTGTAACGTCGCGCGTCGACGAAGCGCCCGGCTTTGCACCGCGCCGGCGCCACGAGTTTTCCATGCGACAGAGCGATGATGCAGGGGCGACTTTCGGTCTCCCTATCATTTCTGGTAGTTGCACCGCCAATTCGATTGCGAGCCCAATGAGAAGAGAGGGCGATGCGCCGGCGATGCGACTGGCCGACGCTTGTCGCCCTCACCAGAGGTTCTAAATGTACGTGTACTCGGTAAAAGGAGAATCACATGAACATCAATGGAACTTATAAATCCCAGGACGGCGCTTTCACGTTGACGATCGCCAACGCAAACGAAGGGAACGGGACATTCGGCGGAAGCTACGTTTCGAAATACACGCCGCAGGGGCAGCAGACCTTCGGCGTGCTCGCCGGAATCTGGAACTACGTGGGCAACGTGACCACGCCCAACAGCATCGCGTTCATCGCGAATATTCGGCCTGCCAACTGGCCTTATTGCATTCAGGACACGTGGAGCGGCGTCATGACTCAGCAAGGGCAGATTTTGCTGAACGGCGTTCGCTCATATCTGAACGCAGACGGCACGTACGTGCTGTCCTCGTTGGGAACGATGCCCTTTAGCGCCCAATAGGGCGGGGCGTGCGCCCGACGCAACGCGAGGTGGCGGTTCGCCCGTGCGCCGCAGCTGTTGGTTCCGGGCGGAAACCGGCCCGCCGCAAGCCGACTGCGCACGCGGCCTCCTGCGTTGCAAGTGGAAAGCCCGCGACGTTGCGGGCTTTTTCATACGCTACGCGGCTTTGCGCCTTCGGGAACCACCGGATTTCCGTGCCGCAGCCGCTCGATGCCCCTGCATCCATGGGGCAGGGCGCTTCGGGCCCGGACGGATGCGCGTCGTTTCGTTCCGCGTCGGCCCGCCGATGAGCGCGGCGTTGCCGTTACCGACACGGCTCGCCGGTTCGGGCATTCGGCGCGGACGTGCGCGGCCGTGCGCATGGTCGCCCTCGTGTCGGCGGACCGGTGAGGCGACGTCCGCGCCCGTGCGACGCGACAGCCGGCAGATCGGTTCATCGCATATTGCTGCGCTGCCGCATAAGCGCGAAATTGCGCGCGATATCGTGCTTATCGACGACATTTCGCAGCCATTCGAAAATTACGATTTGACTCATGCCCCGCTTTCGGTTGAAGCTAACGGCTTGCTGTCCGAAGGGGGCTGTGCCTGCATGAGTTCGACCTTGACTGTTCGTCGTATTGCCGCGGATCAAGGCGGCGTGTATCGCGAACTGCGCGCCGCCTCGCTGCGCGAGCCCTATGCGAGCGGCGAGACGCCGGAAGCCGAGCTGGCCGTCGACGCCGCGAGAGCGGCGGCGATCGCGCAGCAGCGCGCGACGTCCGACGAATCGACCACGTTCGTGTTGTACACCGAAGGCCATCCGGCCGGCATGATCGGCGCGTATTTCGACAGCACGCCCGCGCGTCGCGCGTTCGTGAGCGAGCTGTGGGTCGCGCACGCGGTGCGTCACCTGCGCGGCGGCGTGCTGCTCGTCGACACGGCGCGCTCGTGGCTCGCGTCGCGCGGCGCCGTCGAGATCTGCGCGTGGATCGCCGACCAGAACCGCAGCGCGATCCGTTTCTACGAGCACGTCGGCTTCGCCGACACCGGCGAGCGGGCGCCTATCACCCGCGTGCCCGGCGCGATGAAATCGCTGTTTGTCTGGCGCGAGCACGCGTAAGCGGCGTGCGAACCGATCCCGTTCCCTCCTTGCCGCGCCCGGACCGGGCGTCGCGGGCGGGCGCCGCGCCGCGCGGGCGCCCGGCGCGCCCGAAAATGATGGCCCCCGGCGTGGACGCCTGTAAAATACGCAAAATTTTTTTGCAGGACGTCCATGTCGCTTAAAAAATCGCCATTCTTCGAACTGCGCAGCGGTTCGGTCGACACGTTGCTGTTCATCGTGAAAACCGCCGACCTCGATGCGTTGCGCGCCGAGTTGGTCAAGCGTTTCGAAGCGACACCCGAATTTTTTGCGGACGACGTCGTCGCGATCGACGTGCGGCGGCTCGCGGACAACGAACGCGTCCCGCTCGACGAAATTCGCCGGATGCTGAACGACGTGCGGATGCGGACGATCGGCGTGGTCGCGCAGCCCGGCCAGCACGCATGGGCGGCGGGCGGGGACTTGCCGCTTCTCGAGGCGCGCGACCGGCGCGCGTCGGCGCCGAAGGCGGCGGACGACGCGCCCGCGCAGCCGGCGGAGCAGGACGCGCCGGCCGCCGGGCAGGCCGCGCTCTTCGCCGAAGCCGGCCCGTCCGGCGTCGAGGCGCCCGCGCAGTCGGCGAGCGCCGCGCCCGCCGCCGCGCCGCAATCGGCGACGCTCGTCATCGACAAGCCGCTGCGTTCAGGACAACAGATTTACGCGAAGGGAGATCTCGTGGTGCTCGGCCCGGTCAGTTACGGCGCCGAGGTCATCGCGGAAGGCAACATCCACATCTACGCGCCGTTGCGCGGCCGCGCTCTCGCGGGCGTGCACGGCAATCACGACGCGCGCATCTTCTGCACGTGTCTCGAACCGGAGCTGATCTCGATCGCGGGTATCTATCGGACCACCGAGAACCCGCTGCCGGCCGACGTACTCGGCAAGTCGGTGCAGATCCGGTTGGAACAGGAAAAACTGATGATCGAACCGCTGCGCCTCACGTAACACGCGTGGCGCGGCAATCGGGTCGGTCGGTCCTCATTGACGAACACAGGGTAGGTAAATGGCAAAAATCATCGTGGTGACTTCGGGCAAGGGCGGCGTGGGCAAGACGACGACGAGCGCGAGCTTCGCTTCCGGTCTCGCGCTGCGCGGTCACAAGACGGCCGTGATCGATTTCGACGTCGGTCTGCGCAATCTCGACCTCATCATGGGCTGCGAGCGCCGCGTCGTCTACGATCTCGTCAACGTGATCCAGGGCGAAGCGAACCTGAACCAGGCGCTCATCAAGGACAAGAAGTGCGAGAACCTGCACATCCTGCCCGCGTCGCAGACGCGCGACAAGGAAGCGCTGACGCGCGAGGGCGTCGAGAAGGTCATCAACGACCTGATCGCGATGGATTTCGAATTCATCATCTGTGATTCGCCCGCGGGCATCGAGTCGGGCGCGCTGCATGCGATGTACTTCGCGGACGAGGCGCTCGTCGTGACGAACCCGGAAGTGTCGTCGGTGCGCGACTCGGACCGCATCCTCGGCATCCTGTCGTCGAAGACGAAGCGCGCGACGGAAGGCAAAGATCCGATCCGGGAGCACCTGCTCATCACCCGCTACAACCCGAAACGCGTGACCGAAGGCGAGATGCTGTCGCTCGACGACATCAGCGAGATCCTGCGCATCAAGCTGATCGGCGTCGTGCCGGAGTCCGAAGCAGTGCTGCACGCGTCGAACCAGGGCCTGCCCGCCGTCCACCTCGACGGCACCGACGTCGCGGAAGCCTACAAGGACATCGTCGCGCGCTTCCTCGGCGAGGACAAACCGCTGCGTTTCACCGACTATCAGAAGCCGGGCCTGCTGCAGCGCCTCTTCGGCTCCAAGTAACGGAGGCGCGTCATGTCGATTCTGTCGTTTCTGCTCGGTGAAAAGAAGAAGTCCGCGGCCGTCGCGAAGGAGCGCTTGCAGCTCATCATCGCGCACGAACGCGTGGGCGGCCGCCCGCCCGCCGATTATCTGCCTGCGCTGCAAAAGGAGCTCGTCGCGGTCATTTCGAAGTACGTGAAGATTTCGAACGATGACATCCGCGTGAGCCTCGAGCGCCAGGACGATCTGGAAGTGCTCGAAGTGAAGATCGAGATTCCGCAAGCCTGACGCATTTCCCGCCTCATCGCGCGCGGTGCGTCGCCGCCGCGCGCGGCCTTACTTCTCGTTGCACTTTCGGGCCTCCCGTAACGCAGCGCCTGTCCGCCGTTACGCCTTCCCGAGCATTGAATGGGTACGCTCTCGTCGCGTATTCAATCACATTCTCGGAGGCAAGGATGTCTTTCTCTCTTCATCGTGTCGCGCTGCCGTTCGTCGTCGCGGGCGCGGGCCTTTGCGCGCTCGCCGCGCCGCTCGCCGCGAGCGCCGACGAGATCATCGTTGCGCAGGCGGCGCCCGGCGTCGTCGTCGAGCCGGCCGCCGCGGAAGTCGTCGTCGTTGCGCCGAGCGCGCCGCCGCCCGTGCGCTACGAGGTCGTGCCCGAGCCGCGTGTCGGCTATGTGTGGGATCGCGGCCACTGGCGCTGGGATCACGGCCGCTACGTGTGGATCGCCGGGCATTGGGAAGCCGAGCGCGTCGGCCTGCACTGGGAGCCGGGCCACTGGGCGCAGCGCGGGCCGGGCTGGGTCTGGATTCGCGGCCACTGGGCTTGAGGAGGGCCGGGCGATGAAACGAACCTTGTTCGCGCTTGCGCTCGTCGCGCTGACGCTGGCCGGCTGCGTCATCGTGCCGGCGCGGCCGGTGTACTACCGGCCGGCGCCCGTCGTGATCTATTGAGCCGGGCGATGCGGCGGCTCGCGATGCGGTGCGCCGTTCGACTGCGGCGGGGAGGCGTCGGCGCGCGCCGTCGGCTCGCCGTCTGCGTCGAGCGCCGAAGCCGAGTCCGCTTGCGCGAGCGGGGCCGCACGCGAGGCGTCGGCCTCGCTCGCCGCATCGGCGGCGTGCGTCGCGGCATTCGCGCCGCCGAGCTTTTCCATCGTCGTATCGTTCGCGTCGGCGGCCGGCGTGCCGTCGTCGCGCAGCGTATCGAGCGGATCGGCGGGCGCCGACTCGGCGTCTTCGGGCATCTTGAGCGCCGTGATGCCGGTGTGCGCGGGAGCGGCGGCGGCGGGCGCGGCCGCCGCGTGCTTCGGCTGCGGCGGCTTCAGATAGCGCTCGGCGAGCGTTTCGTAGAGGGGCGGCACGAACAGGCGCGACACGCGGCTCGCGATCAGCGCGGTCGCCATCAGCGAGATCACGAGCGCGTGGCCGTTGATCATCTCCATCACGATCACGAACGACGTGATCGGCGATTGCGTGACGGCCGCGAGATAGCCGACCATCGCGAGGGCGATCAGCATCGGCAGATGCATCCCGCTGAACACGTAGTGCAGCAGATTGCCGAAGCCCGCGCCGATCGACAGCGACGGCGCGAAGATCCCGCCCGGAATCCCGGGCAGATACGACGCGACCATCGAAGCCATTTTGAGCAACGGATACAGGACGGGCAGTTGTTCGCGGCCGTCGAGGAGCCCGCGCGCCTGCGCGTAGCCGCTGCCGAACGTCGTGCCGCCGGATGCGACGCCGACGGCGGCGATCGCGACGCCGCACGCCGCCGCGAACACGATCGGACGCTCGCGGTAGAGCGTCAGCAGCCGCGCGGGCAGCCAGCGGCCGGTGTTGAGCAGCAGCCAGCCGAACAGGCCGCCTGCGACGCCCGTGACGAGCGCCGTGAGCAGCACGGCGGGCGCGAGCATTTTCGGAAATTGCAGGCCGATGTCGATCGTGCCGAAGTACGTGTAGTTGCCGTTCATGCCGAGCGCGATCACGCCGGCGATGATGATCGCGGTGATGAGCACGCCGCTCGCGCGCGCCGAGAAGCTGCGGCTCAACTCCTCGATTGCGAACACGATTCCCGCGAGCGGCGTGTTGAACGCCGCGGACAGGCCCGCCGCCGCGCCCGCGAGCACGAGCTGCCGTTCGATCAGCGCGTTCGAGCGCGGGTAGAAGCGGCGCAGGTTGAACATCAGCGATGCGCCGATCTGCACGGTCGGCCCTTCGCGGCCGATCGTGAAGCCGCCGACGATGCCGAGCCACGAGATCAGGATCTTGCCGAACAGGATGCGCAGCGTTAGCAACCGCGAGCCGAACGCGCTAGGCTGTGCGTGCAGCGTGGCGATCACCTGAGGAATCCCGCTGCCTTCCGCGCCGCGAAAGAAGCGGCGCGTGAGCCAGACGGACAGCGCGGCGACGGCGGGCGTCAGCAGGAACGGCAGCCACGGGCGGCCGCGCTCGAGCGTGCGGAACGCATCGTAGCCCCAATCGATGAGCCGCGCATACATGACGGCCATCAGGCCCACCGCGATCGCGCCGAGCCAGAACACGCCGTACTGGCGCCAGATCCGCTGCGTGCGGCGCGTGAGAGTTGGAATCAGGCGAGGGCGTTGCATGGGCAGTGATGCGAGCAAAAACGAAATTATAAGGAGCGCAATGCATGGCCGCGACGACGTCGAGTGATCGTAATTTGATTGTAATTTTTGTCTTCTGCGATTCGATCTAATTAGAATGCCAAACTAACAAGCTGGAGACATCCACATACAAATGAAACGTATTCTCATTGTGAAGGTGACATCGCTCGGCGATGTCGTGCAGACGCTGCCCGTCGTCGCGGACATCCATCGCGCGTTTCCGGGCGTGCAGGTGGATTGGGCCGTCGACGAATCGTGCGCCGACGTCGTGCGCTGGAGCACCGGCGTGAGCCGCGTGCTGTGCGCGCCGCTGCGGCGTTTCAAGAAGGCGCGCAGCCGCGCGGACCTGCAGGTGATCGCGGCTTCGATCGGCGAGCTGCGCGCATACCGTTACGATGCGGTGATCGACCTTCACGGAGTCTACAAAAGCGCGATCATTTCGTTTCTCGCGCGCGCGCGCCGGCGCTACGGCTACCGGAATCAGGATCTCGGCGAGCTCGGCGCGATGTTCGCGTACAACGGGCGCTTCGGCCCGCGCCCCGCTTGCGATGCGTGGCACGGCATGCGCGTGAGCGCCGGCGAGGCGCTCGGCTACGAGCCGCAGGGCCGCGCCGATTACCTGCTCGAAGTGCCGCCGGAGTCGCGCGAGCCGCATACGGCGCCGCTCGCGGCGCACGCGGAGCCGGCCGGGCCGTATGCGCTGTTCTTTCACGCGACGTCGAACGACGACAAGCGCTGGCCGGCCGATCACTGGGGCGCGCTCGCGCGCGAGATGCTCGCCCGCGGGCTGCACGTGCTGCTGCCGTGGGGTGGCGAGCACGAGCGCGAGGAGGCGCAGCGGATCGCCGCGCACGCGCCGGGCGCCGTCGTGCTGCCCAAGCTGACGCTCACGGACGTCGCGCGCAAGATCGATCGCGCGACGCTCGTCGTTGGCGTCGATACCGGCTTCGTTCACATGTCGCACGCGCTCGAGAAGCCGACCGTCATGATCTTTCGCGCGACGTCGCGCCAGCATCTGGGCGTGGGCGGCGCGCCACAGTCGCTGTCGATCGGGGACGAAGGCTCCACGCCGAGCGTCGACGACGTGCTCGGCGCGGTCGAGCGCGTCTATCCGGCGGGCACGATGGAGGAGCCGCGGCGCGTCGCCGCGATGTAGGCGTGCGCGGGCATGCGCGGCCCGTTCGCCGGGCGCGGCGCGCTCAAGACATCAGTAATTCGAACGCGATCACGGCCGCAATGGCCGCGAGGTTCGCGGCGAGCGCTTCGAGCGCGATGCCGAGCCAGCTTTTCGGCCTGAAGTGCGCGGCAAGCAGCAGCGCGCCGCCGAGCGACAGCGCGAGAATCAACACGAGATCGGAGTTCTGCAGGCGGATGAGGTCCATCGCGGCGGCTCCTGTCGGCTGATGCCGAATGCGTCGCGCTCGCCGCGCTGCGCGGCAGGCGTTCGTCCATCGAGTATAGGCACGGCGACGCGTAACGAAAACGCGGCCGGCCGCCGCTCGTTCGATGCGGGCGGGGGCACGATCCGGATCGCGCGGCCCGCCCGTCGCTCGCGCGTTCAGGTCAGCTTTGCGTCGCGCGTCTCGCGCATCAGCAGCACGCCGACGAGGCTGATCGCCGCCGCGACCGACACGTAGCCGCCTACCCACGCGAGCCCGCCGCGCGCGGCGAGCAGCTGCGCGATGTACGGCGCGATCGACGCGCCGAGGATGCCGCCCAGGTTGTACGCGACGCCCGCGCCCGTGTAGCGGACGTTGGTCGGAAACAGTTCCGGCAGCAGTGCGCCCATCGGCGCGAACGTCACTCCCATCAAGAACAGCTCGATCGTCAGGAACAGCGCGACGAGCGCCGTCGAGCCGCTGCCGAGAAGGGGCGCCATCGTGAAGCCCGACAGCAGCGCGGCGATCGAGCCCGCGATCAGCACAGGCTTGCGGCCGAAGCGGTCGGCGGCCGCGGCGGCGAGCGGCGTCGCGAGCGCCATGAACAGCACCGCGAAGCACAGCAGGCCGAGAAAGCTCTGGCGCGAGAAATGCAGCGTCGCGACGCCGTACGACAGCGAGAACACCGTCGAGATGTAAAAGAGCGTGTAGCAGACGACCATCGCGAGCGCGCCGAGCAGCGTCGGCCGCCAGTGGTGCGCGACGAGCGCGGCGATCGGCACGCGCACGCGCTCGTGCCGGTCGAGCGCGGCCTGGAATGCGGGCGTCTCGGCGATCTTCAGGCGCACGTACAGGCCGACCGCGACGAGCGCCGCGCTCACGAGAAACGGAATGCGCCAGCCCCACGAGCGGAACTGCTCGTCGGACAGCGTGAGCGCGAGCGCGAAGAAGAGGCCGTTCGATGCGAGAAAGCCGATCGACGGGCCGAGCTGCGGGAACATCCCGAACCAGCCGCGCTTGCCGGCAGGCGCGTGCTCGGTCGCGAGGAGCGCGGCGCCGCCCCATTCGCCGCCGAGGCCGATGCCCTGGCCGAAGCGCAGCACGCAGAGCAGCACCGGCGCGAGCGCGCCGATCGCGTCGTAGCCGGGCACGAGGCCGATCGCCGTCGTCGACACGCCCATCACGAGCAGCGACGCGACGAGCGTCGATTTGCGGCCGATCCGGTCGCCGAAGTGGCCGAACAGGAACGAGCCGATCGGCCGCGCGATGAACGCGATGCCGAACGTGACGAACGCGGACAGCGCCTGCGCGGTCGCCGAGCCGTGCGGGAAGAACACGGGACCGATCACGAGCGCGGCGGCCGTCGCGTATACGTAGAAGTCGTAGAACTCGATCGCCGTGCCGATGAAGCTCGCGAACACGATGCGCCGATGGCTCGTCGTGCCGGCTGCGCGCGGCGCGGCGGCGGAAGCGGAAAGACGGGTATCCGACATGCGGGTCTCCGGTTGTGGCGGTACGACGCCCGGCGGCTCGCGCATCGCTCGTCGCGCGCGAGCGGCGGCCGTCGCTCCTTGATTCGAATCGAGAGTCGGGTGCGACGCGAAGCGGGCGGCGCATGCCGGCGGTTCGCGCGCGGCCGTGCGACGGCGCACGCCATGCCCATGCGGGCCTTTGCGTGCCCGCGTGTCGTCGATGCGTGGCGCGGCTTGCCGGATAGGCGCGACGCGCTAGCGGGCCTTGCGGCCGAACGGGGTGCGGGAAATTATAGCGACGCGGGCGCGAGCCGTCGCGCCGCGTGCGGCGGCGCGCGGGCGGACGGGAACGGCGGTTCGCGCCCGCGTCCGGTTCAGTTGAGCGTCTGCGCTTGCGGCGCCGCTTTCGTGCGCAACTGGAACTGGCCGTTGTCGTTGAAGAGCCAGCTTTCCATCAATTCGACCTGGCCGCGCCCGTCGAGCATCTTCGCGGGCGGCGGCGGCAGCGGCGCGGCGCGGCGCAGCGACGCGAGCGCGATGCCTTCCGCTTCGTCGTCGCCGTTGCTGCGATAGACGGCCGATTTCACGAGCTGCCCGTTGCGATCGACGGTGAACGCGACGACCACGAGCGAGCGCAGCATCGCCTGGGGCGTGCCGCGCAGGATGCGATCCGAATTGCGATTGGCGATGCGCTCGGCGACGGCCGCACGGTATTCGGTGGCGCTCATCGACGGCACGCTCGGCACGACGACTGCGCCGTGCGGCGGCGGCAGCGTGATCGTGCATGCGGCGAGCGCGGCCGCGCACGCGGACAACACCGCGCCGCGCCATGCGGTTCGGATTCGGACGGAGTCGGAGCGCGTCGTCATGATCGCCTCCCTGGGGATCGGCGGAGCACCGATTTCATGATAGGTCCGCGCGCTCGGCGGTGCATCGGGACAAACGATCGACGTGATCGCGAGAACCGGTTCGCCCCCGCCGCGTAATCGCTCCGTTCGCGGTGGCGGCCGCGTTTGCGCTCGCGGCGTAAGGCAATTGTCGCCGCGGCGATGTCGACGAGGCGGTGACGTGGAGCCGCCTCGCGTCGCCGCCGATCGAGCGCCGAATCGTGTGCTCGCGGTCGCATCGATCGAGAGGTTTCTTCAAGCCGCTATCGGCGGCAGCCGGAAGTTCGTGCTGGTGCGAGCGATGTCCGAAGCGATATCCGATGCGCGCCCTTCGACAATGCGACGATGCGATATGGCGGCGCTCGCCGTGCCGCGCGATTTCGCCGTCGAACGGAGCGAATCTGCGCGGCTTGTTCGATCCGCGCCGCGCTCGAAAGCGGGTTTTCGACCGGCACCGTCACGCCGAACACGAAACGCATGCGCTCACGCCGGCGGTTTCGTCGGCGAAGCCGCGACGCACCGGCATCGGCACCGGCTTCGGCATCGGCATCGGCTGCGGCTTCGGCTTCGGCATGCGCGATGCGCGATGCGCGTTGATCGCCTTTCCCGATCCGTAATAGGATGGCCCATCCTCGATTGTCCACCAACGAAGAGAGCGCAATGGAAGACTGGAAATTGCCCTGGACGGGCGGATGCCGCTGCGCAAGGCTGCGCTTCGAGATCACCGCACCGCCGCTGCTGACGATGGCGTGTCACTGCACCGGTTGCCAGAAGATGAGCGCAAGCGCCTTCTCGCTGTCGATGGCGATTCCCACGCAGGGTTTTCGCGTGACTGAAGGCGAGCCGGTTGTCGGCGGCCTGCACGGCGAGCAGATCCGTCACCGGCATTGTGACTGGTGCAAGAGCTGGGTGTTCACCGAGCTCGAACCCAGCATGGGATTCGTCAACGTTCGCCCGTCGATGCTCGACGATTTCGGATGGTTCACCCCTTACGTCGAGACCTATACCAGCGAGGCGCTGCCTTGGGCGAGGACCGGCGCGATGCACGGTTTCGCGACGTTTCCGCCGCTCGAGGATTATGGCCCGATCGTCGCCGAGTTCGCGCGGAAGGGGCCACGCCCTGGGCGATAGGCGGCACATCATGGGCCGCCGCCGGGAGATCGATGCGAGGTTCTCATCCCGTGCGGCGCGCGACGGGAATCGTCGCGCTCGTGCTCGGTGGCTTCGCGGCGCGATGCGCGAGCCGAGGAACCGCCGCGGAGAGCGAGCGATTCGCGATAGAGGCTCGTTGCTCGTTCGCGAAGGACGGTCTTCCCGAATTCGCGGTCGATCGTTTCCGGTTCGTTTCCGATGTGTTTCCTGCGGCCTCGAATCGTTTCGCACGTCGACGTCGCCATTGTGTTGCGAGCCCCCGGCCGGAGTTTGCTGATCGCGCGCGCAGCGCGGACATGCGCGTTGCGCGAAGAACGCATTCGCAGGCGTGCCGATCAGTGCGGCGAAAGCCCCAGCGTTCGTGTCGCAGGCGATCGCGCGCCAGCGCGACGACGGAAACGCCGCGCGGGGCGCAAGCGCCCGAGCCGCTCACCGGGAATCGCGTGGCGGCCGGGCGCCGAACGCTCGTCCGCGCCGCCTTCACTCGCGCCTATTCGCAACGTTTCATCTTCAGGACGCGCGAAACCTGACCAGTCGTGAACCCGCTGTTGCGCACAAAAGGCGTGCAGTCGAGCGGTGCGGTCAACGATTCGCTGACGGCAAACAGGCCGATGAAACGAAACGCGTCCGTCTCCATCTTGATGAACACGGGAATGGCGCCGCCCTGATTGGCGAGCGTCCTGCCGGCGGCTCTTGCCGAAGCGCTGCCGTCGCAGATAATGACATCGGGCGCTTGCGGATTGAGATCCGTCCGCAGGCAGGCGGCGACGACCTTGCCGTTCTTCGTGGGCAAAAACGCCTGCTTGCTGCCGCCGCAGGCCGTGTGGATGAATTCGCGCGTGTAGTTCTTGTTGATTTCAAACATGTCGATGCTCCAGATTCGTCGAATGCAATGCATGCGAGCGGGCATGCCCGTGAATCAAAATCGCTCGAGCCGTCCGGCGCGTGTTGCGGCGATGCACATGTTGCCTCTCACGCGTTCGGCGACGCGCGCTCGAAATCAGGATCGCCGGCTCGGCCGCCCGACGCTCTCCCGCGGGATCAATTCGCTCAGGATGCGCAGCAGGACTTTTCCTTTCCGCGTGATCGAGAACTTGGGCGCGCCCTTTTCCCGATCGATCAGTTCCGCCAGCCCTGCGTCGCGGAGCATCGTCATGTCGAGCGTTCCCCGCTCGATTTCGACGGGCGCATGTTCGAGCAGCATCAGCGCCGCCATTTCATGCGCGCTCAGCCGCGGCATGCTCGCCGGCGCCGAATTTCCATGGAACTCGTTCATCAGCAATCCTTTCTTCAACACGCATGGCGCACATGCGTATCGCATCGTTCGCCACGCGCAAAACGATGCGAAGTCCGAAGGGGCGGGCGAAGAGCAGGAGCCGCGTCGTGTCGACGGTCGGCCCGTCCCGGCTCTCGGGATTCGGCCCGGGCGCGTCGACGCCGTCGGAAGGCCATTGCCAGATATCAGCTCGATGGCGACGTGCCGCGCCTCGGAACGCGGGCATCGTGCGCGCGTTGCGGTTTCCGCGAGCGAACGCAGCCCCGCATGGCGCGCTGCCGCCGGAGTTGCGGCAGCCGGGCCATTCCTGCGGGCCGAAGGACACTCGGGAAGGGTAGCTAGCGGCGCGCACCGCCCGCCTTTCGGCAGGACGATGGCTCGAGGAAAAGAGCTTGCGTCCTGCCTGTCAGGTAGCGATGCAACTTGGGGGACGAGGACATCGGATGGTCATGTCGCCGGCTCTCGGTTGGATTACGGTTGATATTTTATTGAGCCGCGATCCGGTGACAAGTAAAAAGGTCGTAAAGGAGGATGGGTCGGCGCGCTTGTCGATGCGTGTTCCGCGCGTAGCGCGGGGCGGCGGAATGTCGAGAGCGCGATGCAGGCGCGCGCGCTCGGCCGTCGCCGCGGCGCCGCCACGTTCGCGCCGGCGCGCCTCACCGACACGCGGCGCATCGCATCCGGACGAATCATCGTGGTCCGCACGCGGTCGCGGCTTCGCCGACGGTGTGCGTTCACGGTTGAAGAGAGGCGATGGCGTGCCTCTTGCGAATCCGCACGCCTTGCGGATGCCGCTTTCCGTCACCTGCAGTCAGGCGCGGGTGAATGCGCATTCATGCATTCATGCACTCACGCATTCACGACTTGAGCGCGGGAGCGCTAGCGCTCAGGCGTCCCGTCGAAAGATCGCGAATTCTCGCTATCCATTCTTGATTGAGCTCCGAAACGTGAACGGCTATGCATGGCGAGATTCGTGGTGGTCCAACGCCGAACGCCGAACGCTGAACGCCGAATGCCGAATGCCGAACGCCGAACGCCGAACGCCTCCGAGGCGACCTCATCGATACGTCTGCCGGCGTATTGAAGTTCGAACAGAAAACGAAACGAAGTCGAACCGCGTTCGACGCGGCGATGCAAAATTTCGGCGTTGGTCACAGAGTTGACTCACGTCAATTGTCTGTAAAAACGCGTGACTAAGCTACGTCCGAGCGCGGGACGCCGACGCAGGCGTGCTGCGCCGAAGTGATCAGGGGTTCTATTCATTTCGCATCGAGCCGCTCGAAGTTGCTCGACGCTCCGATGCGATGGCGCGCATTCGCTTTCTCTCACCCGACGCCTCCGCCGTTTCTGTTTACGCAACTTTTATAGTCCCGCGCTTCGGTTTTTCGGGAAGTTTACCGTGGCTCTCATACGCTGGGTTTAGCGGGTTTCCGCTTGGAGGCGCGACCATGTATCTCCTTTACCTCATCGCCATCGGCGTATTCGGCGGCTTGATCGCCGCGATGATCGCCGGTTGCGACAAACTGCGCCGCACGTCGGGAGGCCGCTCATGAGTGCCTGGATGATGTGGCTCGCGGGCGCCGCGACGGCCGTCTTGTTCGTCTATCTCCTCTATGCGCTTCTGCGCGCGGAGGATCTCGAATGAACCTGAACAATTCGATCCAGACGGGCATTTTTATCGTCTTATTGATCGCGCTGGCGATTCCGCTCGGGCGATACATGGCGAATGTGCTCGACGGCAAGTCGGCGATCGTGCTCCGCGTAGGGCGACCGGTCGAGACCGCGCTGTACAGGCTAGCCGGCGTCGATTCCGCCGCGGAGATGTCGTGGCGGCAATACGCGATGGCCGTCGTCGCGTTCAACGCGCTCGGCGTCGTCGTCGTGTACGGCGTGTTGCGCATCCAGCAATGGCTGCCGGGCAATCCGCAAGCATTCGGCCCGATGACGCCGGACGCCGCGTTCAACACCGCGGTGAGCTTCGTCACGAACACCAACTGGCAGGACTACACGCCGGAGCAGACCGTCAGCTATCTGACGCAGATGGCCGCGCTGACGGTGCAGAATTTCTTTTCGGCGGCCACGGGCATTGCCGTCGTGGTCGCATTGATCCGAGGCTTCGCGCGCCATACGTCGAAGACGATCGGCAACTTCTGGGTCGACTTCACGCGCATCACGCTCTATATCCTCATGCCGGCCGCGCTCGTCGTCGCCGTCGCGCTCGTGAGCCAGGGCGCGATCCAGAACTTCTCGTCGTATGTCGACGTGCCGACGTTGCAGGTCACGCACTACCAGGCGCCCAAGACGGACGCGCAAGGCAATCCGGTCAAGGACGCGAAGGGCAATGCGGTGATGGCGGACTTCAAGGCCGACAAGCAGACGATCGCGATGGGGCCCGTCGCATCGCAGGAAGCGATCAAGATGCTCGGCACGAACGGCGGCGGATTCTTCAATGCAAACTCCGCGCATCCTTACGAGAATCCCACGCCCGTCGCCAATTTCACGCAGATGATCGCGATACTGATCATCCCCGCCGCGTTGTGCGTCGTGTTCGGCCGTATGGTGGGCGACCGCCGGCAGGGCCATGCGATTCTCGCGGCGATGACGATCGCGTTCGCCGTTGCGTGCTGGGGCGAAATATCCGCGGAGCAGGCCGGCAATCCCGTCTTCACGACGCTGAACGTCGATCAGCGCGCGTCGCCCGTTCAGGACGGCGGCAACATGGAAGGCAAGGAAACCCGATTCGGCATCGCGCAGTCGGGCATCTTCACCGTCGCCACGACGGCGGCGTCGTGCGGCGCGGTGAACAACATGCACGATTCGTTGACGCCGCTGGGCGGATTCGTCCCGCTGATGTTGATCCAACTCGGCGAAGTGATCTTCGGCGGGGTGGGTTCCGGACTCTATGGAATGCTCGTCTTCGCGTTGCTGGCGGTGTTCGTCGCCGGGCTGATGATCGGACGAACGCCGGAGTACGTCGGCAAGAAGATCGAATCGTACGAGATGAAGATGGTGTCGATTGCCGTTCTGCTGACGCCGCTCCTCGTGCTCGTCGGCGCGTCGGTCGCCGTGCTGTCGGCGGCCGGCGTGGCGGGCGTCGCGAATCCGGGCCCGCACGGCTTCTCGGAGATTCTCTACGCGTACAGCTCGGCCGCGAACAACAACGGCAGCGCGTTCGCGGGCCTCTCGGTCAACACGCCGTTCTACAACGTGACGCTCGCGATCGCGATGTGGTTCGGCCGCCTCGGCACGATCATTCCGGTGCTCGCGATCGCGGGCTCGCTCGCGGGCAAGAAGCGCATCGCGGTGACGGCCGGCACGCTGCCGACGCACGGTCCGCTGTTCGTCGTGCTGCTGCTCGGCACGGTGCTGCTCGTCGGCGCGCTGACCTATGTGCCGGCGCTCGCGCTCGGCCCGGTCGTCGAGCATCTGATGATGATCGCCGGTCATTGACGTCGTTCATGGCGAGGTAGACATGATTCAGGATAACCAAGCATCGCAACATCGCCCCGACAACCTCGGGCACGCGCGCCTCGCGGCGCGCTCGATGTTCGATCCGGCCATCGTCCGGCCGGCTTTGGTCGATTCGTTGCGCAAGCTCGCGCCGCGCACGCAGTTGCGCAACCCGGTGATGTTCTGCGTGTACGTCGGCAGCATCCTGACGACGGTCCTGTGGATCGCCGCGCTGCGCGGCGACGCCGAGGCGCCCGCGGGCTTCATTCTCGCGGTCGCGCTGTGGCTGTGGTTCACCGTGCTGTTCGCGAACTTCGCCGAGGCGCTCGCCGAAGGGCGCTCGAAGGCGCAGGCGGCATCGTTGCGCGCCGCGCGGCACGACGTGATGGCGAAGAAGCTCGAGGGGCCGCACCCGAAATCGCCGATCCGCATCATGACCGCGAGCGACCTGCGCCGCGGCGACGTCGTGCTCGTCGAGGCGGGCGACGCGATTCCGGCGGACGGCGAGGTGATCGAAGGCGTCGCGTCGGTCGACGAATCGGCGATCACCGGCGAATCGGCGCCCGTGATCCGCGAATCGGGCGGCGATTTCTCGTCGGTGACGGGC